>NZ_JAFLWU010000017.1:0-145320 GCF_017316265.1 Pseudomonas sp. Marseille-Q1929
CAGGTGTGGTGATAGTGCCGTCATCGCTCGCCCATGAAAAGCATTGTGTCTTACTCTGTCATGAAGTCGAGCTCCTCTCAGCTAAGTGAGGTCTCCTTGTTTGTTTATTAGCCCCCCGCCCACAACGTTCTACACAACCCTCATCGTCGGCAGCGTCAGATGTGTATCGGAGACAGCAACAACCCCAACCATCCCGCCACCCACAACACCCCGCCGAACCCCCCGATAAACGCCTGCTGTGCCAGCGGCTGCACATCGGCCCTCGCCGACGCCGGCAACAACCCCATCGCCGCTGGCATATCACCCGCCACCACCCGCGACGCGATCCCGGCCACTTGGTCCTGCCACTGCGCACCGATACTCGCCCCCAACAATTGCTCGCTGTGGCTGCTCAACAACGCCCCATACACGCCAATGGCCAGCATGATTGCGCTGAAACGCATGGTGGTACTCATCCCCGAGGCCATCCCGACGCGGTCGCGCGGTACGCAGGCCATGATGTTTTTCTGCGTATCGCCATTGAGCAAGCCCGCGCCGGCCCCTGTGACCGCAATGGCCAATGCGAAGGGCACGTACCCGCCGACATTCACCGCCCACGCGCTGAGCAGGTTGCCGCAGCCCACCAGGGTCAAGCCGGCGGCCATCATCGTTGCAGGGGTAAAACGCCCCGCCAGGCGCGCGCCGATGCGGGGGCAAACCAGCATGGTCAGGGCGAACGGCAACATGCCCAGGCCCGATGCGATGGCGGAAAATCCCAGGCCGTTCTGCAGGTAGAAGGGCAGCAGCGTCATCATCACTTGCGCGCATCCGGCGTAGGCAAACATCCCGAGCAAGGCGCCGATAAAGCGTGGGTGGCGAAACAGTTGCAGGTCCACCATGGGCCGTTGCTGCACGCGTTCGACCAGTACAAACACCCCCAGCAGCACCGCGCCAGCCAGCAGGCGCGCATAGGTCAGCGGGCTGTCCCAGCCGATGCGGTTGGCCTCGATCAGCCCCCAGATCAGGCACAGCAGGCTGGCACTGAACGCCAGGCTGCCCCAGGGATCAAGGCGGGCCGACTGGGTATCGCGGGATTCCGGGATGGCGCGCAGCACCAGCGCCATCAGTGCCAGGCCCACGGGCAGGTTGAGGTAGAAAATCCAGCGCCAGCCCAGGTACTCGGTGATCAAGCCGCCAAGGGTAGGTGCAGCAGTCATCGCCACGCCCATGCACGCGCCCCAGAACGCCCAGGCTTTGGCGCGCTCCACTTCATCGTGGAAGGTATGGCCGATGGAGGCCAGGGCCGACGTCAGCAATAGCGCCGCGCCGACGCCTTTGACGGCGCGGGCGATGTCCAGCCACAACGCGCTGGGCGCGGCGCCGCAGCCGATGGACGCGAGGATGAAAATACTCAGGCCCCAGACCAGGGTTTTCTTGCGCCCGAAGCGGTCGGCAAGGCTGCCGGCCGGCAAGAGCAGTGCGGCGAAGGCCAGCATATAGGCACTGACGACCCACTCGATATCGGCGAAATTGGCCCCCAGGTCGCGGGCGATACTCGGCAGGGTGACGGCGACAATATTGGTGTCGAGCACAATCAGCGAGCAGACGCCGGAGGCGGTGAGCAACGTCAAGCGCGGGTTGACGGG
This sequence comes from Pseudomonas sp. Marseille-Q1929, assembly GCF_017316265.1. Classification (NCBI taxonomy): domain Bacteria; kingdom Pseudomonadati; phylum Pseudomonadota; class Gammaproteobacteria; order Pseudomonadales; family Pseudomonadaceae; genus Pseudomonas; species Pseudomonas sp. Marseille-Q1929. The sequence continues at coordinate 1,626 of NZ_JAFLWU010000017.1, forward strand.
CCTCATGGGTAGATTACCCGGGAGGCAATGGTAGGTGTGAAATCGCAAGGCATCGCAAAGGCTCTCTGGCTGTTAGGATAGGCCCAGCTTATCGCCGTCCAACGTTGCCTTTGTTAGGTAGCAATAAGAACTTCATTACCTTTGAGCTAATCCTGCGATGGAAATCCGTCATTTTCGCTACTTCCTGGCCGTCGCCCGGCAACGCAACTTTACCCGCGCCGCCGAGCAACTGGGCATTGCCCCGCCGACCTTGAGCCGGCAGATCCAGGACATGGAAACCGCATTGGGCACGCGCTTGTTTATCCGTCAGCAGCGCGAAGTCAGCCTGACCGAAGCGGGCGCGGCACTGGTGCAGGAAGCCGAAGCCACCGTGCGCCAATTCGAATGCGCCCAGCGCCACGCCCAACGGGCCGGGCGCGGTGATATCGGGCATATCGAACTGGGTTATGTGGCGTCGGCGGTGTATGGCGGCGTGCTGCAGCGGCAGATGCAGGCGTTCAGTCAGGCGTTTCCCGATGTGAGCGTGAATGTGCGCGAATGCGCCATGGCCGCATTGCCAGGCGCGGTGGCGGATGGGCGGTTTGATATTGGTTACGTCCGCTCGCCCATGACCTTGCCCGACGGTGTCGAAGCGATACGCCTGGACAGTGAAGGGTTTGTTTTGGCGCTGACGCAGGGTTCCTGGCTGTTGGGGTTGAAGGCCATCGGCTGCGAACACCTGCAAAACGAGACCTTTATCCTCCCGGAGCAGATCAGCGGTACGCTGCACGTCGCCGCCCAGGGCGGTTATGCGCCGCGCCTGGGGCCGCAGCCGGGTGGCTTGGTCGCGGTGCTGGCGCTGGTATCGCTGGGGCAGGGCGTCGCGGTGGTGCCGGCGTCGGTGGTGGGGCATGTGACGCTGCCGAATGTGCTGTACCGCCCCATTCAAGGCAATGACGCGTCGTCGTGGCTGTCGCTGATTCACCGCCGGTTTGAAAAAGCACCGGCGGTCGCGCGGTTTATCCAGCAGGTAAAAGCGGCGCGCTGAACACGACTACAGATCTTGTAATAGTTTTGCACTGTAGGAAATTTACCTTTCGGCTGTACGATTCAAGTCCTTTTTTATCGCAGGATTTGCATGAACACCCTCTCGGAGCCCCCCAGTCGTCTTTCCCCAAGACATCCGCTGCTGCCGTTCCCGCTGAAGCATCCCGTATTCCGACTGCTAACCTTGTCCCGGTCCACTGACCGCGCATTGCTGTGCCTGGCATTCTGAACTTCGAATCAAAGAGACTCTATAAATGGAATGGTTAGCGGATCCAACGGCCTGGCTCGGCCTGTTGACCTTGATTGTGCTGGAACTGGTGCTGGGTATCGACAACCTGGTGTTTATCGCGATCCTCGCGGACAAACTGCCACCCGAGCAGCGTGACCGTGCGCGCTTGATCGGTTTGTCCCTGGCATTGCTGATGCGCCTGGGCCTGCTGGCGAGTATTTCGTGGTTGGTGACCCTCACCCAGCCGCTGTTCGAGGTGTTCGACAAGAGCTTCTCCGGCCGCGACCTGATCATGCTGTTTGGTGGTGTGTTCCTGCTGTTCAAGGCCACCATGGAGTTGCACGAACGCCTCGAAGGCCACGTCGCCCAACGCAGCGGCAATGCGGCCTACGCGATGTTCTGGCCGATCGTGGCGCAGATCGTGGTGCTCGACGCTGTGTTCTCCCTCGATGCGGTGATTACCGCCGTGGGCATGGTGGATGAGCTGGCGGTGATGATGATCGCGGTTATCGTGTCCATAGGCGTGATGATTGTCGCGAGCAAGCCGTTGACCCGCTTCGTCAATGCGCACCCGACGGTGATCATGCTCTGCCTGGGCTTCTTGATGATGATCGGTTTCGCCCTGACCGCCGAAGGCCTGGGTTTCCATATTCCGAAGGGCTACCTGTATGCGGCCATCGGTTTCTCGATCCTGATCGAAGTGTTCAACCAGATTGCCCGCGCTCGTCGCAAGAAGTCGGCGCAAGGCGTGTTGCCGGTACGTGAGCGCACCGCCCATGCGGTGATGCGCTTGCTCGGCGGCCGTAGCCTGGCGGTGGAAGAGGTGGGTGAAGAGGTGGCCGACCTGTTGGGCGAGCCGGATACCACGCAAGGCCCGCTGTTTGATCGCCGCGAGCGCGTGATGATCAGTGGCGTGCTGCAATTGGCCGAGCGGCCGATCCGCACGTTGATGACGCCACGGGCCAAGGTGGACTGCATCGACTTGGCGGACGACGCCGAGACGATTCGCCTGAAACTGATGCATTCGTCCTACTCGCGCCTGCCGTTGATCCGTAATGGCGCGGTGGATGAACCCCTGGGTTTCGTGCACAAGAAGGAGCTGCTCAAGGAGTACCTGGCCGGCAACGAGCCGAACCTGGAGCATCTGGCACGCCGGGCGATCAACCTGCTGGAGAGTTTCTCGGTGCTCAATGCCCTGGAGCAGATGCGCCAGGAATCCACCCACATCGCCTTTGTGATCAACGAATTCGGTGACTTCATGGGCGTGTTGAGCATGACCGATATTCTCGAATCCATCGCCGGTGAACTGCCCGACGCCAGTGAAATCGAGGGGCCGGACATTGTCGAGGACGGTGCAGGTTTTCGCGTGAACGGCGCCCTCAACCTCAACCAGATCCGCCAGCGCACCGGCTTCAACGCCACGGCGACCGAGGACTACCAGACCCTCGCCGGCCTGGTGATGAGCCTGCTGGACCGCTTGCCGGTGGTGGGCGACAGCCTTGTGTACGAGGGCTGGCGCCTGACCGTGGCGGCCGTCGAGGAGCGGCGGGTGACCCAGGTGGCTATGGTGCGTGAAACGTAAAGCGGTCCTTGCCCGCATGTTTTGACACATACAACGCCTGGTCCGCCTTGACCAGCACTTGGTTCAGGGTTTCGCCATCCTCCACCCGGGCCAGGCCGATGCTGATGGTCACCGGGTGTTGGCTGGCGTCCGCCCGCACCTGGGCACACAACTGCTCCGCCAACTGCGCCGCGTCTTCGCGGCGTACGCCTGCCAGGTAGATAGCGAATTCTTCGCCGCCGAGGCGCGCATAGTCGTATTGGCTCATCACCGCGCGGATGTCATTGGCGACACGCTTGAGTACATCGTCGCCGACGTCGTGGCCGAACCGGTCATTCACTTTCTTGAAATTGTCGATGTCGATCATCGCCAGGTAGTGGTCGTGCGCGCGTGGCTGGTGGGCGAGTTTTTGCCCGGCGCTGGCCATGAAGGAGCGGCGGTTGGGGATGTCGGTCAGTGTGTCCACGTAGGCCTGGTCCAGCAGCAGCTTGGCCATGATGTAGTTGCTCAGCTTGACCTGGCGCAGCTTGAGGAAGCTGTAGAGGGTCAGCAGGCTGAGAAAGCTGGAATAAAAGAACACCGTGGTGCCTTTGACTTCCAGCACCGAGGTTTCGGTGAGGTAGAACGGGTTGAGCACCACCCAGGTGATCACCAGCGTGGCGGCGAATGCCCAGCGGCTCAACGGCAGTACGGATGCGCTGTAGAGGATGGTCGACGCGCCGAGGATCAGCCAGCCGGGGTGCAGGTCCATGGGCAGGCCTTCGATCACCAGGCGGATGCCGATGGCGATGATGCTGACGAAAATCAGGTTGATCCACTGGAAGTGGCGCACCTGGGTGTTGAAGGCCAGTACCAGCGTGGTGATCAACAGCGCGCTGAGAAATATCACCGAATAGAAGGTAAAACCCTGGCCGCCGCGAAAGCTGACGATCAGGTTGAACACCAGCCAGATGCTGATGCTGGCGAGGTAGATCAACAGGCAGAAAGGCTTGAGTCGCTCGAAATCGTGCTGGGCGAACTCAAGTTGCAAGGCGGGTGAGGGGAGTTTCTTGAGGACTTCGGCTTCAATGGTCTTGAACATTGCTGACCCTGGCTCGGCTGAGACTGCATTGAGCAGCGTAGACGTCTGTCAGGGCCGTGCAAGGGCTAACTGGCGTAGCGGGCGAAGGTATCCTCCACGAGTTGTGCCTGATCTTCCAAGGGGCCGAAGCCTTTGAGTGTCTCTTTCAGTTGCCCGTTGAAATAGATCAGCGCGGTCGGAGTGCCCGTGACCTCGGGATGCCTTGGGGTTTGTGCACAGTCAAGCACCATGCTCACGACGTTGGGGTATCTGGCGGCAACCCTTTCAAACAGCGGCACGGCTTCGGTGCATGCAGGGCAGTGGGCGGAAACAAACAGCAGAAACACCGGATGTGGAGAACTCAATACCCGTTGGTAGTCCTCGGCATTGGCAATCGTTGCGGTGGCAAGTCCCATGACGGTGGCGCTCCTGCGTGGCGTCAGTTGAGTGCCAACGCTAAATCGAGGATTCGCTACCGTCTACTGTCAACCTTCACAGGTTGGCATCACGCTCCAGACGCTCGCGTGCCTTGCGTGCCTGATTTGCGCATTTCTTGTATTCCAGGTTGTCCCGCGAGGCCTTGGCTTGGCGGTAGCCGTGATGGTTCTGGCTGGTGTAGTTGGTGCTCAAGGCTTCGTTGAGCTTGCGCAGTTCGATCTTGCAGTCGCGCCGGTCGTTGCCGGCCCAGGCGCTGGTGGCGATCAGACAGGAACATATAACCAGGGTGAGGCTGAGCTTCATCGGGGTGCGGTCCTTGTCGGCGGGGATGTGCAAAGGCTAGTCCAGCATGGGGATTTTTCCATGGTGCGTGCGCACTGCAACGGTGCGCGGTAACGCTGTTGTAGCGCACTCGGCTGGGGCCTGTCACCGCACTGTGGGGCCTGGGGTAGCAGGTTGACCGCAGGTGCTGGCGTAACGCCGTATCGTCAGCAACGATTTATCTTGCTGATTTGTAATGAATTTATTCCCTGCGTGTTTTTCTGTTACGGCGTGTGGCACACTTTCTGCTGTCTATTCCGTTGTTACATACTAGGTTCCGGTATAGCGGAATACACAACCCCTGGAGTGCTTGTCATGCATCACCGACCTTCCGTGTTCAAAGCGTGTGTTTTTCTCTTCGCCGCATCGGCTTCCCTCGCAAGCCTCGTGCAGGCGGCGGACAGCAAGCTCGATAACGTGCTCAAGCGTGGGCATCTGATCGTGGGTACAGGCAGTACCAATGCGCCGTGGCACTTCCAGGGAGCGGATGGCAAGTTGCAAGGGTTTGATATCGACATCGGGCGCATTGTCGCCAAAGGATTGTTCAACGATCCAAGCAAGGTCGAGTTTGTGGTGCAGTCGTCCGACGCGCGGATTCCCAACCTGCTGACCGACAAGGTCGACATGAGCTGCCAGTTCATTACCGTCACCGCCAGCCGTGCGCAGCAGGTCGCGTTTACCCTGCCGTACTACCGCGAAGGCGTGGGCCTGCTGTTGCCCAACAACAGCAAATACAAGGAAATCGAAGACCTGCAAGCCGCCGGCGACGGCGTGACCGTGGCTGTGCTGCAAAACGTGTACGCCGAAGAACTGGTGCACCAGGCGCTGCCCAAGGCCAAGGTCGACCAGTACGACAGCGTCGACCTGATGTACCAGGCGGTGAACTCCGGCCGCGCCGATGCCGCTGCCACCGACCAGTCTTCGGTCAAATACCTGATGGTGCAGAACCCTGGCCGCTACCGCAGCCCGGTTTACGCCTGGAGCCCGCAAACCTACGCGTGCGCGGTCAAGCGTGGCGACCAGGACTGGCTGAACTTCGTCAACACCGCCCTGCACGAAGCCATGACCGGTGTGGAATTCCCCACCTACAAGGCCTCGTTCAAGCAGTGGTTTGGCGTCGACCTGCCCGAGCCGGCGATTGGTTTCCCTGTCGAGTTCAAGTGATTCGTGACAACCGGGGCGCCGCCGACGGCGCCCCTATCAGGTACTGCTGACCATGAACTATCAGTTGAACTTTGCTGCCGTGTGGCGCGATTTCGACACCTTGCTGGCGGGGCTCGGTCTGGGCCTGCAACTGGCATTGCTGTCGATCGCCATCGGCTGCGTGATCGGCCTGCTGATGGCCTTTGCCATGCTGTCCAAACACCGTGCGTTGCGCATCTTCGCCTCGGTGTATGTGACGGTGGTGCGCAATACGCCGATTCTGGTGCTGATCCTGTTGATCTACTTTGCGTTGCCTTCGCTGGGGATTCGCCTCGACAAAATCCCCTCGTTCATCATCACCCTGTCGTTGTACGCCGGTGCCTACCTGACCGAAGTATTCCGCGCCGGGCTGTTGAATATTCCCAAGGGCCTGCGTGAAGCCGGCCTGGCCATCGGCCTGGGCGAATGGCGCATCCGTGCCTACATCACCGTGCCGGTGATGTTGCGCAACGTGCTGCCGGCACTGTCGAACAACTTTATCTCGCTGTTCAAGGACACCTCGCTGGCCGCCGCGATTGCCGTGCCGGAGCTGACCTATTACGCCCGCAAGATCAACGTCGAAAGCTACCGGGTGATTGAAACCTGGCTGGTCACGACCGCGCTCTACGTGGCTGCCTGTTACCTCATTGCCATGCTGCTCCGTTACCTGGAACAGCGTCTGGCGATCCGTCGTTAAGGAGGGTTCCCATGTACGAGTCCCCCAGCTGGCTGCATGAGTTGTGGATCGCCCGGGATACCCTGTGGGCGGGCTTTCAAGCCAGTGTGTATGTGTCGGCGCTGGCGATTATCTTTGGCACCCTGATCGGCATTGTCGCCGGGTTGATCCTGACCTACGGCAAGTTCTGGATGCGTGCGCCGTTTCGCCTGTATGTCGACTTGATCCGTGGCACGCCGGTGTTTGTGCTGGTGCTCGCGTGTTTCTACATGTTGCCGGCCCTCGGTTGGCAGATCAGCGCGTTCCAGGCCGGTGCGGTCGGCTTGACGCTGTTTTGCGGCTCCCACGTGTCGGAGATCGTGCGCGGTGCGCTGCAAGCCATTCCCCGTGGGCAATTGGAAGCGGGCAAGGCGATTGGCCTGACGTTCCAGCAGTCCCTGGCCTACGTGCTGTTGCCCCAGGCGCTGCGGCAGATCCTGCCGACCTGGGTTAATTCCTCCACGGAAATCGTCAAGGCGTCGACCCTGCTGTCGGTGATCGGCGTGGCGGAATTGCTGCTCAGTACCCAGCAAGTGATTGCGCGCACGTTCATGACCCTGGAGTTCTACCTGTTCGCCGGGTTTCTGTTCTTTGTCATCAACTACGCCATCGAATTATTCGGGCGCTACATTGAAAAGCGGGTGGCCTTGCCATGAACCAACCTCACATCGAGCAACCGTTGCTCAACATTCGCGGCCTGCGCAAACAGTACGGCGAGGTGGAAGTGCTCAAGGGCGTCGACCTGACCATGCAGCGCGGCAACGTGGTCACGTTGATCGGCTCCAGCGGTTCGGGCAAGACCACGCTGTTGCGCTGCGTCAACCTGCTGGAAGAGTTCCAGGGCGGGCAGATCACCCTCGACGGTGAGTCCATCGGCTACAGCGACATCGGCGGCAAGCGCGTGCGCCACCCCGAGCGGGTGATTTCCCAGCATCGCGCCATGACCGGCATGGCGTTCCAGCAGTTCAACCTGTTCCCGCATTTGACGGCGTTGCAGAACGTCACCCTCGGCTTGCTCAAAGTCAAAAAAATGGGCAAGGACGAGGCCGTGGCACTCGCGGAAAAATGGCTCGACCGCGTAGGGCTTCTGGAGCGCCGCAACCACTTCCCCGGCCAGCTCTCCGGTGGCCAGCAACAGCGTGTGGCGATCGCCCGCGCCATTGCGATGAACCCCAGTCTGATGCTCTTCGACGAAGTCACCTCGGCCCTCGACCCGGAGTTGGTGGGCGAAGTGCTCAGCGTGATCAAGGGCCTGGCGGAAGAGGGCATGACCATGTTGCTGGTCACCCACGAGATGCGCTTTGCCTATGAAGTGTCCGACAAGATCGTTTTCATGAACCAGGGCCGTATAGAAGAGCAGGGTAGCTCGAAGGACATTTTCGAACGCCCACAGTCGCCGCGCCTGGCGGAATTTCTCAAGAACATTCGTTTTTAATCAGGAGGCTATTTTTATGAGCATTACTCGTTACGGCACCGGCAGCACCGCCGGCGGCGGCCAGCCCCGTCCCTTCGCCCGCGCGGTGGAAGCGGACGGCTGGCTCTACGTCTCGGGCCAAGTGCCAGCGGTGGACGGTGAAATCATCAACGGCGGCATCGTCGAGCAAACCCGACAGACCATGCGCAATGTGGTGGCGATTCTTGAAGAAGCCGGCTACGAGTTGAAAGACGTGGTGCGTGTCGGCGTGTGGCTGGAAGACCCGCGCGACTTCTGGAGTTTCAACAAGGTGTTCGGCGAATACTTCACCCCGGAACACGCCCCGGCGCGGGCCTGTGTGCAGGCCAACATGATGGTGGATTGCAAGGTGGAGATCGATTGCGTGGCCTACAAGAAAAAGGGCTAAATGCCCGACTCTTGAGATCACCGAAGATCCCATGTGGGAGCTGGCTTGCCTGCGATGACGGAGTGTCAGGCAACCCATGGGTGACTGAACCACCGCCATCGCGGGCAAGCCCGCTCCCACAGGGGTTCACTGTGCAGCATTACCACTATGACCGGACCAAAAACTGCCATGACCGAAGACACCATCAAGCGCCGCGCCAAAGGCCTGGACCGGGCGTTCGATATCCTCGATTTTCTCAAGGAGATCGGCCAGCCCCTGCGCCCGAATGATATTGCCAGCGGCATCGGCAGCCCCAAGTCCACGGTCTATGAACTGGTCGCCTCGCTGCTGGAGCGGCGCATCCTCGAAACCGTGGGCAAGGACGGTCACGTCTACCTCGGCCGCCAGCTGTACTTCCTCGGCCAGGCGCACCTGCGGCACTTCGACCTGACCCGCGAGGCCGACCACGCCTTGCAGGAGATCGTCAGCCAGACCCACGAAACCGCGCAGATGTGCCTGCTCAACGGGCGCAAATACACGGTGGCGCTGATGCGTGAGGGCGAGCGGCACTTTCGCATTTCCTCGGACATCGGCGAAAACGCGCCGATCCCCTGGACCGCGTCCGGGCGCCTGTTGCTCGGGCATTTGAGCGACAAGCAGATCATCGACCTGATCGACCACGACGACTTTATCCTGCCGGACGGCCAGCGCTTGCCGCTGGACACCTTCCTGGCGCAAATCCGTCAGGCCACCCTCGATGGGTTCTTTTCCTTCGACAGTGTGGCCGACACCTTTACCCATTGCTTTGCCGCCCCGGTACGGGACGCGCAGGGCATCAGCATTGCGACCCTGTGCATCGTCGCCCCACGGGCCGATGCGCTGAAAAACTACAACGACTATCGCCGGGTGTTGATCGACAGCGCCAACAACCTGGCCCGTCGCATCAACGAATAGGAGCATTTCATGTCTGCCATCAATGCCGTTGCAAAGGGTGCCGCCGCCGTCGGTGCCCACTTGGTCCGTGACGTCAGCCTGCCTGCCCTGGTGCTGCACCGCGAAGCCCTTGAACACAACATCCGCTGGATGCAAACCTTCGTCAGCAACAGCGGCGCCGAACTGGCGCCCCATGGCAAGACGAGCATGATGCCGGCGCTGTTCCAACGCCAGATCGCCGCCGGTGCCTGGGGCATCACCCTGGCCAGTGCGGTGCAGACCCGCGCCGCCTATGCCGGTGGCGTGCGCCGCGTGCTGATGGCCAACCAACTGGTGGGCGCGCCCAACATGGCGTTGATCGCCGACCTGCTGGCGGACAAGGATTTTGACTTCCACTGCATGGTCGACCACCCGGACAACGTCGCCGACCTCGGCCTGTTTTTCGCCGCCCGTGGCCTGCGTCTCAACGTGATGATCGAATACGGCGTAGTCGGTGGCCGTTGCGGTTGCCGCAGCGAGCAGGAAGTGCGCGACCTGGCCAAGGCGATCAAGGCCCAACCGGCCCTGGCCCTCACCGGTATCGAAGGCTACGAAGGGGTGATCCACGGCGAGCACGCCATCAGCGGCATCCGCGACTTTGCCGCGAGCCTGGTGCGCCTGGCGGTGGATCTGCAGAACAACGGTTCGTTCGACCTGCCCAAGCCCATCGTCACCGCCTCGGGGTCGGCCTGGTATGACCTGATCGCTGAATCGTTTGAAGAACAAAATGCCGCCGGCCGCTTCCTCAGCGTATTGCGCCCGGGCAGCTACGTGGCCCACGACCACGGCATCTACAAAGAAGCGCAATGCTGCGTGCTCGACCGTCGCAGTGACCTCAACGAAGGTCTGCGCCCGGCACTGGAAGTCTGGGCCCATGTGCAATCGATGCCAGAGCCGGGGTTTGCGGTGATCGCCCTGGGCAAGCGCGACGTGGCCTACGACGCCGGGTTGCCGGTGCCGCTCAAGCGCTACAAGGCGGGCGTTGTGGGCTCTGAAGGCGATGATGTGAGCGCGTGCAAGGTCACGGCCGTGATGGATCAGCATGCGTTCATGACCGTCGCCGCTGGGGTTGAACTGCGCATTGGCGACATCATTTCGTTTGGCACTTCGCACCCTTGCCTGACCTTTGACAAATGGCAGGTGGGATGCCTGGTGGATGAGCAGTTGCAGGTGGTTGAGAGTTTGCATACCTGCTTCTAGACCGAGTCGCGGCCATCGCAGGCAAGCCAGCTCCCACATTTTGATCTGTGAACACTTTCAAATGTGGGAGCTGGCTTGCCTGCGATGGGGCCCTAAAAAACACCCGAGACAATCGCCATGAGCACCCACCCCCACATCGCCCTCATCGGCGAATGCATGATCGAACTGCAACACCGCGCCGACGGCAGCCTGCACCAAAGCTTCGGCGGCGACACCCTGAACACGGCGGTCTACCTGCGCCGCGAGCTGGGCGATAGCGGCCATGTCGACTATGTGACGGCGCTAGGCGATGACAGCTTCAGCGACGCCATGTGCCAGCAATGGACCGACGAAGGCCTCGGCCTCGGCATGGTCCAGCGCCTGCCCGGGCGCTTGCCGGGTTTGTACTGCATCCAGACCGACGCCAATGGCGAGCGCAAATTCCTCTACTGGCGCAACGAAGCCGCCGTGCGCGACTGCTTCACCACGCCCGCTGCCGAGCCGATCCTGGCCGCATTGCCGGCTTACGACGTGGTGTATTTCAGCGGTATCACCCTGGCGGTGCTGGGTGAAGTCGGCCGCGAGCGCTTGCTGCACACCCTGGTCGAAACCCGTCGGCGCGGCGGCAAGGTGGTGTTCGACAACAACTACCGCCCGCGTTTGTGGGCCAGTGTCGAGGCGGCACGTGAGGCGTATCGCAAGGTCTTGGCCCAGGTGGACATGGCCTTGCTGACCGAGGATGACGAGCGAGCGTTGTTTGGGTATGCCAGCAGTGAGCAGGTGTTTGCGGCGTATCCGGCGATTGAGGAAGTGGTGCTCAAGCGTGGTGCGGAGGACTGCCTGATCCGTTCTAACGGCGAGCGCTTTGCTGTGCCGGCCGTGAAAGTCGAGAAGGTGGTGGATACGACGGCGGCGGGGGATTCGTTCAGTGCGGCGTATCTGGCCAGCCGTTTGAAGGGCGGCTCGCCGGAGCAAGCGGCGGTGGCGGGGCATGGGTTGGCGAGTCGGGTGATTCAACTGCCGGGGGCGTTGATCCCCCGGTGATTGGCCGCCTGCGGCGGATCGCGGGCAAGCCCGGCTCCCACAGTTGACCGAGTTTTGTCTGAAGGAACTCGGTCAACTGTGGGAGCTGGCTTGCCTGCGATAGCGGCCTGAAGCCAACCCCTCAATCCCGGTAAAACACCTGCACGAGGTGATACCCAAACTTGCTCTTGATCGGCCCATGCACCACCCGCAGCGGCTTCTTGAAAATCACCGCATCGATCACCCCCACCATCTGCCCCGGCCGAATCTCCCCCAGATCACCACCGCGCTTGCCCGACGGGCAGGTGGAGTACTTCTTGGCCAGCACGTCAAAGGCTTCGCCCTTGGCAATGCGCTGCTTGAGTTGTTCGGCTTCTTCGCTGGTTTTCACCAGGATATGACGGGCTTGGGCTTTCATTGATCTCTACCAGGTACGTGCAACGGCGCGCGATTATGCCTGAACTCATTCGACCACGCTGATCATGCTACGGATTTTCGTGGCCAGCAGGTCGATGGAAAACGGCTTGGCCACCATGTCCATGCCGTCCTCCAGGAAACCTTGGCGCTCGGCGGCTTTTTCCGCGTACCCGGTCATGAACAACACGCGCAGGCCCGGCCTATGTTGGCGGGCGATCTCTGCCAGTTGCCTGCCGTTCATGCCCGGCAGGCCGACGTCGGTGACCAGCAGATCCACGCGTAAATCCGATTCCAACAGCGGCAGCGCAGTGCGTGCATCCGCCGCCTGGTGTGCGGTGTAGCCCAACTCATCGAGCACGTTGACCACCAGCATGCGCACCGCCGGATCGTCTTCGACCACCACCACGGCTTCACCTGCCAGGGCCACCGGCGCTTCACCGAGGCTGGCCGGCAGGCTGCTTTCCAGCGCGGTGCCATGCAGGCGCGGCAGGTACAGGCGCACGCAGGTGCCCTGGCCCGGTGCGCTGTGGATGGTCACGTGCCCGCCGGACTGCTGGGCAAAGCCGTAGATCATCGACAGCCCAAGGCCAGTGCCTTGGCCGATGGGTTTGGTGGTAAAGAACGGGTCGAACGCCTTGGCAAGGATTTTCGGCGCCATCCCTGCGCCGTTGTCGCACACGCCGAGCATCACGTAGTCACCGGCTTTTACCGGTTCCAGGGTGGTGATGTCGGTGCCGTCCAGGTAGCTGTTGGCCGTCTCGATCAGCAGTTCGCCGCCGTCGGGCATGGCGTCGCGCGCATTGATCACCAGGTTGAGCAGGGCGTTTTCCAGTTGGCTGGCGTCGGTGTTCACCGGCCAGATGTCGTGGCCCAGTTGCACCTTGAGCGCGATATGCGCGCCCTTGGTGCGGCGGAACAGCTCTTCCAGGGACGCCACCAGCTGGTTCGGGTTCAGCGGGCGACGGTCCAGCGACTGGCGCCGTGAAAACGCCAGCAGGCGATGGGTCAGGGCGGCAGCACGGTGGGCGGAGGACACGGCGGCATCGGTAAACCGACCGATTTCGTCACTGCGCCCAGCGGCGATATAGCGTTGCATCAGGTCCAGGCTGCCGATGATCCCGGTGAGCATATTGTTGAAGTCGTGGGCGATACCGCCGGTGAGCTGGCCCACGGCTTCCATCTTCTGCGCATGGCGCAGGGCATCTTCGGCGCGTTCGCGTTCGAACATCTCGTTTTGCAGGCGCTCGTTGGCTTCGGCCAATGCCTGGGTGCGCTGGGCCACACGCTCTTCGAGGTTCTCGTTGAGGTGGCGCAGGGCTTCTTCGGTGAGTTTGCGTTCGGTTTCGTCGATGACAAAGATGTAGAAGCCGTTTACCGAACCGTCATTGCTGAAACGCGGCAGGTACTTCATCAGCGCATGGCGCGGGCGCCCGTCGCGGTGCGGGGTGATGGTCTGGAAGCTGCACGCCTTGCCCTTGAGCGCCGCGTTGATCTGGTCCTCGCGGCCGGCATACACCTCGTCGCCGAGCACTTCGCGGATGCTCTTGCCGTACAGTTCCTGGGGCGTCATGCCGTACCACTCCAGGTACGCGCTGTTGTTCAGGCGAAAGCGTTGCTCGTGATCGACGTAGCCAATCAGCACCGGCATGGCGTTGATGATCAGCTGCAACTCGGTCTGGCTTTGGCGCAAGGCCTGTTCGGTGTGCTTGCGCTCGGTGAGGTCCAGCGCCGCGCCGAGAAAACGCGCCGGGCGGCCCTGATGGTCCTTGTAGCAACGCCCCCGGGCAAACACCCAGCGCACCTGGCCGTCGGCTTGCTGCAGGCGGTATTCCTCGGCGTATTCGGTGCCAAAGGTGATGCAATGCTTGATGCTGCGCGCCACCATGCCCCGGTCTTCCGGGTGCACGCCTTGCAGGTAGGCGCTAATGGGCAACAGGCTGGCATGGTCGGGCGCCACGCCGTGCAGGTAGGCAAAGTGGGCGTCGGCGATAAAGCGGTCTTCGCCGATGTCCCAATCCCAGGTGCCCACGGCATCGGTGGCGGCCAGCGCCAGTTGCAGGCGTTGCTCGGTGTTGTGCTGGGCCTTGCGGCGTTCGTTGGTTTCGATGGCGGTGACCAGGATCCCGGCGACGCTGCCGCTTTCATCACGCACTGGGCTGTAGGTCAGGTCCAGCCAGATCTCGGTGTCGCGGTGATTGCGTTGCAGGATAAAGCGCTGCTCGGTGAAGGTGCGCACCTGGCCTTCGAGCACGGCGTTGTAGATCGGCGCGGTGAAGCTTTGCAGCTCCGGCCAGGCCTGGTGCGCGGGTTGACCGAGGGCGTCGGGGTGCTTGTTGCCGGCCAGCAGGGCGAAGCCGTCGTTGTAGAGCTGGGTCAGTTGGCTGCCCCACAGCAGGAGCATCGGCATCGGTGAGTGGACGACGATATCCACGGCGGTGCGCAGGCTTTGCGGCCAGTCGTTGATCTCACCGAGGGGGCTTTGCGCCCAGTCCAGCCGCGCGATCAAGGCGGCGGCTGCGCTGACGGTGGGTGTTCCATTCATGAAAAAGCCCTGAGCGTAACGCTTTGAAATATGACAAACGCCGATTATCCCGTGAGTCGGGAACGGCTGACTACCCCTCGAAAAATAGCACGCCTTGGTGTTTTGTCCTCAAATGAGTGTGTCAGGGCTGAAACCTTTCATCTTCACGCTAGTTCGGGGCGGTCGCGAAACTCCTCCAGGGCCTGTGGATTGGCGAGGGCGTCGGTATTTTTCACCGGTTCGCCGTGCACCACGTTGCGCACCGCCAATTCGACGATCTTGCCGCTGATGGTGCGGGGGATATCCGTGACAGCGAGGATCTTCGCCGGCACATGACGTGGCGTGGTGTTGGCTCGGATCACCTGGCGGATTTGCTGTTCCAGGGTCTCATCCAACTCGATACCGTCGTTGAGGCGCACAAACAGCACCACCCGTACGTCATCCTGCCAGCGCTGACCAATGGCCAGGCTTTCCAGCACCTGGGGGACTTTTTCCACCTGGCGATAAATCTCCGCCGTGCCGATGCGCACACCGCCGGGGTTGAGCACCGCGTCGGAGCGCCCGTGAATCAACAGGCTGCCGTTGGGCCGTTGCTCGGCGTAGTCGCCCTGGGCCCACACGCCGGGGAACTGGCTGAAGTACGAGGCGCGCAGCTTCTTTTGCTCGGGATCGTTCCACAAACCGATGGGCATGGCGGGAAAGTGGCGGGTGCAGACCAGCTCGCCTTTTTCGCCGACCAGCGCGCGGCCCTGGTCATCCCAGACCTCGATCGCCATCGCCAGGCTCTTGCACTGCATCTCGCCCCGGCGCACCGGCAGCACCGGGTTGCCGATCACAAAACAGGAGACGATATCGGTGCCGCCGGACATGGACGACAGGCACAGCTCAGCCTTGATCTCGCGGTACACGTAGTCGTAGCTTTGCGGCGACAGCGGCGAGCCGGTGGAGATCAGGCCCTTGAGGCTGCGCAAATCGTGGCTCAGGCGCGGTTGCACGGCGGCCTTTTCCAGGGTGGCGAGGAACTTCGGGCTGGTGCCGAACACGCTGATCCGTTCGGCGTCGATCAAGTCGATCAGGCGCTCTGGCCCCGGATGAAACGGCGAGCCGTCATACAGCACCGCTGTGGCGCCGATGGCCAGCACCGAGACCAGCCAGTTCCACATCATCCAGCCGCAGGTGGTGTAGTAGAACAGGCAGTCATCGCGGTTCAGGTCGGCATGTAGGCCGTGTTCCTTGAGGTGCGTGAGCAGCACACCGCCGGTGCCGTGGATGATGCACTTGGGCACGCCGGTGGTGCCGCTGGAATAGAGGATGTACAGCGGGTGATCGAAGGGCACCGCGACGAATTCAGGCTCGCCGCCGGGTTGGTAGAAGTCGCCCCACAGGCTGACGCTGGCCGCTGTTTGATAGTCCGCGACCTGCGCCTGGGGCCGTGCGTACGGCACGATGATCAGCTGCTCCAGGGACGGCAGGCGTTCGAGGATTTCGTTGAGCTTGGCCGTTTGGTCGATGTCTTTGCCGGCGTAGCGGTAACCGGCGCAAGTGATCAGCACCTTGGGTTCGATCTGGCCGAAACGGTCGATCACGCCCTGGGTGCCGAAGTCGGGCGAGGAGCACGACCAGATCGCCCCGAGGCTGGTGGTGGCAAGCATGCCCACCAGGGTTTGCCAGGTATTGGGCATGCACGCGGCGACGCGGTCGCCCTGGGTCACGCCGATGGCCCGCAGGCTGCTTTGCAGGCCCGCGACGTGGGCCGCCAGTTCGGCGTAGGTCAGTTGTTCGCGCTGGCCGTCTTCACCGATGGCAACCACGGCGGGGTGGTCGTCGCGGCGGCGCAGCAGGTGTTCGGCAAAGTTCAGGGTGGCGCCGGGGAACCACTGGGCGCTGGGCATTTCATCGCCTTCGATCAGCACGGCGCTGGGCGGGCTGCGAAACTGCACGTCAAAGAACGCGACGATGGCCTGCCAGAAGTCGGGGCGCTGGTCGATGCTCCACTGGTGCAGGGCGGGGTAGTCGGCGAGTTGCAGGGCGTAGCGGTCGTTGATGTAGCGGCGGAACTGGTCCATGCGCGTGGCGGCGATGCGTTCCGGGGAGGGTTGCCAGAGGATGTCGGACATAAAGCTGCCTCTTATTCTTGAACAAACGCAGATGAAAACGGTGGGAGCTGGCTTGCCTGCGATGGCGGTGTGTCAGTCACTGATGTGTTAACTGGCCTACAGCTATCGCAGGCAAGCCAGCTCCCACATTTGAATCGCTGTGTTTGAGCTACTGGGCCAGCCAGCCGCCGTCGATGTTCCACGCGGCGCCGCGCACTTGGCTGCCGGCTTCGCTGCAGAGGAACAGTACCAGCTCGCCGAGTTGCGGCGGCGTGACAAACTCCAGCGACGGCTGCTTCTCCGCCAGCAGATCATGCTGCGCCTGCTGCGGGTCCACGCCGGTGGCGATGCGATCATCAATCTGCTTCTGCACCAGCGGCGTCAGCACCCAGCCCGGGCAGATGGCGTTGCAAGTCACATTGCTGGTGGCCGTCTCCAGGCCCACCACCTTGGTCAAGCCGATCACCCCATGCTTGGCCGCCACATACGCCGCCTTGCCCACCGAGCCGACCTGGCCGTGCACCGAGGCGATGTTGATGATGCGCCCCCAACCCTTGGCCTTCATCCCCGGCAGGCTCAAGCGCGTGCTGTGGAACACCGACGACAGGTTGATGGCGATGATCGAATCCCAGCGCTCGGCAGGGAAGTCTTCCACCGCGGCCACGTGCTGGATGCCGGCATTGTTGACCAGGATGTCGACGCCGCCGAATTCACGCTCGGCGTAGGCGAGCATATCGGCGATCTGCGCCGGGTCGCTGACGTCCGCCGGGTGATGGCCGACCTTGCCGCCAAACGCCTGGACCTGGGCGATCACCGTGCTGGCGTCGCCGAAGCCGTTGAGGATCAGGTTGGCGCCGGCCTTGGCCAGGCTCAGCGCTATCCCCAGGCCGATGCCGCTGGTGGAGCCGGTGACCAGGGCGGTCTTGCCGTTTAAAGTCGTCATGAAAACCTCACACAATGCCGGTGGCGTAGAAAGTCCCGATCACCACGAACACCGCAAGGGTCTTGATGATGGTGATGCCGAAAATGTCCTTGTAGGCTTCGCGGTGGGTCAGCCCGGTCACCGCCAGCAGCGTGATCACCGCGCCGTTGTGGGGCAGGGTGTCCATGCCGCCGCTGGCCATGGCGGCGACGCGGTGCAGCACTTCAAGGGGGATATTGGCCGCATGGGCCGCCGAAATAAAGCTCTCGGACATGGCCGCCAGCGCAATGCTCATGCCGCCCGAGGCGGAACCGGTGATGCCGGCCAGCAAGGTCACGGTAATCGCTTCGTTGACCAGCGGGTTGGGGATGCCCTTGAGCCAATCCGCCAGCACCAGAAAACCCGGCAGCGAGGCGATCACTGCACCAAAGCCGTATTCCGAGGCGGTGTTCATCGCCGCCAGCAGCGCGCCGCTGACCGCACTTTTGCTGCCTTCGGCGAGTTTGCTTTTGATCGCCGACCAGCCGAACGCGAGCACCATCAAGATGCCCACCAGCAGCGCCGCCTGCACCGCCCAGATCGCGGTGAGCTTGGCGATTTCGGTGGTTACCGGCGCGCTCATGCCCGGCAGGGCGAGGCTGTGGGTCTTGCCGTACCACTGCGGAATCCAGTGGGTGAACAGCAGGTTCATCACGCCCACGAGGATCAGCGGCGACAGGGCGATCCAGGGATTGGGCAGGCTGAGGTTTTCGGCGGTTTCCGGCTCGTTGCGCAGCTCGGTGCCATAGCCTTCGCCAGCACGCTGGGCCTTGTTGCGCTGGCGCGCCAGGTAGAGCATGCCGGCGCAGAATACGAAGATCGTGCCGATCAAGCCCAGCCACGGCGCGGCCCAGGCGGTGGTGTTGAAAAACGTGCTGGGGATGATGTTCTGGATCTGCGGCGTGCCGGGCAGGGCGTCCATGGTGAACGAAAACGCGCCGAGGGCGATGGTCGCGGGAATCAGGCGCTTGGGGATATTGCTCTGGCGAAACATCTCCGCCGCAAACGGGTACACCGCAAACACCACCACAAACAGCGACACGCCGCCGTAGGTGAGCAGGGCGCAGACCAGCACGATCACCAGCATCGCCTGGCGCGTGCCGAGCAAGCGGATCGCCGCGGCCACAATCGAACGGGAAAAGCCCGACAGCTCGATCAGCTTGCCGAACACCGCGCCGAGCAGGAACACCGGGAAATACAGTTTGATAAAACCGACCATCTTCTCCATGAACACCCCGGTAAAGGCAGGCGCAACGGCGGATGGATCAGTCAGCAGGACAGCGCCGAGGGCGGCGATGGGGGCAAACAGGATAACGCTATAGCCACGGTAGGCAGCCAGCATCAGCAGCGCGAGGGCTGCCAGGGCGATGATTACACTCATGGAGTGTCTCCGGATCGAATTGTTATTTTTGTGGGGTGTTGCTGTAGGAGGAAGCTATAGCTAGATCTGTGCCAAGATATTAAGTTATTGAAATATAAGGAAAATATACAAATTCTTGATGGCGATTTTGAAGGTTGTCTCTAATTTGAGACAAATGAAGATCCCCTGTGGGAGCTGGCTTGCCTGCGATAGCGGTCTATCAGCTTGCTCATCTGTCACTGATGTACCGCTATCGCAGGCAAGCCAGCTCCCACAGTTGATTGTCTTTGATTTGAGAGTTGTGTCTCGTTTTGGAGACTAGGCGATGCCCAACGCCACCATCTTCTTGTACAACGTCGACCGCCCCAGCCCCAACCGCTTGGCCGCCTCCACCACATTCCCCCCGCAGGCCGCCAGCGCCGCCGCAATGACCTGCCGATCAAACCGTTCCCGCGCCGCGCTGAAGCTTTCGCCTTCTACCGCCGCCACCGCATTGCGCTCGACCGGGGTAAAGGTGCCGATCGCCGCACGAATCTCCTCGGCATCCAGCACCAGGTCATCACTCAACAACGCCGCCCGTTCCAGCACATTGCGCAGCTCGCGGATATTCCCCGGCCACGCATGTTGCGCCAGCAGCGCCAGGGCTTCGCGGTCCAGTTCGTGCTGGCTGCGCAGTTCCTCAAGGATCGCCTCGCTCAGCGCCGGGATATCTTCCAGGCGCTCGCGCAAGGGTGGCACCTGGATCGGCAGCACGTTCAGCCGGTAGTACAAGTCTGCGCGGAACTCACCGCGCTTGATCGCCGCTTCCAGGTCCATGGACGTCGCCGCGATCACCCGCACATCGCTGTGGAGCATTTCGTTGGAGCCTACCGGTTCGAACTCCTTTTCCTGCAATACGCGCAGCAGTTTGCTTTGCAGCGGCAGGGGCATATCGCCGATTTCATCGAGGAACAACGTACCTCCCTGGGCGATCTGGAACTTGCCGGCACGGCCCTTGCGGTCGGCGCCGGTAAACGCGCCCGGCGCGGTGCCGAAGAATTCGGCTTCGAGCAGGTCGGCGGGAATCGCCGCGCTGTTGACGCTGACAAACGCCTTGTGTGCACGCGGTGATGCGCCGTGGATCGCCTGGGCGAGCAATTCCTTGCCGGTGCCGGTTTCCCCCAGCAACAGTACCGGCGACTCGGCGCTGGCACTGCGCCGTGCGCGGCGTTTGACTTCGAGGCTGGCGGCGCTGGTGCCGATAAAATGCGCGAAGTTGTATTTGCTCTGCCGCGAACGCAGCAACGAGCGGGTCGAGGCCAGTTCCTGCTGCATGCTCAGGTAGCGCTCGATCAGCGGCGACAGGTTGCGCAGCTCATCGAACAGCGCAAAACCAATCGCGCCGATCACCGCGCCGGCGTCGTTGTGAATCGGCAGGCGCATCACCACCAACGGGCCTTTGGGCGTGTCCTGGATGTCCAGCAGGATCGGCAGGTCGGTGCGCACCACCTGGCGCAACAGGCTGTTGGAAATCACCTGCTCGCACGGCTGGCCGATGGCTTCATCGGCGCTTTTCAGGCCGAAGCGCTTGGCGTAGCGCTCGTTCATCCAGACGATATTGGCGTCGCGGTCGACAATCACCGTGCCTTCGCTGGACTGTTCGATGATCTCGAAAAGCGACTGGATGGCCAGGCCGCGCACCTGTTGGTAGTCCTTGAGGCTTTCGCTGGTGTTCATGCTTTTGCCGCCAACACAAAATAGGAGTGGGAGTGCGGTCCTGTGGGAGCTGGCAAGCCAGCTCCCACAGGGGTATGCGTTTACAGGGGGATGTTGGCGGCGGCTAGTAGCTCTTGGGTGTAGGCGTGCTGGGGGGCTTCGAATACCTGATGACTCGCCCCAGCCTCCACCACCTTGCCATCCTTGATCACGATCATGTCATGGGCCATGGCCCGCACCACCGCCAGGTCATGGCTGATAAACAGGTAGGTCAGGCCGTACTTTTCCTGCAATTCACGCAACAGCGCCACCACCTGCTTCTGCACCGTACGGTCGAGGGCCGAGGTCGGTTCGTCCAGCAGCATCAGCGCCGGCTTGAGCACCAGGGCGCGGGCGATGGCGATGCGTTGGCGCTGGCCACCGGAAAATTCGTGGGGGTAGCGGTGGCGGCTGGCGGGGTCGAGGCCGACGTCCTTGAGCACCTGGATCACCTGCGCATCGCGCTCTTGCAGGCTGCACGGCGCGTGCACTTCCAGGCCTTCGCTGATGATCTGCTGCACTGACATGCGTGGGCTGAGGCTGCCGTAAGGGTCCTGGAACACCACCTGCATCTGTTTGCGCCACGGGCGCATCTGCTGGTGGTTGAGCGGGTCGAGGGCGGTGCCCTGGAAGCGGATGCTGCCGGTGGAGTCCAGCAGGCGCAGGATCGCCTGGCCCAAGGTGGACTTGCCCGAGCCGGACTCACCGACAATCCCCAGGGTCTTGCCGCGTTGCACGCTGAGGCTGATGCCGTCCACCGCGCGCAGATAGGTTTTGCGCCGGAACAAACCGCCGCCGAGGGGGAAGTGCACGCTCAGGTCGTCAACCTGCAACACCGTTTCACGCGGGTCGCTGCACAACACGTCTCCCGAGGGTTCGGCGTCCAGCAGCAGGCGGCTGTAAGGGTGCTGCGGTGCCGTGAACAACGTCTGGCAGTCGGCCTGTTCGACGATCTCGCCGGCGCGCATCACGCACACGCGCTGGGCAATGCTGCGCACCAGGTTGAGGTCGTGGCTGATCAGCAGCAGCGACATGCCCAGGCGCTGTTGCAGGGACTTGAGCAGCAGCAGGATCTTGCGCTGCACCGTCACGTCCAGCGCGGTGGTCGGCTCGTCGGCGATCAGCAGTTCCGGCTCGCAGGCCAGGGCCATGGCGATCATCACCCGTTGGCGCTGGCCGCCGGAGAGCTGATGCGGATAGGCCTTGAGGCGTTCCTGGGGTTTCTGGATGCCCACCAGTTCGAGCAGTTCAAGGATGCGCGCCTGCGCCGCCTTGCCACCCAGGCCCTTGTGCAGCAGCAGGGTTTCGCCGATCTGCTTTTCGATGCTGTGCAGCGGATTGAGAGAGGTCATCGGCTCCTGGAAGATCATCGCGATGCGGTTGCCGCGCAGCTTCTGCAAGGTGCTGGCCGATGCGCCCACCAGTTCCTCGCCGCGATAACGAATGGAGCCGGTGGTCAACGTGCCGGCTTCGGGCAGCAACTGCAGGATCGAATGGGCCGTCACCGACTTGCCCGAACCCGACTCGCCCACCAGCGCCAGGCACTCGCCGGGGCGCACGTCCAGGCTCAGCTTGCTCACCACGGTCTGGACGCTGAAGGCGACGCTGAGGTCGCGGATCTCGATCAGATTCATATGCAATCACTCATGAACGGGGGTCGAAGGCGTCACGCAACGCCTCGCCAATAAAGACCAGCAGCGACAGGATCAGCGCCAAGGTGAAGAACGCCGTCAGGCCCAGCCACGGCGCTTGCAGGTTCTGCTTGCCCTGGGCGATCAATTCGCCCAGGGACGCGCTGCCGGCGGGCATGCCGAAGCCGAGGAAATCCAGGGCGCTCAAGGTGGAAATCGCCCCGGTCAAGATAAACGGCAGGTAGCTCAAGGTGGCGGTCATGGCATTCGGCAGGATATGCCGACGGATGATCTTCGCGTCGCCCAAGCCCAGGGCCCTTGCGGCCTTGACGTATTCCAGGTTGCGCCCGCGCAGGAACTCGGCGCGCACCACGTCCACCAGGGCCAGCCAGGAAAACAGCGCCATGATCCCCAGCAGCCACCAGAAATTCGGCTCGACAAAGCCCGAGAGGATGATCAACAGGTACAGCACCGGCAGCCCCGACCACACTTCCAGCACCCGCTGGCCGATCAAATCCACCCAGCCGCCGTAATAGCCCTGCAACGCACCGGCGGCAATGCCAATGGCCGCGCTGATCGCGGTGAGCGCCAGGGCAAACAGGATCGACACCCGCGCGCCGAAGATCACCCGCGCCAACACGTCCCGCGACTGATCGTCGGTGCCCAGCCAGTTCACCGCCGAGGGCGGGCTGGGGGCAGGGCGGGTCAGTTCGTAGTTGGGCGTGTCGTCGCTGAACGGGATTGGCGGGAACAGCATCCAGCCGCCGTCCTGTTTGATCAGTTTTTGTACGTAGTCACTGCGGTAATCGGCCTGGAACGGCAGCTGGCCGCCGAACTGTTGCTCGGTGTAGCGCTTGAACACCGGGAAATACAGCTCGTTCTTGAAGCTCAGCACCAGCGGCTTGTCATTGGCGATCAACTCGCCGCCGAGAGTAAGCATAAACAGGCCGATAAACAGCCACAGCGACCACCAGCCGCGACGGTTCTTCTTGAACCGCTCGAAACGCCGACGGGCCACGGGAGACAGGTTAAGCATCAGGCGTTCCTCGCGGCGAAGTCGATACGCGGGTCCACCAGGGTGTAGCAGAGGTCACCGATGAGTTTTATCAAGAGGCCGAACAGGGTGAAGATAAACAGCGAACCGAACACCACCGGATAGTCCCGCGAGACGGCCGCTTCGTAGCTCATGCGGCCCAGGCCATCGAGGGAGAAAATCACCTCGATCAGCAAGGAGCCGGCAAAGAACACGCTGATGAATGCCTGGGGAATTCCCGAGATCACCAGCAGCATGGCGTTGCGGAACACATGGCCGTACAGCACGCGGCGTTCGCTGAGGCCCTTGGCGCGGGCGGTGACCACGTACTGACGGGTGATTTCATTGAGGAACGAGTTTTTCGTGAGGATGGTCAACGTGGCGAACCCGCCGATCACCAACGACGTCACCGGCAGCACCAGGTGCCAGAAGTAGTCGGCGATCTTGCCCACGGTGCTCAGCTCTTCGAAGTTCTCCGAGACCAGCCCGCGCACCGGGAACCAGTTCAGCGAGGTGCCGCCGGCGAACACCACGATCAGGAACATCGCAAACAGGAACGCGGGCATGGCATAGCCGATGACGATGGCGGTGCTGCTCCACACGTCAAAGCTGCTGCCGTGGCGCACCGCCTTGCGAATCCCCAGGGGGATTGAGACGAGGTAGGTGATCAGCGTGGCCCACAGGCCGAGGGAGATGGTCACCGGCATCTTTTCCAGGATCAGGTCGATCACCGTCTTGCCGCGAAAGAAGCTGTTGCCGAAGTCCAATCGGGCGTAGCTGGTGAGCATCAGCCACAGGCGTTCCGGCGCGGGCTTGTCGAAGCCGTATTGTTTTTCGATGTCCTTGATCAGCTTCGGGTCCAGGCCACGGCTGGCGCGGGAGCCTTCGCTGATGCCGTCGCCGCCTGAACCCCCCACCGCGCCGCCGCCGATGCCTTGCAGGCGGGCTATGGCTTGTTCCACCGGACCGCCAGGGGCGGCTTGGACGATCACGAAGTTGACCAGCAGGATAATCACCAGCGTGGGGATGATCAGCAGCAGGCGTCGCACGATATAAGCAAACATCAGTGGCTACCCCCGCGTTTTTGCATCTGTTCGTCTGTCAGCGGCGTGGGGCTGATTTCCCACCAGCTTTCCAGGGCTTCATCGTTCTTCGCCTCGACGGCCGGGCGGCCGAAGCGGTTCCACCACGCGGCGGACGTGCCGGGCGGGTAGTAGTTGGGAATCCATAGGTAATTCCATTGCAGCACCCGGTCCAGGGCGTGGGCGTAGGTGAGCATCTGCGCCTGGGTGTTGGCCTTGACCAGGCCCTTGATCAAGATGTCGACGGCCGGGTCCTTGAGCACCATGTAGTTGTTGGCGCCCGGGTCGAAGGCGGCTTCTGAGCCGAAGTAGTTGTACAACTCCATCCCCGGCGACGTGGTGACCGGGAAGCCAGTGACGATCATGTCGTAGTCCCGTGCCATCAGGCGGTTCACGTACTGCGAAGAGTCAATGCGCCGGATATTCAAGGTGATGCCGATCTGCGCGAGGTTGCGCTTGTACGGCAGCAACAGGCGTTCCAGGCCGTTCTGGGTATTGAGGAAGGTGAACTCCAGTGGCTCGCCTGCGGCGTTGACCAGCTTGTCGCCGTCCGGTTTCCAGCCGGCCTCTTCCAGCAGGGCCAGGGCTTGCAGCTGCTTGTCGCGGATCATGCCGCTGCCGTCGGTGACGGGGGCCTTGAATACTTGGGTGAAGACCTCGTCGGGAATCTGCCCGCGCAGGGGTTCGAGCACCGCCAGTTCCTCTGGGCTCGGTGGTTGGCTGGCGGCCAGCGGGCTGTTGGAGAAGAAGCTTTGCTGACGGATGTACATAGTGCGCATCATCTGCCGGTTGGCCCATTCGAAGTCCCACAGCATCGCCAGGGCCTGGCGCACGCGGCGGTCCTTGAACATCGGTTTTTGCACGTTGAACACATAGCCCTGGGCCGGTTGCGGCGCCTCTTTGGCCAGGTGCGCCCGTTGCAGGCGGCCCTCGTCGAGGGCCGGGCCGTTGTAGCCGATGGAATAGCCGGTGGCGGAAAACTCGCGGTTGAAATCATAGGCACCGCCGCGCAGGACCTGGCGCGCCACTTCGGTGTCGCCGAAGTATTCCAGGCTCAGGTGATCGAAGTTGTACAGGCCACGGCTGACGGGCAGGTCCTTACCCCACCAGTCGGGGTCGCGGGTAAAGGTGATGGTGCTGCCGGAGTCGATCTTGCTGATTTTGTACGGGCCGCTGCCCAGGGGTATCTCGTAGCCGCCGCCGTTGGCGAAGTCGCGGGTTTTCCACCAGTGTTCGGGGAGCACCGGCAGGGTCGCCAGGTCGAGGGGCAGGGTGCGGTTTTCATTGCTGGAGAAATCGAAGCGCACTTGGCGTTCGCCTTCGACTTCGACGTGCTTGACGTCGGCGAACAGTGTGCGAAAGCCCAGGCGGCCTTGGGTCATCAGCAGGTTGTAGCTGTAGCGCACGTCTTCGGCGGTGATCGGCGTGCCATCGGCGAAACGCGCCTTGGGGTTGAGGAAGAAGCGCAGCGACAGGCCATCCTCGGCGCGTTCCATCTTCTCGGCCACCAGGCCATAAACGGTGTAGGGCTCATCCAGGGAGCGCTGGGCCAGGGGCGAATACAGCCAGCCGTCGACCTGGGACACGCCGATGCCTTTGTCGATATACGGCAGCACATGGTCAAAGCGCCCGATCTCGATGGCCGAGCGCTTCAGGCTGCCGCCCTTGGGGGCGTTGGGGTTGACGTAGTCGAAGTGGTGGAAGCCGGCGGGGTACTTGGCCGGTTCGCCGTACACGGTGAGGTACGGCTGCGGCGCCGCGATCACGGCGGTGCTGGTCAACAGCAGGGAAGCAGTAAGCAGTCTTAGAAAAGCCAATCGCATTATCAGCCTTGAGCGCCGGGTAAACAGGAATAGGGATTTGTACGCTAACGGCATTCGTGTCGCCAGTCGTCACATGCACAACGGCCCACCAAAAGGCGGGCCGTTGTGTAGGGCATCAGCGCAGGCTGGATCAGTCCTGGCGGCTGGTGACTTCCAGCAGGTGGTAGCCGAACTGGGTTTTCACTGGGCCTTGTACGGTGTTGACCGGGGCGCTGAAAACGACAGTGTCGAATTCCTTGACCATCTGGCCTGGGCCGAACGAGCCCAGGTTGCCGCCGTCGCGGCTGGATGGGCAGCTGGAATTGGCTTTGGCGATTTCTGCGAAATCAGCGCCGCCTTCGATTTGGGCCTTGAGTTCGTTGCACTTGTCTTCAGTGGAAACGAGGATGTGACGGGCGGTGGCTTTGGCCATGGGGAGGATCTCCTTGGGGTAAAAAGGGGGAGCGTACCGGATTCAGGCGGTTATTTGTTGGCAAAGTTCCGCTGGGTTGGCTTTTGGTTGGAGTGAGTACATATCCATTGCTGCGGTAACGGCCGCTATTGGTTCCGCCCTTACGGCGGCTCACTTTTGAAGAGCGCAAAAGTAAGCAAAACGCTCTTGCCCCAACACTCGGCACCTCGCCTAGGCTCGGTGTGCCCGTAATCCGACATGGATTTGGGGGGCCGCCGCCACGCGCCATCCATGGCGCGGGGCGGCTAAACCGGCATCCCTGCCGGTTTACCCCCCAAATCCATGCCGAATTCCGGCCAGCGTGTTTAACGGGGCGCCCAAGATCAAAATCAAAAGCAAAGCGAGGCGGCCTAGTAGCCGACCGGGTCTCTGGAGCTGACGCGTTCCCCTGTGGGAGCTGGCTTGCCTGCGATGGCATCAACTGGGTGTGCCTGATGTACCGAGTTGCCTGCATCGCAGGCAAGCCAGCTCCCACACAAGCCAGCTCCCACAGTTGCCATCAGGGCAGCACGATGTAGTCGTTGTGCTGCACGACTGGCCGATGTGGACCTTGCTCCAGGTGGATGTAGCGCCCATCCACCAAGTCAATCGGCAGGCAGTCATCAATATCCATTACCGCATCGGTATGGGCCTGGGCCCAATGGCGCAGCATTTGCTGCTTGCCCAGGGCTTTCGCTTCCCGCGTATTGCGCGCCACCACCAGCACGTAGTGATGAGCCTCGCCAAACGCGTTGGCTTCATAACCGCCCAGGTTGATGAAGTACAGGCGCTCGGCGCCGGCAGCGGGGGCCAGGTGGCTGAGCTGGATCTTCCAGCCGTCCACGCCGTCCACCGCCATCCATGAATCAATGTGTACACCTTTGGGGCTGCCAAACCAGGCATCGCGCAATTGCGGGTAGGTGGCTTGCAGCGTATCCGCCACGGCGAATACCACATCGTGCACTTCGATCCTGGCCCGTGGGTGCTTGCCCCCGAGCATGACGACAAACAGCATTGCAGGTTCTTCCTGGCGACTTGGCAGGCGCCAACCATACTGCGATTGAACCCTTTTGTCCGGCGAATGCCACACTGTTTATCCGCGAACTCATCAGGAGGTTGTCATGCGTACCATTGATCTGGCCGGTGTTCCCGTGCCTGTTGTCGGCCAGGGCACCTGGCGCATGGGCGAGGACCCGGGCCAGCGCCGTGCCGAAGTTGCGGCCTTGCAATTGGGGATCGACGAGGGCATGAGCCTGATCGATACCGCTGAGATGTACGGTGAAGGTGGCGCCGAGGAGGTGGTCGGCGAAGCCATTCGCGGCAGGCGCGACCAGGTGTTCCTGGTGAGCAAGGTGTACCCGCACAATGCCAGCCGCAAGGGCGTGCCACGTGCCTGCGACGCCAGCCTGCAACGCCTGGGCACGGACTACATCGATTTGTACCTGCTGCACTGGCGTGGCCAGTATCCCTTGGAAGAAACCGTCGACGCCTTCGAACGCTTGCGTGAAGCCGGCAAAATCGGTCGCTGGGGTGTGTCCAACTTTGACGTGGCAGACCTCCAGGAACTCGCCGCCCCGGCGTGTGCCACCAACCAGGTGCTCTACAACATTGAAGAGCGCGGCATCGAGTTCGACTTGCTGCCTTGGTGGCAGCAGCACCACTTACCGCTCATGGCGTACTGCCCGATTGCCCAGGGCGGCGCGCTGTTGGCCAGCCCCACCCTGAAGCAGATCGCCCGCCGCCATGACGTTACCCCGGCGCAGGTGTCCCTGGCCTGGGTGTTGCGCCAGGACGGTGTGATCGCCATCCCCAAGGCCGTGACCCCCGAGCATGTACGGCTTAACGCAAGCGCCGCACAGCTTGTGCTGGATGAACACGACCTGGAGGCCATCGACCGGGTATTTGGTGCGCCGAAGCGCAAGCACCCGTTGGCGATGGTCTAGCCGACTACGGGCGTGCGCCAGTCGTCCGAGCCGGAAGTGCCGGCCACTTCGTGGGTCCAGACGATCTTGCGATAGGTGAAGTGCACGTCCTCGAGATGGGTGAAATGCGCATTCGCCGGGTCCTGGCAATTGGGCATGCGTGACTGGATATCGACGATGGTCGCGCCTTCCAGCTCGATGGTGAAGTAATGCTCCTGGGTGCCGGCCGAGGAGGTCCGGAACCACTCCAGGCGGCACTTTACCTCTTCACCCGCCGTGAGCGCGCTGAAGAGCAGGGGCGAGGACTTGTCGAAGATCTTGCTGATCATCAATGGCTTATGCACACGCTGCCCGGTGGGTTGGCCGGACTGCGGGTCACGAGGAATGATCACCTGGTGGCTGAACGCCTGTACCAGGATCTGATCTTCGTGGCCTTCCTGGTAGAGGTTGCCGACCGAGTCCTGGGTAAACGTGCCTGCCGTAATCAAACCTTGTTTAACACCGGTGATAGAGAGATACGCGGGTGTTGGCATGTCGCTTTCCTTGTCTGGTTATTAAGAGGTTCCACGCGGCGGAGGGTGCCGGGTGGGCAAGGTCCTATAACAAGAAGCGTGCCTGAAAGTGCAGGATCTAATGAAATAATGGGTGGTGGCTTAGTTGGGAGTTAGTTAAGAGGTAAATGGGCGGGTTTTGGAAAGTGTTTGCCCGGATTAACTGCGCAGTAGTGTGCAGTTAATTGCTCATCTCGCAGCGCTGCGCATTTAAATGGTTTGCGAGTTTTTTGACGAGTTTCACGTTGTTCAAGCTGCGCAAAAAATTGCGCATAGCCCCGTTTTATATGGGCTGTAGGATATTCCTTAACCCCGGTTGCGTTGCTTGCCCAATGATGTTTGCGTGGCTAATGTTTGCGAGCTTCGCGGCGATTCAGCGAAGTTGATGCGGTGCGCTGGTCTCGCGTTTAAATCGATGATTAGTTTGCCCGCCCTGCCTTTAATCGTCGTCGATGGCTGCGCATGATCTACTCCGATAAATTGCTCGATTATTACCTTGAACTGGCACGCTCGCCTTGCTCGGCGGCGACGTTCGCCGGCAGTGACATGCGCTTTTCAAGTGAATATGAAGCCCTGGAGTTCGAGCTGGCCAAGGCGCAATCGATACATGGCAGCGGCCAGCCGGACTGGCAGAAGGTCAGGGACGTCGCTGAGGGTGTGTTGCGTCATCACTCAAAGGATTTGCGCGTCGCAGTGTGGTTGACCTGGGCGCTGCATCAGTGCGAATCCTTCCCCGGGTTGCTCGCTGGCCTGGGGTTGCTGCGTGATCTCTGTGAGCAACATTGGCTCGAGGTTTACCCCGCCAAGCCGCGTACCCGAGCGGCGGCCTTTGGTTGGCTGGTGCTGCGCCTGGAGCCGCTGTGCCTGCAAAACCTCGCGTTGCACCCGCAACGTCCTTTATTCCAAGCCATTCTTGAACACCTCACGCAGCTCGATGAACACTGGTCTCGGCACCTGGGGGATGACGCCCCGTTGCTGCTACCGGTGCGCCGGCAGTTGGCGGAATATCTGGAGCGTGCGGCACACGCGGCACCTGAACCCGGCGCCGTGGGCGCGGTGATTGCCCAGTTCAAGCACGCCACCACCCAATTGCTCGCGCCGGAATCCGGCATCGACAGCGAAAAAGCCGCGCACAAACGGCTGCGTGCCTTGCAGGATCAAGCCCGACCGCTGTGCGCCTGGTGGTTGCGTCAGGATGCCACCGACGTGCGCGCCCTGCGCCTGAGCCGCGCCATGGCCTGGCTGACGCTGGTGGGCTACCCGGATGCCGACGGTGAGCGCGTCACCACCCTGCGCGGCCCCACGCCAGAAAAACTCCAGCGCTACCAGGAGCGCTTCGACCAGGGGCATTACGCCGACTTGTTGCTTGAGCTTGAAGCCAGCCTCGCGACGGCGATGTTCTGGTTCGATGGCCTGCGCCGGGTCTGGGAGTGCCTGGCCGCGTTGCAGGCCGCAGCGGCGATGGCCGAACTTGAGGCCGACTTTGCCCTGTTGCTCAAGCGCTTGCCGAACCTGCCCGAGCTGCGCTTTCACGACGGCAGGCCCTTTGCCGACGCGACCACCCGTGACTGGATCACGCTCCATGTCGAACGTCATATGCGCAAGCCCGAGCCGCCCAAGGTGGCCATCGATGCCACGACACAGCCTTGGGAGGCCGCCCTGCAGCAGGTCATGCCCGTGTTGCGCAAGGATGGACTCAAGGCCGCCGTCAACCAACTCAGCCAGGGCGTGCGTGCCGCCGTCAGTGAGCGTGAACGTTTTCAGTGGCGCCTGGCCGTGGCCCGGTTGTGTGTGCTGGCAGGCAAACATGAGCTGGCGAAGGTCCAGCTCGAACAGCTCGACCAAGAACTGCAACACGCCGGGCTCGAGCGCTGGGAGCCGGCGCTGGCCTTGCAGGTCGCGCAATTGCTGTACCGCTGTTGCGACCTCTTGCCGCAAAGCCAGGCCGTGCGCGAGCGCAAGGAAGACACCCATCGCAGGTTGTGCCGTTTCGATCTGGAAGCGGTACTTGAATAGGCTTTCGAGCCACAAAAAAAAGGAGAAACACCATGGCCAAAGACGGTTCAGTTGCGCCTAAGGAGCGCATCAATATTACGTTCAAACCAGCGCTTGGCGGTGCTCAGGAAGAGGTCGAGCTGCCGTTGAAATTGCTGGTGCTGGGGGATTTCACCGGGCGCGAGGACCTACG
This sequence comes from Pseudomonas sp. Marseille-Q1929, assembly GCF_017316265.1. NCBI lineage: Bacteria > Pseudomonadati > Pseudomonadota > Gammaproteobacteria > Pseudomonadales > Pseudomonadaceae > Pseudomonas > Pseudomonas sp. Marseille-Q1929. The sequence goes on from NZ_JAFLWU010000017.1 coordinate 32,901, forward strand.
CAAGCTGGAAGACCGCAAACCCATCGGCATCGACAAACACACCCTGGACGAGGTGCTCGCCAAACAGGCGTTGAGCCTCACCCTCAGCGTGCGCAATCGCCTGCAGGACGAGGCCGACACGCAAGAGCTGGGCATAGCCGTGCGCATCAACTCAATGAAGGACTTCAACCCCGCGAGCCTGGTCGAGCAGGTCCCGGAGTTGCAAAAACTGATGGCCCTGCGTGAAGCGTTGATGGCGCTCAAGGGCCCGCTGGGCAATACGCCGAGTTTTCGCCACGCCATTGAACAGGCGTTGGCCGACGACGATTCCCGCGCGCGGGTCTTGGCTGAGCTTGGCCTGAGCAGCCCTGACGCCTGATTTTTTCAGTAAAAGGACACTGATGCATGAGCATCCAAACACAGCCGCAGCACCTGCAACCCACCAACGAACGCAGCATTCTCGACAGCATCATCGCCCAGACGCTGTTGAACGCCGATGATGAGGCCTACGGCATTGCCAAGCGCGGCGTCGCCGCGTTTATCGCAGAGTTGGTCAAGCCGCATAACAGCGGTGAACCGGTGAAGAAACGCCTGGTTGACCGGATGATCAGCGAGATCGACACCAAGCTCAGCCGGCAAATGGACGAAATTCTCCACCATCCCGAGTTCCAGGCGCTGGAGGCCGCGTGGAAAGGCTTGCAACTGCTGGTCGAGCGCACTGACTTTCGGGAAAACATCAAGATCGAGCTATTGAATGTCGCCCGCCAGGACTTGCTCGACGACTTCGAAGACTCGGCGGAAATCACCCAGTCCGGGCTGTACAAACACATCTACAGCGCTGAGTACGGCCAGTTTGGCGGCCAGCCCGTGGGCGCGATCATTGCCAATTACTACCTGTCGCCCAGCGCTCCTGACGTCAAGCTCATGCAGTACGCGTCCAGCGTTGCCTGTATGGCCCATGCGCCGTTTATCGCGTCTGCGGGGCCGGGCTTTTTTGGCCTCGAAAGCTTCACCGGGTTGCCGGACCTCAAGGACCTCAAGGACCATTTCGAAGGCCCGCAGTTTGCCAAATGGCAAAGCTTTCGCCAAAGCGAGGATGCGCGCTACATCGGCCTGACGGTGCCGCGTTTCTTGTTGCGCACGCCCTACGACCCGCTCGAATGCCCGGTGAAGACCTTTGTGTATCAGGAGAACGTGGTCCACAGCCACGAACACTACTTGTGGGGCAATACCGCCTATGCCTTCGCCACACGCCTGACCGACAGTTTTGCGCGGTTTCGTTGGTGCCCGAACATCATCGGCCCGCAAAGCGGCGGTGCAGTGGAGGACTTGCCGCTGCACCACTTCCACAGCATGGGCGAAATCGAAACCAAGATTCCCACCGAAGTCCTCGTCTCCGACCGTCGCGAATACGAGTTGGCCCAGGAAGGCTTCATCGCCTTGACCATGCGCAAGGGCAGTGACAACGCCGCGTTCTTTTCCGCCAGCTCGGTGCAGAAACCCAAGCACTTCGGCATCAGCGCCGAAGGCAAGGGCGCGGAGTTGAACTACCGCCTGGGCACGCAATTGCCCTACATGATGGTGGTCAACCGCCTGGCTCATTACCTTAAGGTCTTGCAGCGCGAACAGCTGGGGTCGTGGAAGGAACGTACCGACCTGGAACTGGAGCTTAACAAGTGGATCCGCCAGTACGTCGCCGATCAGGAAAACCCCAGCGCCGAAGTGCGTGGGCGACGCCCGTTGCGGGCCGCGCGGATTATCGTCAGTGACGTGGAAGGCGAACCCGGCTGGTATCGCGTCAACCTGAGCGTGCGACCGCACTTCAAGTACATGGGGGCGGATTTCACCCTGTCCCTGGTCGGCAAGCTCGACAAAGCATGAGCGCCAGCCAAGGGATGACCGATCACCGCAGCCTGTTCGAGCGCCTGGCACGGCCGGAGGCCGCCCAAGCCTCCCACGTGGCCTGCATCGCCACACACCTGGGGAACATGCTCAGCACCCGCGCGGGTAGCGTGCAGACGCGACCGGACTACGGGCTGCCCGACTTCAACGACATGCGTTGCAGCCTGCATGAGTCGTTGAGCCAGTCACGGCGGCAGATCGAGGGTTTTATCCAGGCCTGCGAACCACGGCTAGCGAATGTCCACGTCAGGCTGTTGCCCCGTGATCGCGACCCCTTGGTCCTCACGTTTGTAATTGACGCGCTGCTGACCGTCAACGGCGTCACCCAGCCCGTCGCATTCCGCGCTCAATTGGGTGAGGCCGGACGGGTCGAGGTGGTGCCTGATGGCCTTTAACCGCTATTACCAAAGTGAACTCAGCGCCCTGCGTCAGCTTGGGCGGCGTTTTTCTGAGCGCAACCCAGCCCTGGCGCCATTCCTCGCCGACAGCGGGCAAGACCCGGATGTGGAACGGTTGCTGGAAGGCTTTGCGTTTCTCACCGGGCGTCTGCGCCAGAAGCTGGACGATGAACTGCCCGAGCTGAGCCACTCGCTGATGCAATTGTTGTGGCCCAACTATATGCGGCCGGTGCCGGCATTCAGCATGTTGCAGTTCGACCCGCTCAAGCACGCCGGGCCTGGCGTCGAGGTGGCGCGGGATACGGCCGTGGAGAGCGTGGTGGTGAATGGCGCACGCTGCCGTTTCCGCACCTGCTACACCACCCAGGTCATGCCGCTGCAGATCGGCGCGCTGGACTATGCAGCCCAAGGCGAGCGCGCATTGTTGAGCCTGCGCCTGGACATGAGCGCCGACGGTGATTTCAGTATGCTGGCCGTCGACACCCTGCGCCTGTATCTGGCCGGCGACCGCTATATCAGCCAAGGGTTGTACCTCAGCCTGTTGCGGCACCTGGACGGTATCGAACTGTTGCCGTTGGACGCGGACGGGGTACCGCTCAACGGCGGGGACGGGCAGCCGACGGTGCTGCGACTGCGCCCGCAGCAGGTGCAACCCGTTGGGTTTGCCGAGGATCAGGCCTTGATCCCTTATCCGCAAAACAGCTTTCGCGGCTACCGCCATTTGCAGGAGTACTTCGTCTTTCCCGAGAAGTATCTGTTTGTCGATATCAACGGGCTTGAAGTGGTCCGCACGTTACCCACGCAGGTGCTGAAAGCCACGCGCAGCCTGTTGCTGCGCTTTGCCTTGGATATTCGCGGGCACGCGCCGCAGCCGCCGACCCTGGACAATGTGAAGCTGTATTGCACGCCTATCGTCAACCTGTTCCAGCACGACGCGGTGCCGGTGCGGCTGGACGCCAGGCAGGACGAGTACCTGCTGCTGCCGGGGGAATATGCCCCCGGCAATGCCAGTGTGTTTTCCGTGGACACGGTGACCGGCTGGCGGCCGGGGGGCTTGGGCTACCAGGCTTACGTGCCGTTCGAATCCTTTGAACACGATGGCGATGCCGCGAGCTATACCGTTCGCCAGCGTGCTTCGGCGCAGCATGCCGGGCTGGATACCTGGCTGGCGGTCGGCCATGGGCAGGGCCATGAGCAGGAAACACTGTCGGTCGAGCTGACCTGCACCAACCACAACCTGCCACGGCAACTGCAGGTGGGCGATATCCGCCAGGCCTGCGAGCAAACGCCGGAATTTGTCACCTTCCGCAATATCAGCGTGCCGACCCCCAGCTTTGCGCCGCCCCTGGACCAGGATTTTCTGTGGAAGCTGATCAGCCACATGTCGCTCAACTACCTGTCGCTGACCGATATCAACGCGCTCAAAGTGATTCTCGAAACCTACGACCTGCCGCGCTATCACGACCGGCAGACGCAGAAAACCAGCCGGCGCCGCCTGGACGCCTTGCGTTCGATCCGCCACGAAGCGGTCGACCGCCTGCATCGCGGCCTGCCATTGCGCGGCTTGCGCGTCGACCTGTGCATCGAGCCCCAGGGCTTTCTCGGCCAAGGTGAAGTGTTTGTGTTCGCCTCGGTCCTCAATGAGTTTTTCGCACTGTACGCCAGCCTCAACTCGTACCACGAACTGCGAGTGATCAGCACACAAGGAGATGTGTACCTATGGCCAACCCGGATGGGCCAACAACCCCTGCTTTAACCACGCTGACCCGCACCATTCGCGAGTACTCGCTGTACCAGGCGGTACTGCAAGTGGTCGGTCACTTGCGCGTCGCCCATCCCTTGCTGGATGAGGACGCGCTGTACGAGCAACTGGAGTTTGTCGCCAACCCTGGCCTTGGGTTTCCCGGGCAGGACATTGACCGCGTGGAGTTCTTCAACGAACACGGGCAACTGCGTGCGCGCCTGCGCCTGAATGTCCTCGGGCTGTTTGGCGCGGGTTCGCCGCTGCCGGCGTTTTACGGCGAACAGGCCTGTGCCGAGCAAACAGGCGGCAACGTGACGCGGGATTTTCTCAACCTGTTTCAACACCGCCTGCAACGGTTGCTGCTGCCGATCTGGCGCAAATACCGCTACCACGCGCGGTTTTGCAGCGGCGCGGGTGATGCCTTCTCCGAGCAGATGTTTGCGCTGGTGGGCTTGGGCGGGCAGGTGATACGCGAGGTGACGCAACTGGATTGCAAGCGCTTGCTGCCATACCTCGGGCTGTTGAGTTTGCGCGCGCATTCGGCGGCCCTGGTCGAGACGGTGCTGCGTTACTACTTCAAGCACGAGCGCTTGTTCATCGAGCAGTGGGTGGCGCGCAGCGTGTCGATCGAGCCGCTGCAGCGCAACCGGTTGGGCCTTGCCAACCATGGGCTGGGCCTGGACCTGGTGTTGGGCGAGCGTGTCGCCGACTGTGGCGGCAAATTCCGGGTGCATATCGTTGGGCTCGATTGGCAGCGTTTTCACGAATTCTTGCCGTTCGGCACGGGTTACCCGGCGTTGTGTGCCCTGGTGCGGCTGACCGTACGCGACCCGCTGGCCTATGACCTGCGCCTGGTGCTGGCCGCAGGCGAGATCCGTGCGTTGCATATCGGCGCACGCAACGTGTGCCGCCTGGGCTGGACCACTTGGCTGGCGCACGAGCGCGCCGACGGCGCGGTCACGCTGGCCGGCAATGTTCAATAGGGAGCAAGGATGATGATGAATATCGATTTGCAACAACTGATCCAGACCTTGACCGCCCGCACGCGCGGCGACCTGGAGCGGGCAGCCGAGCGTTGTGTCAACCGTGGTGGCCGGGAAGTGTTGGTGGAAGATCTGCTGCTGGTGCTGTTGGAGTATTCCGGCGGCTTGGTGGACAAGGCCCTGATGGACGCCGGGGTACCCGCGAGTGAACTGCACGCAGTGCTGCAACCCAAGAGCGAGAGTCATGCGACGCGCAATCCCGTGTTCGCCCAGCCCCTGGTGCGCTGGTTGCAGCAAGCGTCGATGGTAGCCCATGTCGAACTGGGGCAGCCCGAGGTCGATCACGGCGCACTGTTGCTGGCGCTGTTGCGCCACCCGCTGGAGCATGCGGGCAACGCCTATCAGCGCTGCCTGGCACGCCTGGATGTGGCGCGCGTGCGCGACTTTATCCTGAGCCAAGCCCCGGCCCACGAGCAGGCGGTGGTGGGGTCGATGCTGCAACGGTTTACCCATGACCTGACGCAGCAGGCCCGTGACGGGCGGATCGACCCGGTGTTCTGTCGCGACGGGGAAATCCGTCAGTTGATCGACATCCTGATGCGCCGCCGCAAAAACAATCCGATCCTGGTCGGTGAGGCCGGCGTGGGCAAAACCGCCGTCGTCGAAGGGCTGGCCTTGCGCGTGGTCGCCGCGCAGGTGCCGGCCCCGCTCAAGGCTGTGCGTCTGTTGACCCTGGACATGGGCTTGCTGCAAGCCGGTGCGAGCCTGCAAGGCGAATTTGAACGGCGCCTCAAGGGCTTGATTGACGAGGTCCAGGCTTCGCCCCAGGCGGTGATCCTGTTTGTCGATGAGGCGCATACCCTGGTGGGGGCGGGTGGTCCGGCAGGTGGCAGCGATGCGGCCAACCTGCTCAAGCCGGCATTGGCCCGAGGTGAGCTGCGGACCATCGCGGCCACCACCTGGTCGGAATACAAACGCCACATCGAAAAAGACCCGGCGTTGTCCCGGCGTTTTCAGCCGGTGCTGGTCAACGAGCCGAGCGTTGGCGACGCTGTGTCGATCCTGCGCGGGCTCGTGCCGGTATATGAGGCCAGCCATGGCGTGTACGTGCGTGACGACGCGGTGGTTGCCGCTGCGCACATGAGCGCGCGTTATCTGGCCGGGCGCCAATTGCCGGACAAGGCCGTGGATGTGCTGGATACGGCCTGCGCCAGGCTGCGTACGCAGCTGGCGATGCCCAGTGAGGCGATGCAGCAGTTGCGCGCCGAGCGCGCAGAAGCCATGCGCCAGCATGGGGCGTTGACCCGCGATGCCGACGCCGGATTACCCGTCGACCATGCGGCCCTGCACGGCGTGAACCAGCGCTTGGAGTCAATCGAACAGGCGTGTGAGGCGTTGCCGAAAGACGAACAACCGTCGATCAAGGCCGAAGTCTGCCCCCGCCTGATCGCTGAAGTTATCAGCGCCTGGACCGGCATTCCCGTGGCACAGATCGCCCTGGAACACAGTGCCATGGTCATGGGGTTCGCCGACGCCTTGCGCGCACGCATCTTCGGCCAGGAACACGCCGTGCAGGCCCTCGACCGCAATCTGCGAGCGGTCGCGGCGGGGCTGAACCCTGCCGACGCGCCGGTAGGCGTGTTCCTGTTGGTCGGCCCCAGCGGAGTGGGCAAGACCGAAACCGCATTGGCCCTGGCGGACCTGTTGTATGGCGGCGAGCGTTTTGTGACCACCCTCAATATGTCCGAGTATCAGGAGAAGCACTCGCTGTCGCGCTTGATCGGTGCGCCGCCTGGCTATGTGGGCTACGGCGAAGGCGGTGTGCTGACGGAGGCGGTGCGCCAGCGCCCGTATTCGGTGATCTTGCTCGATGAGGTCGAGAAGGCCGACCCGGAGGTGTTGAACCTGTTTTACCAGGTCTTCGACAAGGGCCGCGCCAACGACGGCGAAGGCCGGGCGATCGACTTTCGCAATACGCTGATCCTGCTGACGTCCAACCTCGCCAGCGAGCACATCGGCGCACTGTGCGCCGACGGGCAGCGGCCCGCCATCGAGGCGTTGCACGCGGCGATCCAGCCGGTGCTGCGTGCGCACTTCAAACCGGCGTTGCTTGCGCGCATGCGTGTGGTGCCTTACTACCCGATTGCCGGTGAAGGACTGCATGACGTCGCCCGTCTCAAGCTTGGGCGCCTGGGCCAGCGCTTGCAGCAACGCAAACTGGCGTTTACCTATACCGACGAACTGGTTGCGCACATGGCGCAGCGTTGCCTGCATAGCGACAGCGGCGCCCGCTACATCGACCAATGGATCGAGAACCAGTTGCTAGCGCAGATGGCGGATCAGTTGCTGGCCGCGATGTCGGCTGGCGAATGCCTCGCCCACGTCCACGCGCGGCTGGACGAACACGGCGCGCCGGTCTGTGAGTTCAGCCAATGACGCAGACGTTATTCAGCCAACTGCCGCAACCCTTGGCCTACGCCGAAACCCTGTTGGGCTGGATCAGCCGCCTGGGGCTTGAACACGATGAAAGTCGTTTGCCGAACCTGTGCGTGACCGCTGCCGCACAACTGAGCGAGTGTGAACTCAGCCAATTGTATTGGCGGGATGCAACCAGTGGGCGGCTGGTGCTGATTGCCCAGCATTCACGTGAAGCACAGCCGCTGGGCGAGAGGGATTTCCAGCACGAGCAACTGCTGCAGTGTGTCGTGAGCCAGCGCATCACCCTTTGCCTCGACGATGTGCACGGCAGTGTCTATGACAGCGCGTTCCTGCCTACAGCGTCGGCGCCGTGGCGTGCCCTGGCCAGCGTGCCGCTGCTGAACGCTCGCCACGCAATCATCGGCGTGTTGCTGTGCGCCAGCCTGCGCTCGGTAACGTTGCAGGGCTACACGGCATCGCTGGCGCAACTGGGCAGTTTTGCCCTGAACCAACGGGCGATGTTGCGGCGTATGCAGCCGGTACAGGCAGATGTGCTGCCCGAGGTGAATGCGCCACCGATCAGCACCTATGGCCTTATCGGTAACAGTGCAGCCATGCAAGACACTTGCCGCTTGATAAGCAAGGTCTTGCATACCCCTTACACCGTATTGCTGCGCGGTGAAACCGGCACGGGCAAGGAAGTGGTGGCGCGCGCCATTCACGCCAGCGGCCCGCGCAGGGCCCAGGCATTCGTCGTGCAAAACTGCGCCGCGTGCCCGGAAGGGCTGCTGGAAAGCGAGCTGTTCGGCTATCGCAAAGGAGCGTTCACCGGTGCCGAACGCAACCATGCCGGGCTGTTTGATGCAGCGCACGGCGGCACGTTGCTGCTCGATGAAATCGGCGACATGCCGCTGGCATTGCAAGCCAAGTTGCTGCGGGTGTTGCAAGAGGGCGAGGTGCGCCCACTGGGGGCCAGCAGCGCCCATAAGGTCGATGTGCGCATCATCGCTGCGACCCACCGGGACCTTGCGGCCATGGTGGCCCTGGGCAGTTTTCGCGAGGACCTGTACTACCGCCTGGCGCAGTTCCCCATCGAATTGCCCGCCTTGCGTGCGCGGGACGGCGATGTGCTGTTGCTGGCCCGGCACTTTGCCGACAACGCCTGTTCGATGCTGGGCAAGGCGCCGGTGGCCTGGTCAGGCGCTGCGATCGATCAACTGTCGAGCCACGGCTTTCCGGGCAATGTGCGCGAACTCAAATGCCTGGTGGAGCGCGCGGTATTGCTGAGTGACGACGGCGTCATCCTGCCGACGCACCTTTCGCTGGTGCCCGACTCGCCGGTGGCGGTGGTCGAGGCCACGTTGCGCCAGCGCCTGGAACGGGTCGAGCGGGTGGTCCTGATCGATTGCCTGCACAAAAACCGTGGTAACCGAACGCGCACCGCGCGTGAGTTGGGGGTCGCGCGGCGCACGCTGTTGTATCGCCTGGCCCGCCTGAATATTCCCCTTGGCGATGCCCTGGCGGAACACTGAATGAATCCTTTAGGGAGATACCCAATGCCTGATCGTTGGTGGCGAGCCCTGGTGCTTGCGGTTTTTTTACTGGGCGGCTGCAACGCCAATTACGTCTTTGATGACGGTGACTACCGCCCGTTGGGCGATCCACAGGCGAGCCACCGTGGCCAGTGAGTCGGAGAGGTCATTCATGCAGTTAGTGCTAGAGGTGTGCAGCGGCGGCCAAGCCGCCCCATCGGCCCACAAGGTGTTTGCTGGCGCCGGCGGTGTGATCGGGCGGGGCAGCGGTTGCGACTGGGTGCTTCCCGACGCCAGCCGCGTGTTGTCCAGCCACCATGGCCTGGTCAGCTACCGGGACGAGCGCTATTTCCTCACCGATATCAGCAGTAATGGTATCGGTGTGGCGGGCAGCGCCGAACGCTTGCGCCGGGGGCAGCCGTGGCCGATCCACGATGGCAACGTCTTCGAGTTGGGGCCGTTGGCGATTCGCGCACGGTTGATGGCGCCGCTGCAGCGGTTGGCAGAACCTGTGCCGATTCCCGACGATGGGTTTCTGGCGCCGGCCCCGCTGCCGTTGATCGAGGAGGCGTGGGGGGCCAATGACACGCCGCAATCCTGCACGGAGCGCGGTACGCCGCAATGGGACCATCTGCGGACGCCGACCCTCACGGCGCCTGCGGACGAAGCCGCTGCGCCATTGCCAGTTGCATCGGCGGCGCAGAGCAACGATGCGTTCTGGGCGCACTTCGCCGAGGCGCTGGGTATCCGTATGCAGATGCTCGACACGCCGCGCTGCGAGGCTTTGGCGATCAGGGTAGCGCGCTTGCTCAAGCACACCCTTGATGACCTGCAACAGTGCCTGCGCACCCAGGAGGCGCTGAAAGGCGAGTTGGACATGGATTGCCAAGGGCACGACGGCCTACAGGACCTGCACATGTTGTTGGGTGATGGCGCAGTGGGTGAGCTGCCCGCACAACAGGCCGTGACCCAGGCATTCCGCGACCTGCAAGCCCATCAAGTGGCGATGCTGGCGGCGTGCCGGGCCGCCGTGCAGGGCGTACGCCAGGCGTTTGCACCGGATCACCTGCAACGCTGCTTTGTACGTCAGGGCAAACCTCCAAGGTTCTTCAGGGAGGGCGCGCATTGGCGTGCGTATCAACGGTATTACCAGCAGTTGATTGACGGCGAACTGTCGGCCGAGCCAGCGCTTGGCCCTGATTTTCTCGCGGCCTACCAGGATCAGGTGCGCCTGATCGCGACCTTGCATGCGAACAAACAAGGATGATGTCCATGTATCGAGCCTCCATGGTGACCCTGCTGGCAATGCTGCTGGCAGGTTGCAGCGCGTTGTCACCGTTTTCGTCGCTGACCAAGCTGGACCTGACACTGGCCGCCGGCGAGCGGCTCAACCCGGACCTGCATGGCCGCCCATCGCCGGTGGTGGTGCGCCTGATTGAACTGCGGCATCCGGTGGCGTTTGAACACAACGACTTTTTCAGCCTTTACGAGCGTGCAGAGCAGGTACTGCCCAAGGATTGGGTGAGCGCCGAAGAGCTGGAACTGCGCCCGGGTGAACGGCGTCTCCTCAAGCTCAGCGTGGCGTCGCACAGCCGCTACGTGGGGGTAGTGGCGGCCTATCGAGACCTCCCGCACGTGCAATGGCGCTGGGTGCTGCCCGTCAGCCCGCAGCGGCGTACGCAGGCCGAGTTGCTGCTGGACGAGACGGGTGTGCGCCAAGTCGGCGCGGGGGAGGGGTGAGATGCTGGTTGATAAAGTCGTCTGGCAAGAAGGCATGCTCTTGCGGCCTCAGCACCTGCAACACAACGATCGCCACTACCAGCAGCAGCTCAGTTGGACCCGCCTGCTGGTCCCGGATGCCTGGGGCTTCTTGAGCCTGACGATGGATTTGCAATACCTGCACCTGGGCAAGATCGTGGTCAGCCAGGCCAGTGGCGTGCTGCCGGATGGCAGCCTGTTCGAGCTGGGTGCCGGGATGCCACCACTGGTCTTGCACGTCGCGGCCAACACTGGCAAGCAAGGGATCTACCTGGCATTGCCATTGGCCAGCGGCACCCAGGTCGACACACGGCGGCCGGAGCAGGTCGATGTGTTGGCGCGCTATGTCAGCTGTGAAGTGCTGGCACCTGATTCCAATGCCGGCAGCGAGTCCCACTGTCGGCTCGATTGCGCGCGCCCGGATTTGCGCCTGGTTGCCGGGGAGCAACACAGTGACCAGACGCTGGTCACCCTCCAGGTTGCCCAGGTGATGGCGTGCACCAGCGAAGGCGGCGTGACCCTGGATTCGGATTTTAGTCCGACCTTTATCTACCTCCAGCAACACGGTTACCTGGCATTGTGCCTGACCGAAGTGATCAGCCTGCTGGCCAGCCGGGGCGAGGCGATTGCCGCACGTATCCGTGGCAACGGCGGCGCCCCGGGGACGCAGCTCGGTGATTTCCTCATGCTGCAGTTGATCAACCGCACCGAACCTGTCCTGCGCCATTACACGCGTCAGTCCCAGGTACGCCCGGAAACCCTGTACCGCGAGCTGTTGGCGATCCTCGGCGAGTTATCGACCTTCGCCAATGACAGCAAGCGTTGCCGTTTGCAGCTGCACTACCAGCACAGCGATCAGAGTGCGAGCTTTCGCGGGCTGATGGAGGCTATTCGCAGCCTGCTGTCGATGGTGCTTGAGCAGCAGGCCATCGAGTTGGCCTTGCAGGTGCGCCAGTACGGGGTGTTGGTATGCCCGGTCAGCGAGCTGAAATTGCTCGGCGTTGCCACGTTTATCCTCGTTGCGAGTGCCCAGTGCGACGGCGATACCTTGCGTACTCGCCTGCCGGCGCACCTCAAGATCGGCGCCGTGGAGCGGATCCGCGAGCTGGTCAACCTGCACTTGCCGGGTATCCGCCTCAAGCCGCTGCCAGTGGCGCCCAGGCAGATCCCGTTCCATGCCGACAAAACCTATTTCTTGCTTGAACTCAGTGCCCTTGACCTCGCGCAACTGGAGCAATCGGGCGGCTTTGCCTTCCATGTCAGCGGCGAGTTTGCCGAGCTGCAACTGAACTTCTGGGCCATCAGGAATTGAATACCATGACCATGGACAGCGAATACCCAGCGGATGAAAAAACCATCTTGCTTGACCGTGACGGTCATGGGCCGGCACAGCGGGCAATCACCGACCACCCATCGCCGCCGCGTTTCGAGCAATTGGCCGACCGGATGATCTACGCCGCTCGTTTGCCCGGTGCCCATAGCTTCAACGTGGGTCTGAGCACGTTGGTGGCGGCGGCCTGGGCAGTTTTGGCCGAGGCCGCACAGCTCAAGGGCTGCGTCGGTCGCGAGAGCCTGGGCGCGCTGAATGAGCGCCTGGTGTCGGCGATCACGCAGTTCGAGCAGCGCGCCTTGCATGCTGGTGTGGAGAGCGCCGAGGTCAACACGGCCCGCTACGTGCTGTGTGCGGTGCTGGATGAGGCGGTGGTCACGGCGCAGTGGGACAGTCACGGCGACTGGTCGCAGATGAGCCTGTTGAGCCGCTTTCACCATGAAACCTTGGGCGGCGAAAAGTTTTTCACCCTGTTGGAGCGACTGTCTCGCGACCCGATCAAGCACGTGGCGATGCTGGAGCTGATGTACCTGTGCCTGGCAATCGGCTTCGAAGGCAAATACCGCGTGATGGAACGCGGGATGGTGCGGCTCGAAGCCGTGCGCGACGGCCTGTATCGCCAGATCCGGCATGTGCGCGGCAACCCACCGCCGGCGGTGCCAGCACCTGCGCTGCGCAGGCGCAAGCGGCATTTACGCGGGCTTTCCATACCGTGGCTGGCGGTGTGTGTCCTGGCCTGCCTGCTGGCCCTGTACACGGGGTTTGCCTGGGTCCTGGGCAACGAGCGCGTGAGGGCGCTGGAACCCTTTCATCCTATGGCGCCGGCCCTGACCCGGACGCCCTTGTAACGCAGGGAGCAATGAATGAACGCATTCTTCAAGGGCGCGGGTACCGTGCTGCGTCGGGTTTGGGTCTGGAGCCTGCTGCTGGTGCTGTTGAGCGCCGGCCTGGTGTGGTGTTTCGGGCCTTTGCTGGCGGTGGATGACTATCGCTTCTGGCAGGCCACGACCGCACGTTTATTGACGATCAGCAGCCTGTTCCTGCTGTGGGGGCTGGCAATGGTCTGGCTCGGTGGGCGTCGCGTGGCCGCGTCGCACACGCCTGAAAGCCAGGCCCGCAACGCACACAAAGGCCGACTCGAAGACGAGCGGCGACACGTACGCGCGCGCTTCAAGGCAGCCGAGCAGGCCCTGGCGACAACACCGCACTACGGTAACCACCGCAAGCGTTGGCGCCATGAGCTGCCGTGGTATGTGCTGATAGGCGAGGAGGGCAGCGGAAAAACCAGCCTGTTAGCGGCGAACGGATTGCAAGCGCCCCTTGACCTCCGTGAAGCAACGCCAGCCGGGCGCAGCACTTTCTGCGACTGGTATTTTGCCGACAACGCGGTCTTGATCGACACGCCTGGCCGTTACCTGACCCAACCGCACGGTGCACCCGACGCGGCGGGATGGGCGACGTTGCTGGGCTTGCTCAGGACGCGGCGCAGGGCCTGCCCGCTCAACGGCGTGGTGGTAACGCTGTCGGTGCAGACTTTGCTTGCCAGCAACGAACACGACCTGGACCTGCATGCCCGCCAGGTGCAGGCACGTTTGCAGGAGGTCCGGCAGACGTTGCATGTGGATGTGCCCCTCTATCTGGTGCTGACCCACGCGGACCGTTTGCCGGGGTTTGCCGAGTATTTCGATACAGCCGAGGCGCGAGCGGCTGCCGGGGTGTTGGGTGAGCCGTTGGCCGTTGGCACCGCGGGGGCCGAGATAGCACAGGTGCGCCAGGCATTCGAGGCCCTGCTGCAACGCTTGAGCGCGGAACTGATCACGCGTTTGCATCAGGAGCGCAACGTGGAGCGCCGTGCGCGCATGCTGGACTTGCTTTCAGAAGTGGCGCGGATGGGCGAGCGTTTGTGCCCGTTCATCGAGACGGCGTTCCGTGCCGATCGTTCCCCACGCCTCATGGGTGTGCGCGGTTTTTACCTGACGTGGGCGGGCGATGCACGGGTGCACGGTGTGCCGGAGCTGTTCCGCCAAGTGATCCTTGCCGAAGCCGACCTCGCCGGCCTGCATACCCAGGAACGCCAGCGCCTGCTTTGGCGCCAGGCCGGGTTGGGCCTGGCGGTGCTGTTGCTGCTGGGGGCGAGCGCGGCCCTGTGGACACACAGCTACACGGTCAATCATCTGCGCCTTGGGCAACTGGTTGAATTGGCACGCGAAACCGCAGCCGTTGCCCCAGAGACCGACGGCACCCTGGTTGTCCTGGCACAGTTGGACCAACGCTTTGCCGCCACCCAGGTGTTCCCGGCAAAGGGTGATGCCCGGTTTCTGGAGCGCGCGGGCCTGTACCAAGGCGACCTGAGTACGCCGGTGTTGGCGAGTGCCTACGAACACACCTTGCACCAGCAGTTGCTGCCGGCTGTCGTCGCGCTGCTGGAGGACCAGGTGCAGGGCAGCCTGGCAGACCGCGAGCGGTTGCTGGACCCCCTGCGTGCGTACCTGATGCTGACGCTGCGCGAACGGCGAGAGAACAGTTGGCTGGCCGAGCGTGTCGCGCAAGCCTGGTCCACGCGTTATGCCGGTGCGGCCGCAATACAGGAACGTCTGAATGCACACGTGGCGCGGTTGCTGGCGTTGCCGTTCACGGCGCCGCTCAATGATGCCCTGGTGGCCCAGGCGCGCCAGGTGTTGCGCGGTGAATCGTTGGCCGACGTGGTCTACCGGGTCCTGCGTGAGCAGGCGCGTGAGCTGGAACCCCTGCGCCTGGCCGAAGGCGCGGCGTTTGCCGCCCTTGATCCGCCCATTCCCGGTTTTTACACCAAGCGCTTCTTGCAGTATTTCGATGCACAAGGGCCTCGGTTGGTGAATGCCATTGCCCAGGACAACTGGGTGCTTGGCGAGAGCGCCGACCTGAGCGCGCTGGAGCTGCGTCGATTGATACTGGCGTTGGAGCAGCGCTATTTCAGCGAGTACGCCGATGTCTGGAGCGGCGCCCTGGGGCGGGTTCGGCGCGGGGCGAGCGAAGACTTGAAGCAGGACGCCGCACGGCTGGCGAGTGTGACGTCGGCCCGCTCGCCCCTGGTGCTGCTGTTGCAGCAGGTGCGGGACAATACCCTGTTGGCTGGCCCATTGCCGATGGCCGAAGACTCCCCCCGGCGCACGTTGCAACGGCGTTTTGAGCCGCTTCACCAGTTACTGGATGAGCAGCAGAACCCCGGCGTCGAGCTGACCCGGGCATTGGGCGTGCTTGATGAACTGCACCTGCAACTGGTTGCCTTGAACCGCAATGGCTCAGCCGGGCAGGCCGCGTTCCTGCGGGTCAAACGGCGCATGGAAGGGCAGCCGGATGTGTTGGGCACGCTGCGCGACGTCGCAACGCGCTTGCCGCTGCCGCTGGCGGGCCTGTTTGAGGGCATGGCCGACGACAGCTGGCAGCATTTGCTGGAGGAGGCCTATGTGTACGTCAATCAGCGTTATCAAAGCGAGGTCTACGGGGTTTACGCCCAGGCGATCCGTCAGCGCTACCCATTCAACGCCCACGCCGCCAGCGACGTGGCCCTCAGTGATTTCCAGGCGTTTTTCAAGCCGCAAGGCGTGATGGCACGCTTTTACGACAGTTATCTGCGGCCTTTCGTCAGTGCCGAGGGCGGGCGTTATCGTCTGCGTAGCCTGGATGGACGTAGCCTGCCGATGACACGCGGGATGCTTGATCACCTGAGCAAGGCCCAGCTTGTGCGCCGCAGCTTTTTCACCGATGGCGGGGGCGAGTTGCAGGTGCGCTTTACCTTGGCGCCCTACAGCCTGGATCAGGCAGTCAGTCGCGCCGTGTTGCGTATCGGTGAACGCCAGTTGGAATACCGCCACGGGCCCATCGTGCCGATGGTGTTCCAGTGGCCTGAGGAGGCCGAAAACGGTCGCAGTAGCCTGGTGCTGGAGCGGGGCGCGGAGCGGCCATTGGGCCTGGAAAAAAACACCGGCGCCTGGTCGTGGTTTCGCCTGGTTGACCTGTTGCAGAGCGAACCGGCCAGTGGCCGCGATGGGCACGTGCTCAAGGCCGACCTGGCCGGCTTGCGCGCCAATTTCCTGTTGACCAGCCAGCGCACCCCCAGCCCGTTCCCGTTGGGGAATTGGCGCACGTTCCGCTTACCGGAGCAGCTATGAACCCCGTGCCCTGGCGCAGTGCCGCGCGTTCCCAGCGCGGCAAGCTCCGCGCGCGTAATGAGGATGCCTTCCTGGACCACCCGCAGAGCGGCTGCTGGGCAGTGGCGGACGGGATGGGTGGGCATCGCGCGGGCGATGTCGCCAGCCAAGCGGTGATTGCCAGCCTGGCCGAGCTGCACGTGCAAGGCACGCTGGACCAGCGGGTCGAGGCGCTGCGCCGGTGCTTGCAACGGCTCGACCGGCGCCTGGATCTTGAAGGCCAGCACGGCACGATTGGCAGCACGGTGGTGGCGCTGCTGTTGGAGGGGCATCGCGCCGCCTGTGTGTGGGCGGGAGACAGCCGTTGTTACCTGTGGCGCGCGCAGTGTCTGTACCAGTTATCGCGAGATCACTCGCTGCTTGAGCGACTGATGGCCGAGCAGCAGTTGAGCCGCGAGCAGGCACAGGCCCACCCGGACGCCCGGGCGCTGACCCGTGCAGTCGGTGGCCGCGAGCCGTTGAGCCTGGAGGTGCTCGAACTTGCCACGCGCCCCGGCGATGTATTCCTACTGTGCAGCGACGGCCTGTACCAGGCGCTCAGCCACCGGGAGTTGGGCGGCGCCCTGAGCCAGGGCACGGCGCAGCAGATCGTGGAGCGTTTGTTTGCCCTGGTGTTGCGCGGGCCCGCACGGGATGACCTGACGGCGGTGGTGGTGCAGCCATGACGGAGGCGAAGATCGCCTCCGGCCTGCTTGCCGGGCGTTACCACCTTGAGCGGGTGCTCGGCACGGGCGGGATGGGCGTGGTGTATCGCGCCCGCGACTTGCTGCACGAGCAATTTGGCAAGCCCTGTTCGCGCGTGGCGTTGAAGGTGGTGGGCGATGGCCTTGCCCAGTCCAGTGATGCCCATGTGTTGTTGTTCAGCGAGTTTGCCGTGACCCGCAGCCTGCATCATGAGCGGATCGTGCGGGCGTTCAGCTTTGAGGTCGATACCACTTGCGAGGTCGCGTTTTTCACCATGGAGTTGCTACCGGGCCTGACCTTGGACCGGCTGCTGCTGGAAAACCCTGGCGGCGTGCCCTGGCCGCAGTTGCAGCCGATGGCGGTGCAGGTGCTCGACGCACTGGCGTACGCCCACGGGCAGGGTGTACTGCATGGCGACCTGAAGCCGGGCAATGTGATGGTGGGCGAGGCGGGCATCCATTTGTTCGACTTTGGCTTGGGCCAGGGCGAGGGGTTGCCGCAGTTGAGTCGTGACCGTTTCAACGCGTGGACACCCGCGTACGCCGCCCCGGAAATGGCCGACGGTGGTGTGCTGACCCCGGCGGCGGATCTCTACGGCGTAGCCTGCATGGTGTACGAATTGACTGAAGGAGGCCGCCCCGCCGACCGTCAGCCGCTCAAGCCGCGCAGGCTCCCCAGGCAATGCTGGCCCGCACTCAAGACCGCGTTAGCCGTGGACCCGCAGCGCCGCGTCATCAGCGTCGCCGAATTGCGTGAAGCGCTGGCCCGCGCCCCTTGGCGCTGGTACCTGTAGCCAGTGGCTCAGCCGGTCAGGTCGTGCAGTTGGCAATACTCTGGCCAACTCAGCCCGGCCATTTGCGCCACTTCTTTATGCACTTCCAGGCGCTGGGTCTCGAAGGCTTCAGGCGACTCCGCCGTCAGCTTGAGCGTCAACTCCCAGGCGAACAGGCCCAGGCGCTCCGCTTCGGCTTCGAAGGCCTCGTGCAGGCGTTCGGCGCGGTACTGCGCCAGGGTTTCGCCCTTGGCCTGGGCGGCGAGGGGGTTGAGGGTGTCGAGTTGCGTGACGACCTCAGGGTGTTCGTTCAAGAAACGGTCCAGCGCGCGCTGGTGGTTATCGCCGGGTTGGGACAATGCGTCACTCCAGATAGAAAAGGCTTCAAGCGCCGCTACGGTGTCGGCGCCGGGCGTTTTTGCGCAGGCGGCGCTGGATGGCGTTGCGTATCGGCTCAAGCAAAAACAGCAGCAGGTAAGCCATCAGCACCGTGACCAGGTCCATCGAACTGTCGCCCAGCGACCCTGTCAGTTGCTCCACGGTGTCCTTGATCATCAACAGCAAAGAAACACCCGCTACCCACAACAACACGTTGAGCAACAGCGGGCGTACGCCCGTTGAGGGTTTGTCTAGCATACTGAACCTCATCTCCCTGACGGCGGTTTCCTACGCGGATACTACGGGTTGAAGCCGGTGGGGGACTTGTGTCAGGTCATAAAATCCAATTAATCGTACGGCTCATGTTTACCGGGTTGTCATCAAGTACTGCGCCAAGGCTGCGTAGGCAGGCAACGTCACCCCGTCGTTGGCGGCATTGCCGGCGATGGGGTGGGAGGCGAAGCGCACAATCACCATTTCGGCCTTGGGGTCGATGTAGATGCTCTGGCCATGCACGCCACGGGCCATGAAGGCGCCGTCCGGGTTATGGGTGACCCACCACATGGCGCGATAACTCCAACCCTGCAACTGACTATAGCCGGCCTTGGCAAATGCGCGTTTATCACCGCCTTGGCGGATATCGCTCACCACCGCTTCAGGAACGATTTGCTGGCCATTGAAGCGGCCGTTGTTGCGCAGCATCTCGCCAAACCGGCCGAGGTCGCGCAGCCCGGCGTTGAAGCCGCCACCGGCGAACGGCGTGCCGATGGAATCCACGCTGAAATACGCGTCCTGCTCGCTGCCCAACCGGCTCCAGATGCGCTCGCTGAGCAGTTGCGCGACATTGCGCCCGGTGGCGCGGGCAATCACCCAGCCGAGCACGTCGGTGTTGACGGTCTTGTAGCCAAACGCCTGGCCATGCTCACCGCGTTGGCGCACGGTCTGCAGGAACTCGAAATAGCTGCGCGGGCCGGTGTAATCCTTGGGCTTGGGCAGTGGGTTGCCGGCCTGGGCGTGGGCCCAGACTTCGGCGTTGGGGTCGGCGTAGTCTTCGCTGTAGTCCAGCGCGGTGGTCATGTCCAGCACTTGGCGCAGGGTCGCGCTGCCAAAGGCGGAGTGGGCCAGTTCCGGCACGTATTCGACGACCTTTTTGCTGGCGTCGAGGGTGCCGTCGGCCACCAGCATGGCCCCGAGGGTGCCGACCACCGACTTGGTGACCGACATCGCCGCATGTTGGCCGTTGTCCTTGAACACACCGAAATAGCGCTCATACACCACCGTGCCACGGTGCAGCACGAGGATGCCGTCGGTGTAGGTGGCATCCAGGGTCTGGCGCCAGCTCAGCGCCTGGCTGGCGCCGGTCGGCACCACGGCCAGGCTGTCGATCCGGGTATCCAGCTGGCGGGCCAGGGGCGACGGCGCGCCGAGCCCGCGCGAGACGTTGACGGTGGGCATCAACTGGCGAAAGTTCGACACGCTCCAACGCATCGCCGGGAAGCGAAAGTAGCTGCCATCTTCAAAACGCAGGGTTCGGTCAGCCGGTGGCGGCGCGCCGACCATCCACTTGAGCAGGGCCGGGTCACTGGCCTGGGCGTCGGGGAAGGGTGCGTTGGCGGCGTGGGCCAGCAAGCTGGCAGCGCTGAGGAACACGCCGGTCATAACGGGAAGGAATCGCAGCATCAGCAGGCGCCTTGATGTCGGGGAGACGACGGGAGCAAGGCTCGGGGCTCGACTCCATTCGAGGGAAACGTTACCGGTCGGGGCAACAGCTATCCGGCAGGATGGGCCAAACGGGGGGCTTCGACAACCGCCATGGCTCCAAATGAGTAGGGAATAATTTGCCCGGGTGCGGCAAAAGCCTTTCACTCCCGGCATCAGGACGTGTAGCGTTAGCCGGTATTTTCGCCCCGCGATGGACAGAGGGATCGGTCATGGCGCAAACGCTGTTCAAGCTGTTCTTTACCCAGCGTCTGGCTGCCTTGGCCAGTACCGAGTCGTTGCGGGCGATTCGCGAGGGGCTGTTGTGGATCCTGCCGTGCCTGTTGGTGTCGGCGGGGTTTCTGATCTTGTCCGAATGCGCCCGGGTGTTGGGGTTCGATCCGCAGGTGGTGGGTTTCCTGGCCGGGTTGCACAACCAGATCAGTTCGGTGATCCCGCTGCTGGTGGCGGCGTCGATTGGCTACATGCTGGCGATCCAGTACCGCTTGCCCCAACTGCCTGTGGCTTTCCTGTGCCTGGCCCATGTGGTGGTGGCCACGTTTATCCTGCGTGAGTACCCGCGCGCCTCGGCCACGTTTGTGCTGTTTATCGCGATTGCCTCGCCGCTGCTCAATGTGCCGGCGATTGCCTGGTTGCACCGTTACCGCTGGACGCGGCTGGTCAACGAGGACCTGGTGGGGCACAACCTGCGCGGCACTATCAATATGGTGCTGCCCGGTGCCGTGACGGCGCTGGCACTGGTGGTGGTGTTGTCGCTGCTGTTGCAGATTCCCTATGTGGCGCAGTTGCAGGGGCCGCAGGTGCTCGAAGCGCTGGATTCGCCCTACGGCAGCGGCCTGTTTGTGACCTTGATGAATTCGCTGCTGTGGTTTTTCGGCATCCACGGCGTGTACGCCATGCAGCCGTTGTTCGATGTGCTCGACCACGCGGTGGTGCTCAACGCGGCGGCGTTGGCGGCCGGTGAGCCGATCAGGTACGCGCTCAACAGCGGCCTGCTGGGCAGTTTTGCGTTTATCGGCGGTTCCGGCGGCGCCCTGTGTTTGCTGGTGGCGATCCTGCTGTTCTCGAAGAGCCAGTCCATGCGTTTGCTGGCGATTGCCAGTGTGCCGCTGTCGTTGTTCAACGTCAGCGAAGTGCTGCTGTTCGGCTTGCCCATCATCCTCAACCCGCGCTTGTTCATTCCGTTTCTGCTGGTGCCGGCGTTTAACACCATGGCCGCGTTGACGGTGGTGCAGCTGGGCTGGGTGTCGCCGGCCGTGGTCAGTGTGCCGTTCACCTCGCCGGTGCTGTTCAACGCCTACCTCAGTACCCATGGCGATATCGCGGCGGTGGCGTTGCAACTGGTGTTGTTGGGCGTCGGTACGTTGATCTACGCGCCCTATGTACGGGCGATCCATCGGCAACCGGCTGAAGGCGGCACGGTGTACCTGCGCTCGTTGGACATGACCTTTCGCGGCCTGGAAGAAAAAGGCCGCCTGCTGGAGGCCGACCCGGTGCTGGCGTCCCACAAGGCGATTGCGCGCCAGGCCAGTGAACTGAGCCGCATCCAGCAGATCAGCGACTACGAGTTCTACCTCGAATACCAACCCCAAGTGTCCACCCTGACGGGCCTGTGTACTGGCTGCGAAGCGTTGATGCGCGCACGTGACAGCCAGGGCACCGTGCATTCGCCGTGGGAGTTCTTGCAGTGGCTGGCGCAGGCCCGGTTGATGCCGGATGTGGATGTGTGGGTGGCGTCCGAGGCGGTGCGTCAGTACCAGCATTGGCAGGCGTTGGGGTTTGCGCTGCCGATGACCATCAATATCTCCAGCGCCACCTTGACCGACCCGGCCTACGGCAATCGCCTGGTGAAAATCCTCGCCCAGGCCCATGGGCAGGTGTCGGTGGAAATCACCGAAGACGCGCTGGTAAGTGATATCCAGGCCACGCGCCAGACCATCGAAAAACTGCAGGCCATCGGCGCCAAGGTGTATATCGATGACTTCGGCACCGGGTTCTCAGCCCTGAGTTACCTGCACCAGTTTCCGGTGGATTTCATCAAGATCGACCGCAGCTTTGTGGTCGCTCAATGCGACCCCAAAGGCGCCCAGGTGCTGACGGGCATGTTGCGCTTCTGTGAGGCGCTGAACCTCGGCGTGGTGGTCGAAGGGGTGGAGACCGCCGAGCAGTTGGCCTTCCTGAATACCGGCAGCGAGCTGTTTATCCAGGGCTGGTATTTCAGCAAGGCGCTGCCGGGCGATCAGTTGCAGGGGTTTGTGCGCGAACGTGCGGCGCTGGCCGAGGCTTAGGTCGAGGGGTAGCTGCGTTCGACTTCTTCGACCAAGCCGTCGATGCGTTCCAGGCGCGCGCGGTTGTCGTGGTCCCAGGGGTGAAAGCCGGGACGGAAGTAATCCAGCCACGGCCGAAACATCCGTGGGAATACACCCCGTGGCCCATACAGAAATTTCAGCATGCGCCAGAAGCCCTTCAGGTGCCCGCCGGCCTTGCGGTCGGCGATCAGCAGGCGCAGGTGGAAATCGAACACCACCAGCCAGAAGAACAGCGTGGTGGTGAGCATGGTCCCGGTGCGCAGCAAGTAGCGCTTGGGGCCGGGTTCTATCACGCGGTTCCATACATCGAAGGCCACGGCCTTGTGTTCGGTTTCTTCGAGGGCGTGCCAGTACCACATCTGCTGGTAACCCTTGAGTGAGTTGCCAAAGCGCGTTGGGTCGCTGAGCAGGATTTCCGCGAGCATCGCGGTGTAGTGCTCCAGGGCAATGGTGATGGCCAGGTTGAACGACGGCGGGAAGTGTTTTTTCTGCCAGTCGAGAATGAATTTGAGGCGCCGGTCCAGGGTGTGCGCCGGCAGGCCAGCGGCTTGCAGCAAGTCGTTGTAGGCCACGTGTTCACGGCTGTGCATGGCTTCCTGGCCGATAAACCCCTGGACCTGTTTTTTCAGGTCGGGATCGATGATTTGCGCGCGGTAGTGACGCACGCTGTCCATGAAAAACAGCTCGCCCTGGGGAAACAGCAGCGACAGCGCGTTGAAAAAATGCGTGATGAACGGGCCTTGTTCATGCCAGTCCTTGATGCGTTCGGCAGGCAAGCTGAAGTGAAGGTCGCGACGGATCGGCAACATGGCAGGTGCTCCTGTTCAGAGACGGGACTCGTCGTTGGTTTCCAAGACCTGGGTGCGCGGTTTGGGCGCCATGCGTTTGCTGGCCAGTACCACCAGCGCTTGATAGGCCGCCGGCAAGCAGCGGGCGAGCAGGTCGAGGAAGTAGGCGTCACGGCCGATCAGCACGCGGCGCTTGTTGTTGCGCACGCCTTGCAGGATCACTCTGGCGGCTTTGTCGGCGTCGGTGATAAACAGCTTTTCGAAGTCGGCGCGGGCTTGTTGTTCGCTGTGGATCAGAAAACCGGTCATGTTCGCGTCGATGCGGCTGCTGCGGCAGATATCGGTACGAATCCCGCCCGGGTGCACGCAGGTCGCGGACACGCCGCAGCGTTGCAGGTCGAGTTCCTGGCGCAGCGATTCGGTAAACCCGCGCACCGCAAACTTGGTGGCGTTGTAGCCGCTCATGCCGGGCTGGGCAAACAGGCCGAACACGCTGGAGGTGTTGACCACATGGCCGTCGCCGCTGGCTTTCAAGTACGGCAGGAACGCCTTGGTGCCGTGGACCACACCCCAGAAATTGATGCCGACGATCCATTCCAGGTCGGCATAGTCCACGCCTTCCACGGTGCTCGACAGCGCCACCCCGGCATTGTTGAAGATCAGGTTGACCTGGCCGTGCTGCACAAAGGTCTCGGTCGCCCAGGCTTGCACGGCCTCGCGCTCGGACACGTCGAGCACCTGGGTGGTAATCGTCACCGGCGCCAGCGTGGACGCCTTGATGATCGCCACGGTCTGTAACAGCCCCGGGCCGTTCTTGTCGGCCAGCGCCAGGTGGCAACCTTCCCGCGCCAGGGCCAGTGCCAGTGCGCGGCCCATGCCGGAAGCGGCGCCGGTGATGGCCGCGACGCGACCGTTGAAGGACTTCATGACAGGCTCCTTTCGGCGGCGCTGTGGGGCACGGCGACCGGGCGGGGTGGCTGGATCGGCAGCAGTCGGGCCACGTAATCCTTGAGGGCAAAATGCCGGGTGACCTGCTTGAAGCGCCAGGTCGAACCGGGCCACTGGGTGGTGTTCTTGCCGGTGCGCGGGTCGAGGTACCAGCTCTGGCAGCCGCCGGTGTTCCAGATCGTGCGCTGCAACTTGGCCTGCACGTCCAGGTTGTAGGCTTCTTCCACGGCAGGCTTGACCTCCACCGTGGCGATGCGATGGCGCTGCATCTGCTGGATGGCGTCGAGAATGTAAGTGACCTGGGCCTCGATCATCAAAATCATCGAGTTATGCCCCAGGCCGGTGTTGGGCCCGACGATGAGGAACAGGTTCGGATAACCCGGCACCGTCGTGCCCTTGTAGGCATGGGCGCCGTCGTGCCAGGTGTCCATCAGGTCGATGCCATCGCGGCCGATGATGCAGTCGCGGGGCAGGGGATCGCTGGCCTGGAAGCCGGTGCCGAAGATCAGGCAATCGGCCGGGTGCTTGATGCCGTTGGCGGTGACCACGCCGTCGGCTTCGATACGCAGCACGGTGTCAGTCACCACCTCGACGTTGCTGCGTGACAGCGCCGGGTAGTAGTCGTTGGAAATCAACACGCGCTTGCAGCCAATGGTGTAGTCCGGCGTCAGGGTTTTGCGCAGGGAAGGGCGCGCGACCTGTTTGTGCAGGTGACGCTGGGCGATCTTCTGCACCATTTTCATCAGCCGTGGGTGCAAGGCAAAGCCCACGACCCGGCCTTCCAGGGCCCAGTAGAACGCGCCACGCACCAGGCGTTGGGTGAACGGCAGGTGTTTGAACAGCCAGCGTTCAGCGGATGAAATCGCCCGGTCCGGCTTGGGCATGATCCACGGCGGCGTGCGCTGGAATAGGTCCAGGTGCGCCACCTGCGGCGCAATCTGCGGCACGAACTGAATGGCGCTGGCACCGGTGCCGATCACGGCCACGCGTTTGCCTTTTAATGAGTAGTTGTGGTCCCACTGCTGGGAGTGGAAGCGCTTGCCCTTGAAGCTGTCGAGCCCCGGAATCAGCGGCAACGCCGGGCGCGACAGGCCGCCCATGCCCGACACCAACACCCGCGCACTGACCTGGCGGCCACCGCTGAAGCGCAGTTGCCAGCGTTGTTGCTGCTCATCGAACACCGCACGCTCAAGGCCCATGCCAAAACGCAAATAGGGCGCCAGCTCAAACTGCCGTGCGCATTGTTCCAGGTAGGCGCGGATCTCCGCTTGCGGGGCGAACTGCCGTGTCCAGTCCGGGTTGGGCGCAAAGGAAAACGAATACACGTGGGATTGCACGTCGCAGGCGCAACCGGGGTAGTGGTTGTCGCGCCAGGTGCCGCCGAGGGTGTCGGCCTGTTCGGCAATGAAGAAGTCGGTGAGCCCGTCTTCCTTGAGCTTGATGGCCATGCACAGGCCGGCAAAGCCGGAACCGATGATGGCGATGTCGATGGCATCGTCGTGGGCATTCATAGGCTGTCCTTCATGGGCATCTCATGTGCTCCTGTTTTTGTTGTGTGTTTTAGATAGAACACCATTGCAAAGAAAAAATGAATTAATTATTTTAAAAAAGATTTTAAATAATCTACCTGAAAATATCGCCTACGCTAGTCACTGGCTCCTCATATGAGATGTGTCCGACGGACAGCACCTCTCACACGCAGTCAGGGAACAGAGCGTTAACGGTAGCTGAGGCCGGTACCAATACCGGTCAGGCCGTCAGCAGCAGGGAAGCAGAGGACCGAGCTATGGCTGTCGAATGGATTGCCGCTGGCGCTGTGTTTGTGGGCGCGAGTGCTTTGTTATGGGCTTTCAGTGCGCGGATGACCCGGCGCATCGAAGCGGCGGTACCGAGCAACGGGCGCTTCGTCGAGGTCGAGGGCGAGCGCTTTCATTATGTAGAAGAGGGCAAGGGCCCGCCGCTGGTGATGATTCACGGGCTGATGGGCAGCAGTCGCAACCTGACGTATGCCTTGTCCGGCCAGTTGGCCGAGCAGTTTCGGGTGGTTACCCTGGACCGCCCTGGGTCGGGTTACTCCACGCGCCACACGGGCACCGCGGCTGATCTGCCAAGCCAGGCCCGGCAAATTGCCGCCTTTATCAAGACCCTTGATCTGGATAAGCCGCTGTTGCTGGGGCATTCCCTCGGCGGGGCGATTTCCCTGGCGCTGGCACTCGATCATCCCGAGGCGGTAGGCGGGTTGGTCCTGGTGGCGCCGCTGACCCACCCGCAGCGCAGGTTGCCGTGGGTGTTCCTGTCGCTGGCGGTGCGTCCTGGGTGGTTGCGACGCTGGATGGCCCACACGTTGACCATGCCCATCGGGCTGCTGACCAAAGGTGCAGTGGTCAAGGGCGTGTTTGCCCCCGACCCCGCCCCGGCAGACTTCGCCACCCGTGGCGGCGGCTTGCTCGGCATGCGGCCAGGTAACTTCTATGCCGCTTCCACCGAGGTCAATACGCTCAATGATGACCTGCCGGGGATGGTCAAGCGCTACCCGCAACTGACCCTGCCCATCGGCCTGATCTATGGCTCGCGCGACCAGCTGCTGGACTTTCGCCAACACGGCCAGGCCTTGGCCGACAAGGTCCCGGGCGTGAAGCTGCAACTGGTGGAAGGGCGTGGTCATATGCTGCCGATCACTGCCACCGCGCGTGTGGTCGAGGTGGTGCAGCAGGTCGCCAAGCGAATGCGCACGCCACAAAACGCCACGGTTTTGCACCCGCCGTTTGCCCTGGCGAACAAATAAGCGTGGCCTCGGTTGCGGGTTGGACTGTCGCAAACGCCTGCTCTAGAGACCTGACCAAACGGCTGAAAAAGAGACTGCTCGGTCACGTAAAAAAGGCCTCGAAAAAGTAGTTGACGACCTACCGATTCCGCGTTATTTATTTAAAAAAATATTTCAATTTATATTTTGAAATGATTTTTGAAATGCCTAAGAGCGAATAAAAATGAAAAAAACGTCTTTTATCGCATGGTTGGTTTTCGGGAGCATCCAGCGCTCCACGAACCTGTTTTCTGCCCGCCTGCCAAGGAGCCTGTCATGAACCAGACCCTGGCAGCTCCAAGCGTATGGACCGACGGCAAGCGCCACCTGTGGTGGTTGGGCATCATGCCGCTGGCCACCCCTCTGTTGTCCGGCGCGCTGGCCATTACTACGGGTATCCAGCAACTGTGGTGGGTCGGGGTACTGGTGATTTTCGGCCTGATCCCGCTGATCGACGGCCTGCTTGGCGAAGACGTCAGCAACCCGCCTGAATCCGCCGTCAGCCACCTGGAAACGCAAAGCTACTACCGCTGGATCGTCTACACCGGCGTGTTGTTTGTGATCTCGTCAGTGGTGATCACCGGTTGGCTCGCCGCCGGCGGCATTGAATGGATCATCCAGGGCGGCCTGCTGCAAGCCGCTGCCGGACTTGATCCCTCCAGCTGGCTGTCCCACGCCGCCAGCTACATCACCGCGCGCACTCAACTGCATGGCGAACCGAGCTGGTTCACTTACCTGGGCATGGCCATGTCCACCGGTGCGGCAACGGGCATCGCGATCAACACCGCCCATGAACTGGGGCACAAGCCCAACGCGCTTGAAGTGTTCCTTGCCAAGGTTACCCTGGCGCCCACGTTCTACGGGCACTTCTACACCGAACACAACCGTGGCCATCACGTACGGGTTGCCACCCCGGAAGACCCGGCCAGCTCACGCCTGGGGGAGAGCTTCTGGGCCTTCCTGCCGCGCTCGGTGTGGTTCAGCGCCCGCTCGGCGTGGAACCTTGAGCGTGAACGCCTGCGCAAACTCGGCTTGCCCGCCTGGCACTGGCAGAACGGCGTGCTCAGCGCCTGGATGTACAGCGTGGTGTTGTGGGGCGCGATGATTGCCTGGCTGGGGGCGGCGGTAATTCCGTTCCTGATCATCCAGGGCATCTACGGCTTCTCATTGCTGGAAGTGGTGAACTACGTCGAGCACTACGGCCTGAAGCGCCAGAAGTTGCCCAATGGTCGTTATGAACGTTGCTCGCCTCGGCACTCCTGGAACAGCAATCGGATTGTCACCAATATCTTCCTGTTTCAACTGCAACGGCACTCCGATCACCATGCCAACCCAACGCGTAGTTATCAGTCGCTGCGTCACTTCGATGAGTCGCCGCAACTGCCGTATGGTTACGCGAGCATGATTGTCTGGGCCTATGTGCCTTACTTGTGGCGTCGACGCATGGACCATCGGGTGCTCAATCATTACGCCGGGGATATCACCCTGACCAATCTTCAACCGTCACAACGCTTGAAGTACCTAGAGAAGTACAGCGGCAGTGCCAAGCCGTTCTGATGTGAACTAACGCGTGAGTGGGCGTACTCGGGATCTGTGTATCGCGCAGGTTTTTATCGCCCACGGTTTCCCGGTTTAGTTGCAAGAAAGTTGTTTGACCCTAACAACAATAATTTCAAGGGAAGGACGTACACCATGCAAGCACCTGCCAAGTTCACCACCCACATCGTATTGGCCGCATTGGGGCTGATCGTCTATCACCAGGCCCAGGCCGCGCGCATCGAGCCAGCCGGCAGTGCCTTTACGGCCCAGGGCCCCATCAGCTTTTCCAAGGGCGCGCTGATCAGCGCCGACTGCACCATCAAGGTGGCCGGCAAGGTCGCGGCGGATGGTTCATCGGTGAATGTCGACAAAGTCGAATTCGACGGCGGCCTCAAGTGCAGCCGGGTCGAAGCCATCAACTTGCCGTGGGTATTGATCGCCAAAGACACCAAGAGCGGTTCCATGTCGAAGATCAGCGTGGACGTGCACGCCTTTGGCCTGGGCGGCAAGTGCGGGCCTTCCACCGCCGAGGGTACTTGGGATAACGCCACCGGCAAGTTGGAAGCCAGCAATGTACCGATTGGCGAAGACTGCAAGATCAAGACGGTGTCGATCAAGATGCCGCCGAACTTCAAAGTTGTGGAATAAGCGTCTGCTGTTAGTGCGGTAATCGAATTGAGATTTGGCTGGAAAGGGAAGTTCTGCTGTGTTTCACCGTGACCTCTCGTTCATGGCCATTACCCCTGGCGAAATGACTTCGCCTTAACATGTGAGGAACAATAATGAAAAGTTTGAAAACCCTCGTATCGTTGACTGCTTTGACTGTTTGCATGGGTGCGGCCTCAATGGCCAATGCGGCGTCGTTCAGCCCAGCGGGCAAAACGTTTACCACGGATGCCACTGGCACCATCGTGGTGAAGTCGCCGTCGTCATTTGGTGGTGCCGTGACCTGTAAAGCAGTGTTCCAAGGCACTGTTCGCGCCGATGGTAAAGCGGATATCACCAACGTAACGATTTCCCCTGGCTCCAGCACCCTGTGCAACCTGCCCAACATTACCGGCCTGCCTTGGCTGTTGACGCCTGTCACCACCACCACCGGCACTGCAACCAATGTCGGCTACACCATCACCGGTGCTCCACCGCTGATCCCGGCCACCAACTGCGGCCCATCGCAGATCGCCGTAACCCTGGCGTCTACGGCGTCGTCCATCAGCCTGGCGGCTGCCAACCAGCCACTGTCGGGCAGTTGCACCGTGCAGTCGCTGAATGTCACCGCTACCGGCGTGACCATCGTTCCTTGATAGCGGCACTCCGTAACGAGGGCTGATCACCCGCAACAACGCAGGTGCCTCTCGCGGGGCACCTGTTTATAGGTGATTGGGTTGACCGGACAGGTAGGGAAGATGATGAAAAGACTACATGCCTTTGCAGGAGCAGGATTGTTTGCGCTGTGGGTGAGTGTGCCTTTGGACGCCAGTGCCGCGACATTCAGCAGCCCTGGTATGCAGTTCACCACCAGTCCAACCGGCACGATTACGCTGAAGTCTCCGTCCTCCTTTGGTGCGGCGGTCAACTGCAATATCCAGTTGACCGGTGGTGTACGGGCCGACGCGTCGGCGATCGACATTCAACACATCAGAGTCTCCGGCACTGCGGCGCTGTGCCAAAGAATTCAGATGAACAATTTAGTCTGGAAGATTACGCCGACCTCTCTGACGGGGGGCACGGTGAGCAATGTCGGACTCTTCGTTGCAGGAATTCCTCCACTTATTCCCGTCTCTGACTGCGGCCCCGCAACGGTTTCGTTGGGGCTGGGCAATGGGCCTGGGGTTGTGAATGTATGGGCAATCAACATGTACCTGCCGGGTAATTGCAACGTGGCGTCATTGAATGTCGCCATTCCCAACACGTCCATCATTCCCTGATCAATGCACCGCGTTAACGAATAGACGCTGGCGGAGCCGGCTGAAACCTATCGAAGTACCGCCTTTGACCAGGCGAACCAAGCAGCATGACGAACCGGCTGGGGTCGGTTCAGTGAGATAACAATAAGGAGTGCCGCATGAATAATAAAAAACAACAGGTACAGGTATTGCTGGGGTTGGCGCTGATGGGAGGGGTGATGGTTGCCGCGCCGGTGCAAGCCGGCGGCTTCTCCACACCGACCTATGGTGCGCAGGGCTGGGGACGTGCGTTTGGTGGTGGTTCGC
This sequence comes from Pseudomonas sp. Marseille-Q1929, assembly GCF_017316265.1. NCBI lineage: Bacteria > Pseudomonadati > Pseudomonadota > Gammaproteobacteria > Pseudomonadales > Pseudomonadaceae > Pseudomonas > Pseudomonas sp. Marseille-Q1929. The sequence goes on from NZ_JAFLWU010000017.1 coordinate 63,285, forward strand.
TGTTCAAGAACGACCCCAGTTCCGCCTACAACAACCCGGCCGCCATGGCATTTGTTGAGCACAATGTTGCGCAATTCACCGTCGATTACGCGCGAATCAAGATCAAGTACAAAGGGGAGGCCAACAATTATCTTGGCAACCCCGTGACCAACACGCCGGTCACTGACGAAGGGTTCCCGGGCTCAGAGGCCACGGTGAACAACAACGATGGCGGCGAAGGCGGGTTCACCGCGTGGTTGCCCACCGGTTTCATGGTGATGCCCCTGGGTGACCGCTTTGCGTTCGGCTTGAGCCAGGTGGTTCCGCAAGGCATGCGTTCAACGTGGGATTCGGACTCCAAACTGCGGGATTTTGCGGTAGACACCAAGATTGAAACCGTCGGCCTGACCGGTTCTCTTTCGTTCAAAGTGAACGACGAGTTCTCGATTGGTGGCGGTGTCATCGTCCAGCACAGCAAAGGCTTTGTCAGCCAGAATATCGACTTGCTGGCGGCGGCCTCCAACTCCCAGTCCGAGTTGTTGGGCGGCATTGATTTCCCGGCAGGGGTAGGTGGCGCGCTGATGCGGGTCAAGGTCGATAATATATCGGCGGGCTGGTTCACCGGCATCGTCTGGAAACCGACGCCGCAAGACACCCTGGGCCTGAACTATCACGCCAAGATCAAGAACAAAATGACCGGCAAATACAATATCTACGCCGATCAGTTTTCCTACAACCTGATGACCCAACCCAGCCCTTTTGGTGGCAGCGGCACGTTGGTCGAAGAGGCTTACCCTGGGCTGAAGCTGTTCCCGGATGGCGCGCATGCCAGCACCCAACTGGACATTCCAGCCACGGCGGCCTTTGACTGGGTCCACCAGTTCAATGACCGCTTCACGTTGGGCGCCAGTGTTGCCTGGACTCAATGGTCGTCGTTCAAGGACCTGACCCTCAAGTCCGGCGATATCACCATCGTCTCCATTCCCTACAACTACAAAGACACCTGGATGTACTCCGTCGGTGGCGACTTCCGCGCCACGGATGAGCTGACCCTGCGCGCGGGTGTGGCCCTTGACCAGACGCCAACGCGCAACTCGACCCGTGACCCACGGATTCCAGACGGCGACCGCACCTTCCTGTCATTGGGCGCGGGCTACGAGGTCAAAGCGATCAAGGGCTTGAGCCTTGACGTGGCGTACTCTCACCAGTTCGTCCAGGAGGTCAAGCTGAAGACCAAGAACGTCGATCGCCTGGGGGGCGCGAGCCTCGACGGTAAAGCCGAGTCGTCGGGCGATGTGGTCAGTGTGTCGGCCACCTACGCGTTCTGATGATTGATCGAGGATGATGGAGGAGGGCATCAAGCGCATCTTGCTGCCGTTATTCCGTGGTTCATCCTCATTCCTTTTTTTGCGTGTTGATTGATCCGGCTGACCCGTTCAGCCGCTGTTTTTTTCGGCAAAGCATTAAATAAAAATTTCAAAACAAAATTTGAAAAATGCTTTGCGAGTTTGTAGTGTGGCTTTACGCGCAGCTTTTCTGGGCTGTTGCGCCGAGGCCGTACCCTGAATCGAGTAGAGGTATCCCCATGGTTATCTGGTTATTGGCGGGTGTCGCAGCAGCGATTGCCCTGGCGTATCGACAAGCAGCGGCCACCTTGTGGCTGGGCGCTGGCCTGGTCTGGCTGGCGGTGGGTTACCTGTTCAATGTGGTCGAAGGTTTGGGGGCCACTGTTGCAGCCGTGTTGGTGCTGGCTCCGGCGTTGCTGATGGCGATCAAGCCCCTGCGTCGCACGCTCCTGTCCAGCAAGGCCCTGGCCCTGTTTCGCAACATCATGCCGGCCATGTCCGACACCGAGCGCGCCGCTATCGAGTCCGGCACCGTGTGGTGGGACGCCGAGCTCTTCAGCGGCAAACCCGACTGGCAGCGCCTGTTGCAAGCCGCTCCCGCCAGCCTCAGCGCTGAAGAACAAGCCTTCCTCGATAACGAAGTGGAAACCCTGTGCGACATCGCCAACGACTGGGAAACCACCCAGGTGTGGCAGGACATGTCCCCCGAAGGCTGGCAGTACACCAAGGACGCCGGTTTCCTCGGCATGATCATTCCCAAGCAGTACGGCGGCAAAGGCTTCTCCCATTACGCCCATTCGCAGGTGGTGATGAAGCTGTCGACGCGTTGCTCGGCGGCGGCGATTTCGGTGATGGTCCCCAACTCACTGGGCCCGGCCGAGTTGCTGTTGCATTACGGCACCGATGCCCAGCGCAACTACTACCTGCCACGCCTGGCGCGGGGTGAGGACATTCCGTGTTTTGCCCTGACCAGCCCTTATGCCGGCTCCGACGCCGGGGCGATCCCCGACCTGGGCATCGTCTGCAAAGGCACCCATGAAGGCGCGGAAGTGCTCGGTTTTCGCGTGACCTGGGACAAGCGCTACATCACCCTTGGCCCGATTGCTACCGTGCTCGGCCTGGCGTTCCGTGCCGAAGACCCCGACGGCTTGCTCGGCCCGGCCGGTTCGCTGGGGATCACCTGTGCGTTGATTCCCACGGCCCATCCCGGGGTGAACAGCGGGCGGCGGCACTGGCCGTTGAATGCGGTGTTCCAGAACGGGCCGACCACCGGCAAGGATGTGTTTATCCCCCTGGAGTGGGTGATCGGCGGCCGCGAACAAGTCGGCAATGGCTGGCGCATGCTGATGGAATGCCTGGCAGCAGGGCGGGCGATTTCCCTGCCGTCGGCCAACGTCGGCCTGGGCAAGGTCGCCGTGCGCGGCACCACCGCCTATGCGGCGATGCGCAAGCAGTTCGGCCTGCCCATCGGCAAGTTCGAAGGCGTGCAGGCGCCACTGGCGCGCATGGCCGGGCATTTGTACGCGTGCGATGCGGTGCGCAAAGTCTCGGTGGCGTCCCTGGATGCCGGTGAAAAACCTTCGGTGATCTCGGCCATCGCCAAGTACCACGTCACCGAACGCGCGCGGATCATCGTCAACGACGGCATGGACATCGTCGCCGGCAAGGGCATCTGCATGGGCCCGAACAACTTCCTGGCCCGTGCCTACCAGCAAAGCCCTATCGCGATCACGGTAGAGGGCGCCAACATCATGACCCGCTGCCTGATTATCTTCGGCCAGGGCCTGATCCGTTGCCATCCCTACGTGTTCCGCGAGATGGAAGCGGCGCGCAACCCGGACCGGCGCCAGTCGCTGGAAGACTTTGACAGCGCGATGTTCGGCCATGTGAGTTTTGTGCTGGCCAATACCGTACGCGCGGCGGTGCATGCGCTGACGGGTGGGCGGCTGATTGCCGTGCCGGCCAAGACCGATCCGGCGCTCGCGTCCTACTACCGCCAGGCCAATCGTCTGTCGGTGGTGCTGGCGTTGATCTCGGACGTGTCCATGGGCGTGCTGGGCGGTGCCCTCAAGCGCAAGGAAAGTATCACCGGGCGCCTGGGGGATATTCTGTCGCAACTGTACATCCTGTCCTGCGTGCTCAAGCGTTTTGAGGATGACGGCCGGCCCCAGGCGGACCTGCCGCTGGTGCATTGGGCGGCGCAGGATGCGTTGCTGCGCGCCCATGAAGCCCTCGCTGAAGTGCTGGAGAACTATCCGTCGAAAGCCGCTGCGGCGGTGGTGCGCGGCTTGAGTTTCCCGTTGGGCATTCCCCTGCGCAAACCGTCGGATCGCCTGTTGGCCCAGGTAGCGGACGTGGTGCAAACCCCCGGTGAAACCCGCGACCGTTTGCTGGCCAATTCCTACATCCCACGCCCGGAAATCGACAAGTTGGCCTACGGCGAACTGGGCTTCCGCTTGTTGCCACAGGTGGAATTGATCGACGCACGGCTCAAGCCGGCGATCAAGCAAGGCCTGCTCGAACCGCTGCCGATCTCGGCCACGGCCTTCACTGCGTGGCGGGTCAAGGCGCGGGCGCTGGACCTGATCAGCGACGACGAAGACGCCTTGCTGGCGCGTTATGTGGAATACGCCGATCACGCCATCCAGGTGGACGACTTCCCGCAGGATTTTGGTTTGCTGGAGGCGTTGCAGCAGCGCAAGCAAGTGTTGGAACCGGTGGCCAAGCGCCGTAGCAGCCAGGGCGAAAACGCCTCGGTCAACTAGCCGTAGCGCGGTCAATGTGGGAGCTGGCTTGCCTGCGATAGCGATGTGCCTGATGCACCGCTATCGCAGGCAAGCCAGCTCCCACAGGGGCCGGGTTTACAGGTCAAGACAGTGTGTGAGTGGATCTATCTATGAGTGACAGCTATTTATCGTTCGTCAATTCCCCCTGGGGTCGCCGCCTGGCCCAGACCCTCGGCTTGCCGCAACCCCTGCCATTGCAGCGCCATCGCAGCGGCCAGCAGGGCTTGGCCAACCCGGTGATCGTCGCCGGGGCAGGGCGCTTGGCTGCGCAGCTGCAACAACTGTTCAGCGCCACCGATACGGTCACCGCCGCTGCGGCCACGCCCAAGGCGCCGTCCACCGGCAAGGTGCAGGGCGCGGTGTTCGACGCCAGTGGCGTGAGCAGCCTGCAACAACTGGATGAGCTGTACGAATTCTTCCATGCCAACGGCAAACGTCTGGGCCAACACGGCCGTGTGGTGGTGCTCGGCACCGCGCCGGAACACTGCGCGGACTTGCCCCAAGCCATTGCCCAGCGGGCCCTCGAAGGCTTGGTGCGCTCCCTGGCCAAGGAGCTGCGCCGCGCGATCACCGTGCAATTGCTCTACGTTGCGCCGGGGGCCGAAGACGCTCTGGGCAGCAGCCTGCGCTTCTTTCTGTCGCGTCGTTCAGCCTACGTCTCGGGGCAAGTGGTGCGCGTGGAAAAACCCGTGGACGGCCAGGTGACCGTCAACTGGGACAAGCCTTTTGCCGGTCGCCGCGCGCTGGTCACGGGCGCCTCCCGTGGCATCGGCCTGGCGATTGCCCAGGTGTTGGCCCGTGACGGTGCCCATGTGGTGTGCGTGGATGTGCCCCAGGCCCAGGCGGCGCTGCAACAAGCGGCCGACAGCGTGGGCGGATCGGCGCTGCCGTTGGACATCACCGCTACCGATGCGGCCGCGCTGTTGCACGCCCATGTCAGTCAATACGGCGCATTCGACGTGGTGGTGCATAACGCCGGGATCACCCGCGACAAGACCATCGCCAAAATGACCGAAGCCGCGTGGCGCAGCGTGCTGGCGGTCAACCTGGAGGCGCCCCTGCGCCTGACTGAGGCGTTGCTGGACAGCCAGGGTCTCAACCCCGGTGGGCGCATTGTGGGCGTGTCGTCGATCTCCGGTATTGCCGGCAACCTCGGGCAAAGCAACTACGCCACTTCCAAGGCCGGGGTGATTGGCCTGGTGCAAGGCCTCGCGCCACGCGCGGCGACGCAGCAGGTCACGGTCAATGCCGTGGCGCCGGGGTTTATCGAAACCCAGATGACCGCGAAGATTCCGCTGATGATCCGCGAAGCGGGGCGGCGCATGAACTCGCTGCATCAGGGCGGGCAGCCGATTGACGTGGCCGAGACGATCGCCTGGCTGGCGCACCCGGCGTCCGGCGGGGTCAACGGACAAGTCGTACGGGTATGCGGGCAAAGCCTGCTGGGAGCTTGAGCCATGGACTACGTGACGCAGATTATCGATCCACCGCCGTCGCGCACCCAGCTGTTGCTCGACGGCGTGCGTGCCTTGCGCAAGCCCAAACTGGACGGTGCGCCGGTATTGCCGACTGAACGCCTGGTGCGTTCGGCCGTGGCGTTGCAGGCCGCCGATATTGCCGCCTATGGCCGTGCCTGCGGATTTCGCCCGGAGCAGGGCGTGCCACTGTCCTACCCCCATGTGCTGGCGTTCCCGCTGCACCTGATGTTGCTGACGCGGCCGAGCTTTCCGTACCCGGCCAGCGGCATGGTGCACCTGGCCAATCGCATTCGCCAGCATCAGCGCTTGCAGGAGGGCCAGGCGCTGCGCCTGGAGGTGTATTGCGAACGCTGGGTCGCCCACGCCAAGGGCCAGGCGCTGAGCATCGCCACCCGTGCCTACAGCGCCGGCACTCTGGTGTGGGAAAGCGACAGCCTGTACCTGCGCCGGGACGTCAAGGACCCCGTCGGCGAATCCTGGAAGGAGGCGTTGGCGTTGCAGGAAGAAGGCCTGCTGCGCACCCAGCGTTGGGTGTTGCCTGCCGACCTGGGTCGGCGCTTTGCCCGGGTATCGGGGGACTTCAACCCGATCCACACCTCGCTGATCGGCGCCAAGCTCTTTGGCTTTCGCCGCGCCATCGCCCACGGCATGTGGACCCTGGGCCGCGCGCTTGCCGCCCAGCAACCGCCCGGCGGACTGGAGCAGGCCGAGGCGCATTGCGACTTCAAACTGCCGATCTTCCTGCCCGGCCAGGTCGCGCTGTGGAACCATCCCGCCAGCGGCCCGCGCCGTGAATTTGAAGTGCGCAATTTCGCCGGTGATAAACCGCATATGCGCGGGCTATTTGTCTGGAATGAGAGCCATCGATGACTGACTACAGCTTCAACCCGGCCCCGACTCGCCGCGTGGCGATTATCGGTGGCAACCGCATCCCGTTTGCCCGCTCCAACACGGTGTATGCCCACGACAGCAACCAGGACTTGCTGGTGGCGGCGCTGCAAGGTCTGGTAGACCGCTACAACCTGCACGGCCAGCGTCTCGGGGAGTTTGCCGCGGGTGCGGTGATCAAGCACTCGCGGGATTTCAACCTGGCGCGTGAGTCGCTGCTGTCCACCACCTTGTCGCCGGACACGCCGGCCTATGACGTACAGCAAGCCTGCGGCACCGGCCTGGAGGCGGCATTGTTGGTCGCCAATAAAATCGCCCTCGGCCAGATCGAAGTGGGCATCGCTGGAGGGGCCGATACCACTTCCGACGCGCCCATTGGTATCAACGAATCCCTGCGTCACACCTTGCTCGCGGCCAACCGCGCCAAAGGCCTGGGCGGCAAGCTACAGACCTTGCTCAAGGTGCGTCCGTCGATGTTTTTCAAGCCGCTGCTGCCGCGCAATGGCGAGCCGCGCACCGGCTTGTCCATGGGCGAGCACTGCGAAGCCATGGCCCAGCGCTGGCAGATCAAGCGCCTGGCCCAGGATGAGCTGACGCTGACCAGTCACCAGCGCCTGGACGCGGCCTACAAGCGCGGCTTCTTCGACGACCTGATCAGCCCCCATCGCGGCCTGGCCCGGGACAATAACCTGCGCGCCGACACCAGCTTGGCCAAGCTCGCCAGCCTGGCGCCGGCTTATGACCATGACAATGGCAGCCTCACCGCTGGCAACTCGACACCGCTGGCCGACGGCGCCTCGGTGGTGTTGCTGGCCAGTGAAGAATGGGCCGCCGCCCATGGCTGGCCAGTACTGGCGTACCTGCGCACCGGCGAGACGGCGGCGGTGAACTTTGTCGATGGCAGCGAAGGCCTGCTGATGGCCCCGGCCTACGCGGTGCCGCGCATGCTCAAGCGCGAAGGCCTGAGCTTTGCCGACTTTGATTTCTTCGAGATCCACGAAGCGTTTGCCGCCCAGGTGCTGTGCACTCTCAAGGCCTGGGAAGACGCCGATTACTGCCGTGAACGCCTGGGCCTGGACGCGCCGCTGGGCGCCATCGACCGCGCCAAAATGAACGTGAATGGCGGCTCCCTGGGCTGCGGTCATCCCTTCGCCGCCACCGGTGGCCGGCAACTGGCGACGCTGGCCAAGACCATTCATGAAAACGGCGGTGGCCGTGGCCTGATTTCAATCTGTGCGGCGGGCGGGCTGGGCATTACCGCCATCGTCGAAAAGTAGCGCTATCCAAAACAACAATAAGGAAACTGCCATGAGCACTGTAAGCCTGGAACAAACCGAACGGATCTGGCTGGACGCTTACCTGCCCGGCGTGCCGGCGGATATCGACGCGGGCATCGAGGCTTACCCGTCGCTGCGGGAAGTGTTCCTGGAGCACCTGGAAAAATTCCGCGAGCGTGTGGCCTATGTCAGCATCGGCACGGAAATGACCTACGCCGACTGGGAAGTCCAGGGTTTCGCGTTTGCCGCGTGGCTACAGGGCCAGGGGGTGAAGAAGGGCGACCGCGTGGCGCTGATGATGCCCAACTGCTTGCAGTACCCGATCTGCCTGTTGGGCACGATCCTGGCCGGGGCGGTGGTGGTTAACGTCAACCCGCTGTACACCTCCCACGAACTCAAGCACTTGCTCAAGGACAGCGAAGCCGAAACCGTGGTGATCTTCGAGAACTTCGCCCACACCCTGGAAAAAGTCATTGCCGGCAGCAGCGTCAAGCGCGTGGTGATCGCGGCCATCGGCGATCTGCTCGGCACCTTCAAGGGCGCGGCGATGAACTTCATCCTGCGCAGCGTGCAAAAGCAGGTGCCTGCGTTCAAGTTGCCGGGGGCGCTGCGGTTCAACCAGGCGCTCAAGCAAGGGCGTGGCCTGAACCACTTTCCGGTTGCCATGCAGCTCGATGACCTGGCTTTCCTGCAATACACCGGCGGCACTACGGGGGACGCGAAGGGCGTGATGCTCAGCCACCGCAATATCATCGCCAACCTGCTGCAAGCCAAGGCCTGGGTCGGCGACCAACTGGACCAGGATAAGCAGGAAACCAACGTCACCTTGCTGCCGCTGTACCACATCTTTTCCCTGACGGTGAACTGCCTGATGTTCATGTGCCTGGGCGGGCGCAACATCCTGATCGCCAACCCTCGGGATGTGAAGCGGGTGCAGATGATCCTGCGCAAGGAGCGCTTCAACGGCATCGCCGGGGTCAACACCTTGTTTAATGGCTTGCTGGAAAACAAGGAGTTCTGTGCGCGGGACTTTTCCGACCTGCGCATGGTGATCGCCGGGGGCATGGCGACGCACACGGCGGTGGCGAAGCGCTGGCAGGAAGTCACCGGGCTGCCGATCATCGAGGGGTACGGCCTGACGGAGTGCTCGCCGGTGGTGAGCATCAGCCCGATCAATATTGCGCGCATGCGTGAGATGGAATTTACCGGCAGCATCGGTGTGCCATTGCCGTCCACTTGGGTGCGGTTTATTCGTGAAGACGGCGAGTTGGCCGAGATTGGCGAGCAGGGCGAACTGCAAGTGCGCGGCCCGCAGGTGATGCAGGGCTACTGGAAACGTCCGGACGCTACCGCCGAGGTGCTGGATGCCGAGGGGTGGTTGTCGACCGGTGATATCGGGGTGATGGACGCACGCGGGTATATCCGCCTGGTGGACCGCAAGAAGGACATGATCCTCGTCTCGGGTTTCAACGTGTACCCGAACGAGATCGAAGACGTGGTGGCGATGCACTCAGGGGTCGGGGAGGTGGCGGCCATTGGCGTGGAAGACCCGGTGACTGGCGAGAAGGTGAAGATCATCGTGGTGCGCAAGGACCCGAACCTGACCCAAGAGCAGATTCTTGCGCATTGCCGGGAATACCTGACGGGGTACAAGGTGCCCAAGTATGTGGAGTTCCGGACGACGGAATTGCCCAAGACTACCGTGGGCAAAGTGCTGCGTCGGGCGTTGCGCTGATCATTGAGGATGTTCACACATCCAAAGGTGGGAGCTGGCTTGCCTGCGATGGCGGTGTATCAGTTGAGGCATATGCTGACTGATACACCGCCATCGCGGGCAAGCCCGCTCCCACAGGGGAATAGCGTTGGGTTTTAGAGCGTGCTCACGTTGACCCAGCGTTCTTCCTTGGCCGCGACGCGAATCGCGGTCGCCAATTGCTCGACCGCCCACGCCGCCTCAAAGTCGGTGCCATCCGTACCCTGGCCGGCCACGGCCAAGATCAACTCCTGCACCTCCAGCGTCTTCAGTTCGTTGTAGCCCAATTGATGCCCCGCCGCCGGGCTGAACGCCGCATAGCCGGGCAGGGCTGGGCCCGCCAACAAACGCTGGAATCCGTCCTGGCCGGCCCGACACAGTTGCAGTTCATTCAACCGCTCCTGATCGAAGGCCAACGTGCCTTTAGTCCCGCTGATTTCAAAGCTCAGGTGGTTCTTGTAGCCATGCTTGAGCCAACTGCTGCTGACCGTGCCGCGCGCGCCGCTAGCGAAGCGCAGCAGGGCGTGGACCTGGTCATCCACGGCGATGGCTTTGTGTTCGCTGCTGCCTTTGACGGCCGGGCGCCGGGCGTGCACGGTTTGGGTGTCGGCGCATACGCTGACCACATCACCCACCAGAAAGCGCGCCATCGACAGCAAGTGGCTGCCCAGGTCCGCCAGGGCGCCACCGGCATGTTCCACTTCGCAGCGCCACGACCAGGGTGAGGTCGGATCGGCCATGAAGTCTTCGCTGAACTCGCCCTGGAAGCTGATGATCTCGCCCAGGTCGCCCCGGGCAATCATCTGCTTGGCCAGCGTGATCATCGGGTTGTGCTGGTAGTTGTAGCCCACGCGCGTCACCACACCGGCGGCGCTGGCCGCGCGGCGCATGGCGTCAGCCTGTTCGAGGCTGACCGCCAGGGGTTTCTCGCAGTACACCGCCTTGCCAGCCGCGATGGCGGCCATGGCCATGGGGTAGTGCAAGTGGTTGGGGGTGGTGATGGCCACGACATCGACGTTGGGGTCGTTGATCAGCGCTTGCCAGTCGCCATGGGCCTGGGCAAAGCCCCAATCCTTGGCGCAGCGTTGTGCGCGTTCGGTATCGGCGTCGGCCAGGGCGGCCAGCTTGAGGTGTACCGGCAGTTCGAATACCGCGCGGGCGTTATTGAACGCCAAGGCATGGGCGCGGCCCATGAAGCCTGTGCCGATCAAGCCGATTCCGAGTTCACGCATAGCCGTGGTCCTTTGCATTATTGTTGTCAGAGGCGCTATTAATGGAATAAATATTCTCTAATTTCAATAGATGGAATAAAAATTCATCTGTGCGCAGGCAATCACTCTGGCGAATGCAGCTATATTCAGCCCGTGGCCAAATGCCGCCAGTTAACAAAAGATAACGTAGCGCCGATTGTCAGACGATTCGAAAGCCCGATAGGATGGCCCCTGCTTCCTCCAGGCGCTCTAGATTGCAGGTTTCAGAGCCCGGGAAGGCGAGATGACCTAACAATAATAAATGGGAGAAGGTCTATGAGTGAGCCTGTCATGGGTTGGGTTGTTTGCCGCCCACGCGCCGCACGCAGGGTTGCGTTGCTGGCCACAGCGCTCTCGCTGTTTGGGGCCGTCGCGTTGCCGACCGTCGCCCAGGCCGCTGGCGATACCCCCGCCGCGGCGGTGTTTGCAATTGAATCGCCCAAGGCCGCCAAGGGCCTGATGATCGACGTGGTGCATGCCGGCAAACGCCTGGTGGCGGTCGGTGATCGCGGGCATATCCTCTATTCCGATGACCAGGGCGCGACCTGGACGCAAGCCAAAGTCCCCACCCGGCAGTTGCTCACGGCGGTGTTTTTCGTCGATGACAAGCAAGGCTGGGCCGTGGGGCACGATGCGCAAATCCTCGCCAGCACCGACGGTGGCGCCACCTGGACCCAGCAGTATCAAGACCTCAAGCGCGAATCGCCGCTGCTGGATATCTGGTTCAACAACGCCAACCACGGCCTGGCCGTGGGCGCGTACGGTGCGCTGATCGAAACCACCGACGGCGGCAAAACCTGGGCCGATGTCAGCGTCCGCCTCGACAACGAAGACCAGTTCCACCTCAATGCCATCGCCTTTATCAAGGACGCGGGCCTGTTTATTGTCGGCGAGCAGGGCAGCATGTTCCGCTCCAGCGATGACGGCCAGACCTGGGAAAAACTCGAAGGCCCCTACGAGGGCTCGCTGTTTGGTGTGATCAGTACTGCGCAGCCGCAAACCCTGTTGGCCTATGGCTTGCGCGGCAACTTGTACCGCTCCACGGATTTTGGTAGCACCTGGGAGCAGGTCGAGCTTAAGGCAGCGCGGGGTGCGCTGGAGTTCGGCTTGTCTGGCGCGACATTGCTGGATGACGGCTCCCTTGTGGTCGTCGGCAATGGCGGCAGTGTGGTGGTCAGCCATGACGACGGGGTGACCTTCAGCGTCTTCAACCGCCCGGACCGGATTTCACTCTCGGCGGTGACGGCGGCAGGCAATGGCAATTTGATCCTCGCGGGGCAGGGTGGTGTGCGTGTTGCCACTGTTGCCGGCGCAGAGCTCTCAAAATAATAAGAAGGCGGGGATTCAATGAGCAGTCATCACAACGATAAAGCGACCTTTCTTGAGCGCCTGATCTTCAACAATCGCCCGGCAGTCATCGTGATCTGCCTGTTGGTGAGTATTTTCCTGTTCTGGCAGGCGACGTTGATTCGCCCGTCCACCAGCTTTGAAAAAATGATCCCCCTCAAGCACCCCTTCATCGAGAAGATGATGGAGCACCGCAACGACCTGGCTAACCTGGGCAACACGGTGCGGATCTCGGTGGAAGCCAAGGACGGTGACATCTTCACGAAGGAGTACATGGAGACCCTGCGGCAGATCAACGACGAGGTGTTCTACATCTCCGGCGTCGATCGCTCGGGCCTCAAGTCGCTGTGGAGCCCCAGCGTACGCTGGACCGAAGTGACCGAAGAAGGTTTTGCCGGCGGAGAGGTGATCCCGCAGAGCTACAACGGCTCACCGGAAAGCCTCGATCAACTGCGCAATAACGTACTCAAGTCGGGCCAGGTCGGGCGCCTGGTGTCCAACGACTTCAAGTCGAGCATCGTTGATATCCCGTTGCTGGAGGCTTACCCGGACCCGCAGGACCAAGGCAAATTGCTGGCCCTGGACTATCGCAAGTTCTCCCATGAACTCGAAGACAAGATCCGCGACAAGTTCGAGGCGCAGAACCCCAACGTCAAGATCCACATCGTCGGCTTCGCCAAGAAGGTCGGTGACCTGATCGATGGCCTGGTGATGGTGGTGATGTTCTTCGGCATCGCGTTTGTCATTACCCTGATCCTGCTGCTGTGGTTCACCAACTGTCTGCGCAGCACCATCGCCGTATTGAGTACGACGCTGGTGGCGGTGATCTGGCAACTGGGCCTGATGCACTTTTTCGGCTTCGGCCTCGATCCGTATTCGATGCTGGTACCGTTCCTGATCTTTGCCATCGGTATTTCCCACGGTGTGCAGAAGATCAACGGTATCGCCCTGCAATCCAGCGAGGCCGACAACGCGCTGACGGCGGCGCGACGGACGTTCCGGCAACTGTTCCTGCCGGGGATGATCGCGATTCTGGCGGACGCGGTGGGTTTTATTACGCTGCTGATCATCGATATCGGCGTGATCCGCGAACTGGCCATCGGTGCGTCCATCGGTGTGGCCGTGATCGTGTTCACCAACCTGATCCTGCTGCCGGTGGCGATTTCCTACGTCGGCATCAGCAAGCGCGCCATCGCCAAGAGCAAGAAAGACGCGAATCGCGAACACGGGTTCTGGCGCCTGCTGTCGAGCTTTGCCAGCCCGAAAGTCGCGCCGATCTCCATCGCCCTGGCCCTGGTCGCGTTTGGCGGTGGCCTCTGGTACAGCCAGAATCTGAAGATCGGCGACCTCGATCAGGGCGCGCCGGAACTGCGCCCCGATTCGCGCTACAACAAAGACAACAACTTCATCATCAGCAACTACTCCACCAGCTCCGATGTATTGGTGGTGATGGTCAAGACCGCCGCCGAGGGCTGTTCGCGCTATGAGGCGATGGCGCCCATCGACCAGTTGATGTGGAAGATGCAGAACACCGAGGGCGTGCAGTCGGCGATCTCGTTGGTGACTGTGTCCAAGCAGATGATCAAGGGCATGAACGAGGGCAACCTGAAATGGGAAACCCTGTCGCGCAACCCTGATGTCTTGAACAGCTCGATCTCCCGTGCCGATGGCCTGTACAACAACAATTGCTCCCTGGCGCCGGTGCTGGTGTTCCTCAACGACCACAAGGCCGAAACCCTCGACCGTGCGGTGCATGCGGTGCAGGAATTTGCCAAGGAGAACAACAAGGACGGCCTGGAATTCATCCTCGCCGCCGGTAACGCCGGGATTGAAGCGGCGACCAACGAGGTGATCAAGGAGTCGGAACTGACCATCCTGATCCTGGTGTACCTGTGCGTGGCGACCATGTGCATGATCACCTTCCGTTCGTGGGCGGCGACCCTGTGCATCGTGCTGCCGCTGGTGCTGACGTCGGTGCTGGGCAACGCGTTGATGGCGTTCATGGGCATCGGCGTCAAGGTCGCGACCTTGCCGGTGGTGGCCCTGGGCGTGGGGATCGGCGTGGACTACGGCATCTATATCTACAGCCGCCTGGAAAGCTTCCTGCGTGCCGGCTTGCCCCTGCAAGAGGCGTATTACCAGACGCTCAAGTCCACCGGTAAAGCGGTGCTGTTCACCGGCTTGTGCCTGGCGATCGGCGTGTGTACCTGGATTTTCTCGGCGATCAAGTTCCAGGCCGACATGGGCCTGATGCTGACCTTCATGTTGCTGTGGAACATGTTCGGTGCGCTGTGGCTGTTGCCAGCCCTGGCGCGGTTCCTGATCAAACCCGAGAAGTTGGCGGGGCAGAAGGGCAACTCACTGTTCGCCCATTGATCGATTAGACCATTACCGCAAGGCACGGCGGGGGAATTGACCTATCATGTGTCTTTTCCCCCGCAGTGACTTCACATCATGACCGACGCAACACCAAACCTGAGCAGCGCCCTGAACGACAGCGACATGCTGATCATCAACGGGCTGCACGCCTTCGAGTTCATCTTTGACCAGCATTTGTTGATCGAAAGCATGGACGGTCGGGACCTCAAGCGTTGGAAGTTCAGTCCCGAACAACTGGCCGCCGCCACCTTCGATGAAAGCTTGCAAAGCTGGTTGCTGATCAATGAAGACGGCGAGCACCGCCTGGTTTGTTTGAGCGCGTTCACCGGCAACAATAACGACGAGGACGACGCCGATGCTGATGCGTAAATTCTGGCCCCTGCTGATGGCGGGCAGCGTTGGAGCAATGTCGGTGCAGGCCGCGCCGGCCGAGACCTATGAACTGTTGGTCGGCAGCTACACCGCCGGCACCAGCGAAGGCATCTACCGCCTGCAATTCGACAGCCGTACCGGCAAGTTCCAAGGCCAGCCGGTACTGGCGGCCAAGGCCGCGAATCCGTCCTGGCTGACCGTTTCCAAGGACCAGCAGCATTTGTTTGTGGTCAATGAGAATGGCCCTGGCCAGAAAGATCCGGTCGGTCGTGTGAGCAGTTACCGCATCGACCCGCAGAGTCATCAACTGACCCTGATCAACCAGGTGCAGAGCCTGGGTAACGAACCGACTCACTCCAGCGTGGCCACCGATGGCCGCTTTCTGTTTGTCGCCAACTATTCGGTCCTGGAAGATCCGGGCGGTAGCCTGGCGATCCTGCCGGTGGATGCCAGTGGCAAGCTGTCGCCTCCCGTGCAGTTGAGCGGGCACCCGGCCAGCCGCGTGAACCCGGAGCGCCAGGCGTCCAACCATGTGCATTCGGTGGTGTCGTCACCGGACGGCAAGTACGTGTTTGTGCAGGACCTGGGCGCCGACAAGGTGTTTGCCTACCGCTACGCCCCCGAGGCCAATCATGAGCTGCCGCTGACTCCGGCCAACCCGGCTGCAGTGCAATTGCCTCCGGGCAGCGGCCCGCGTCACCTGTTGTTCAGCGCGGATGGCAAGCATGCCTGGCTGACCACCGAGATGAGCGCCCAGGTCGCGGTGTATGACTACCACGATGGCACACTTACCCAGACCCAATTGGTGGACTTCGCGGCTGGCCAGCCGGTGTCCGACAAGGCCGGTGCTGCGCTGCACGCGTCCAGCGACGGCAAGTTCCTGTATGTGAGCAACCGTGGCACGGCCAATCAACTGCTGGTATTCAGCATCGATCCGGCCACCGCGCACCTCAAGGAACTGCAACGCCGCTCCGTAGAGGGCGACCATCCGCGCGAGTTCAGCCTGGATCCGAGCGGCAAGTTCTTGCTGATCGCCAACCAGAAAAGCAATGAAATCGTAGTGGTCGAGCGTGACCCCAAGACCGGCCTGCTGGGTAAAACCGTGCAGAAATTGCCGATCGATGCGCCTAGCGACCTCAAGTTTTTGCTGCGTCAATAAGCCACAGGCCCCGCACTGCGGGGCCTGCGCCTTTCTATTAATTCGAGTGATAACGGCTACTGTTTCAAAGCATTTCTAAGGCGTAACCCTCGGGCGTAAGTTTGGTTCCAAGGCCTTCCCGGCCACTCAATCAAACGAACACAAGGGTTACCGCCATGAACTTCAATCTCTTCTCGATCATCGCTGCTTCCGCCGTTTCCGCCACCGTGGCCCTGCCGGCAGCCGCCAGCGTGGAACTCACCGGCAAAAAATCCAGCACCAGCGCCTACACCCAGAAATACCTGCAACAGAGCGCCAATTTCTATGCCGCGCTGGATCACAAGGCCCAGCACTGATCCAGAAGCTGGTGAGGTCAAATGTGGGAGCGGGCTTGCTCGCGAATGCGGTGGATCAGTAACAAATTTGGTGACTGACACTCCGCTTTCGCGAGCAAGCCCGCTCCCACACAAGCCCGCTCCCACATTCGGATTGTGTTGCTTTCAAGCCTTCGCCATGACGGCAACAAAGAGCGGTGAATCCAGAAAACGCTGCAACCACACCTGCAACCGTTTATACGATGTACCGGCAAACCACACTCGATCCACATGGGCAAACTGGCGCACAAACGGCGCCAGTGCAGCATCCGCCAGGGTCAGGTGGTTGGCCAGCAGGTAATCCCGCCCGGCCAACAACCCCTCCAACTTCTGCAAGAACACCTCGCCCTCGGCCCGATAATGTTCCATCGGCTGTTCCGGGTAGCGCTCGGCGTACTTGTATCGATTCAAGTGATGCTTGAAGCCTTGATCGTTCTCTGCGATCAACCCCAGGACTGCCGGATCACCTTGCAGCAACCAGTCGTCAGGATCGTGCTGAGCCAGGGCCCATTGCATTATCTCCAGGCTCTCTTCAATCACCCGCCCATCAACGCTGAGCACCGGCACTGTGCCCTTGGGCGATAGCGCGAGCATTTCGGCCGGCTTGGCCTTGAGGCTGACCTCGACGATACGCACCGGTACGCCGGCGTAGCGCAATGCCAACCGCGCGCGCATCGCGTAGGGGCAGCGGCGGAACGAATACAGCAGCGCTTCGCTCATTTGACCTCCAGGGTGCTCAAGCCGTTGCCTTGGCGTTTGACCTGGATCTGCACCGGGATGCGTTCGTGCATTTCCTGGACGTGGGAGATCACCGCCACCTTGCGGCCCTGGGCCTGCAAGCCGTCCAGTGCGTCCATGGCCAGTTGCAGGGATTCGGGGTCGAGGCTGCCGAAACCTTCGTCGATAAACAGCGACTCGATCTTTAAGGTACTCGACGCCATGGACGCCAGGCCCAAGGCCAGCGCCAGCGACACCAGGAAGGTCTCGCCGCCAGACAGCGAATGCACCGAGCGCAGTTCGTCGCCCATCTCCGTGTCCTGCACCAGCAGGCCGAGCATGCTGCCGCCGCGCTTGAGGCGGTAGCGGCGCACCAGTTGGCGCAGTTGCACGTTGGCATGGTGCACCAGCAGGTCAAGGTTGTAGGCCTGGGCGATCTTGCGGAAGGTGTCGCCCGTGGCCGAGCCGATCAAAGCGTTCAGGCGTGCCCAGCGTTGCCATTCCTCATACGCCTTGGCGATCTGCGCGGCAAAGGCATGGTTGGCGTCCTGGCGACGCTGGTCTTCGGATTGGCGCGCGCGCAATTCGGCGAGGTGTTTTTCCGCATCGGCCACTTGCTGATTGAGGTCAGCGAGAGCGCTGTCCAGCTGTTCGGCGTCGAGGTTGCCGTTGTGCAGGGCCCGGTGGTCGGCGAGGCGTTGTTCGCGCTCTTGCAGCAGGACCTTGGCTTGCTCGACGGCTTTTTCGCTGTGTTGCAACTGCTGGCGCAGTGCGCTGACTTGCGCGTCATCGAAGGCCAGCAAGCGTGCAAGGCCGGCGTCATCCAGCTCTGGGTGCAGGGCGCGCCAATCGCTGATACGGCTGACGAGCGTGTGCTGCTCGGCTTGCAACGCCTGCTGGCGCGCCTGTTGCGCTTTGAGGTCGGCGGCCAGTTGGATCAGCGCGTTGTGCAGCTCATGCAGCTGCTTGTTGGCGTCGGCTTCGCTTTGGCGTGACTGCGTGACGGCCTGGTCCAGTTGCTGCTGCCAGTGTTCGGCGCTGGTGTGGTCGCCCAGCAGTGTGTTGAGTTTTTCCTGTGCGGCCTGTTGTTGGGCGGCCAGTTCGGCAACCTGTTGCAGCAAGGCATCGCGTTGTTGCTGGCGATGCTGTTGATGGGTGTGTTCTTTCTCGATCGCCAGGTGGCGCTCTTGCTGTTCGGCCAGCTCATCGCGCTGCAGGCCCAGTTGCTCAAGACGCTGGCTGACCTGCTGATCCAGTTGCATGAAGGTAGCCGCCGGTTCGTTGCGCAAGCCTTGCAGGGTGTCGGCGGGCAGCAGGCTGGAAAAGGCCTGGAGCTCTTCGTCCAGGCGTTCACGGTCGTTGGCCAGTTCGCGTTGCTGGTCCACCAGCAATTGCCGGGCCTGCTGGCTGGCGTCCTGGGCGGCTTGCAGTTGCTGCTGCAGGCGTCCGGCGTTTTGTTGCAGATTGAGCAGGGCACCCTGGCGTTGTTCGTCCTGGCTGATGCTTTGGGTCAACTGGCCGAGTTGCTGGGCCAGCCAGTCGCTGCGCTTGGCCTCATCCTGATTGAACAGCGAGGCCGCCAACGGATGCGCGTCCAGGCTTGGCGCCAGAGCTTGCTGCTGCGCTGCCAGTTGTTCCTGCTGTAGCAGGAACTCCTTCTGCTGGGCGATCAAACCACCGACTTCGCCACGCAGCTCGGTGAGTTTTTCCTTGAGGTTATCGACGGCTTGTTGCGCCGTGGCTTCTTCATTTTCGTCATGGCGGCCGAGGCTTTGCAGCAGCGCTTCGGGCTGGTGATACGGGTGTTCATGGCTGCCACACACCGGGCACGGCTGATCGTCCTGCAACTGCTCGCGCAATTCTTCGACGCTGGCACTGCGGGCCAGGCGCTGGCGTTCCAGCAGTTGCTTGGTCACCGTCAGGGTTTGTTCGGCGACGGTCAGTTCGGCTTTGGTTTGCAGGCCGGCCTGGTTCAGTCGTTCGCGCTGCTGCTGGGCCTCGGCGAGCTTGTGGGTCAATGCGTTGGCGTGCTGGTCGAGCTGCCGCTGGCTGTCCCACAGGCGTGTGAGGTCTTCGAAAGCGCGCTGTTGTTTGCGATTGTCTTGCAGCAGGCTGGCGAGCAGTTGGATTTGCTCCGCCACGGCGTGGGGCTCGGCGCCCGCTTCCTGATACAACACATCCAGGGCTTCGCGCTGCTGGGCGAACTGCTCGGTGGCGGCGGTGGCGCGCTGCTCCAACTGGGGCAGTTCGGCCTGACCCTTGTTGAGGCGATTGCCGATCAGCATCAACTGCTGCAAGCGCTCACGGTAGACGGTCCATGCGTCGCTCAGCGGCGCAAGGTCGGCGCTGTGCTCAAGCCCCGCGGCGAGGCGTTGCAGGCGTTCGGCGACCTCGGCCTGCTTGGCCTGCAAGCCATTGATGAGGGCCTGGCCCTCGGCGCAGGCGCCTTCCTGTTGCTGGGTGCTTTCGCTGTGCCGGGTCAGGTCCTTGGTCAAATGCGCGAGGGTGTTTTGCTCGGCAAAGGCCTGTTGCAGCAGCGGCGCTGCGTCGCCCTGGCTTTTTACCGCGCTGGCCAAGGCGCCCTGGGCGGCGGTTTGCTGCTGCTGTGCCTGGTCTTGACGCGTATGCAGCTCGGCCTGCTGTTCGATGTGCGCCTGGATCTGTACGGCCAATGGCGTCAGCAGGGTGTCGAGCTCAGCCTGGCGGCTGAACTGATGACGTTGCGGCGCCAGTTGGTCCAGGCGGCTCAAGTCTTGGCGCTGCTGGCCCTGGCTGTCCCACTCGGCCTGCGCGCGCTGAAGCTGTTCGGTCGCGCTGAGCTGGCGTTCCTGCCATTCGCGCAACTCCTTGAGCCAGGTGTGTTGCGACTCCAGCTGCTTGAGTTGGGCCTGCTGGGTCTTGAGTTGTTGTTGCGCGGCGTCGAATTGCTGATCCAATTCGGCGCGCACTTCGGCTGCCAGGGGCACGACGCCGGTGGCCTGGTCTTGCAGCTGTTTGTGGGCGTCCTTGGCGTCCTTGGCCTTGTCGAACGCACGGCGCCCGAGCTGGGAGTACAGCGCGGTGTCGGTGAGTTTTTCCAGCAGCTCGCTGCGTTCGTTGTCGTTGGCCTTGAGGAATGCACTGAATTCGCTCTGGGCCAGCAGTACGGCGCGGGTGAACTGTTCAAAGTTCAAGCCCAGGGCCAGTTCCAACTGGGTCTTGTATTCGGTTTTCTGGCTGGCCAGCAGTTGGTCGCTGTCCAGGTCGATCAGGCTTTGGCGACTGTTCTGCAACTTGCCGCTGGCCTTGTCGCGGGCACGGTTGGCTTCCCAGCGTGCGCGGTAGCGCCGGCCGTTGACGCCGACGAAATCCACTTCGGCATAACCGCCACCGGTGCCGCGCCGCAGCAGGGTGCGCGGGTCACCGATGGAAATATCGCTGTCGGCGTCGGGCATCTTCGCCTGGCCGGTGTCGCCCAGGCGCGGTACGGCGCCAAACAACGCCAGGCACAGCGCATCGAGCAGGGTGCTTTTGCCGGCGCCGGTCGGGCCGGTGATGGCGAACAGGCCGGCACTGGCCAGCGGTTCGGCGGTAAAGTCGATTTCAAACGGGCCGGCCAGGGAGGCCAGGTTTTTCAGGCGGATGGCGAGAATTTTCATGCGGGTTCATCCTCGTGTTGCACTTCGTGGAGCAGCACGGCGAAGTCCTTCAAGGTCTGTTCATCCACTTCACTGCCGTAACTGTCCTGCCAGGCGCGGCTGAACAGCTCCTGGGGGGTGAGTTGGTCGAGTTCGATCAGGCGCGCTTCGCCTTCTTCCTCACGCGCGCCGTTGCCAGCGTATTCGGCGGCGATGCGCACCAGGCGCACGGCCTTGCCTTGCAGGGCGGTTTCGATTTGCTGGCGCAGGTCCGGTTGGGGCTCGTCGAGGCGTACGCGCACTTCCAGCCAGGGGTGGCGCTGTGTTTCGGCGAGCAGGTCGATGTCCGGCAGTTCGGCCAGTGTCTTGAGGATATCGGCCAGGGGTGCGGCTTCCAGGCGTTGCAGGTCGACCGAGCGGGGGATCAGCAGCGGTTCGACGCTCACCAGGGCTTGGCCCTGGAAGGTCACGTCGAGGATCTGGTGCTTGTAGCCGATTTCGGAAAACGACAGCGGAATCGGCGAGCCGCTGTAGCGGATGCGTTCCTCACCATTGACCTTTTGCGGCTTGTGCAAATGGCCGAGGGCCACGTAGCCGACACTTCTATCGAACAGGTTGGCCGGCAGCGCCTCCGCATTGCCGATGATCAGGCTGCGCTCGGAGTCTTCCGACACCGAGCCACCGGCCATGTGCGCATGGCTGATGGCGATCAGTGCCTGGCCCTTCTTGCGCTTGGCGTTCGCAGCGGCGATCAGCCACTCATGCACCTGGCCGATACCGCGCAGGTAATCGTCACCCAAGTGTGCACCGGTGACTTCCGCCGGGCGCAGAAACGGCAGCGCCAGGCACCAGGCCGCGATCTTGCCCTTGGCATCGGGCAGCGGAATGAGCAGGCGCTCGGCATCCAATTGGCCGTCATCCAGCCACAACACACGACCGAGGGCGTGGGTGCGTAGCCGACGCATCAACGGCGCCGGCAGCTCGATACGCGAGCCCGAGTCGTGGTTGCCGGCGATCATCACGATGGTGAGGTTGGGGTTTTGTTCGTGGGCGCTGATGATGAAGTCATACAGGCGCTCCTGAGCCTTGAGCGGCGGATTGACGGTGTCGAAGATATCACCGGCGATCAGCAGCGCATCCGGGCGCTCGGCCTTCAGTTGGCCGAGCAGCCAGTCGAGGAAACAGGCGTGTTCGTAATCGCGTTCCTGGCCATGCAGGTTTTGCCCAAGGTGCCAGTCGGAGGTGTGGAACAGACGCAAGGCGAACTCCCTGGAGAAGATGAAAAGGAGGGGAGTTTACCCGGAATGTGAACTTGTCGCCCCTGTGGGAACTGGCTTGTGTGGGAGCTGGCTTGCCTGCGATGCAGGCGCCTCGGTTTGTCAGAGGTACCGAGGTGATGCTATCGCAGGCAAGCCAGCTCCCACAGGGGATTGTGGTGTTTTTGGGGGGGGCGTGATTACTTGGGGTAGAGCGGCGGCAGGCTGGTGGTGTCGGTGGTTGGGTCTGCTTCGCGTTCGGCCATTGGGATGGCTTTTACGGCGCGCCACAGTTCTTCGCCCAGCCAATACTGGCCGCTTTCGCTGTAGAGCGCACCGTTCAACCCATCCAACGCATCGGACAGCGGGATAAACCGCGCAGCCATTTCGGCCAGGGTTTCCGGTTGCTGCCGCGCCCAGGCGTCGAGGGCCTGGCGGGTGGCCTGGGGGTCGTTGGCCTGGGTGGCGCGCTTGAGGTCGTCGAGCAAGGTGCGCGGGCTTGGGCCGGTTTGTGCGGCGCGCAGTACGGCCGGTTGCCGGCGCGCACGCCACCACAGGCCGAAACCCAGGAGCGTGGTGCAGGCGAGGATCAGCGTACTGAGCTGCCACAACCACAGGCGGCCGTCGTCCGGCGCAGTAATGACGGTGGGCGTAGCCGGCGTATCCACCACCAGGCTTGGGTTATTGGCCACCTGCAAGGTGCGCGCCGGCAGGCTGGTGCGTTCCAGGTGATCTTCGTGGGTGTTCCACCACACCACTTCCACCGCCGGCAGTTCCAGAGGGCCGACGCGGTTGGGCACCAGGGCTTCGCGGTCTTCGCGGCTGCCGATCAGGCCACGGTCGTTGGTCTGGTTGGCGAGCACCGGTTGATCCGGGTAACGGCGCAGGCCGGTGATCTCGCTGCTGGGCAGGGCCGGCAGTTGCGCGCTCGACAGGCCTTCGGCCTTGATGGTGATGCTGCGGGTCAGCGAGTCGCCGATCTGCACATGTTCAGGTTCGGGGTTCCAGCTTTCGCTGAGGGTCAGGCTGCGTGCCGGCAGCCACGGTGTATCGGCGGGGTACAGCTCTGGCTTGGGCTTGACCGTCAGTGGCAGCGGCGCGGAGCTGACGTGGATCAACTTGCCGGGCTTGGTGCCTTGCAGGGTGTTTTCCTGGGGGGGGCGTGATTCCACCAATGTGGCGCTGAAGGTCTGCGCGGGAATATCCAGTACGCCGCTGTGTTGCGGGTAGATCGCGTAGCGGGTTTCGATCACGCCGTGGCGGATGCTGTTGATGACTTTCTCGTAAGTACGCGACTCGCCCAGTTGCTCGACGCGTGCGTCGGGAATCTGCAAGGGCGTGAGGCTGCTGTCGTCATACAGCGACACCGAGTGGTACACGCGCACCGTCAGCAGGGCCTGGGCCTGTACGTACACGCTGGTCTGGTCGAGGTTGGCCTCGACAAACACCGGCGCCAGTTCGGCGTTGGTGTTCTGGCTGGCGGTCTCGACCACTTGCAGGCTGATGGGTTGGGTCGAGTATTCACCCACTTGCAGCGGCGGGATCACCACGGTGCCGTTTTCCTTGGGCAGCAGGGTGATGATCCAGCGCGTGGTCGCGTGGTTGTCGCCGCCCAGGGTGGTGAGTTGGTTGAGCTGGCGGGTGCCGCTGACTTCGAACTGCGCCTCCAGGGGCGACAGGTCGGGTTTGCCGAACTGGGTGACGTCGCTGGATTCCACCGTCAGTTCCACCGTTTCCCCGGAGTTGAGGCGGCTGCGGTCAACGCTGGCGACCAGGTTCGCCGCCTGGGCGTGGCCTGCCGATAACGCGAGCAGAAGCAGTAGGGTGGGGCGGCGGCTCATTGAGTCTTGTCCTGATGTTGTTGCTGTTCGTACCAGAATTTGCGGCGCAGCAGTTCGCCGGGGTTGTCGGGGATCTCCCGCAACCATTGCTCCAGGGCCTGGCGGTGTTCACCGTCGAGGCTGGCGTCGCTGGGGCGTAGCGGCGGGGTGGTGGTTTGCTCGTCCCCCAGTTCGCTGCCGGGCACTTCGTTGCCACCGGGGTGGGGCGTGGCGCCGGTCTGGGTATCGCCGGTGCCGGCTTCGCCCTGGCCTTGGGACGACTGCTCGCCACCCGTAGCGTTTTGCCCGCTGGCGCCCGGTTGCGCAGTTTGGCCGGGTTGGGTGGTTTCGTCATCTTCGTTTTTTGCCGGCTTTTCGGGTTCCGGCTGCGCTTGCTCCTGCATCAGGATTTCGAGCAGTGCTTTGTTTTTCAGCGCTGGTTGCAGGTCGGGCTGGGCTTCCAGGGCCTGTTCGTAGGCGTCGATGGCGGCTTCCAGTTCACCGGATTTGGCCAGCGCATTGCCTCGATTGTAGTGGGAATAGGCGTCATTGCCTTCGGCAAAGCGTTTGATCGCTTCGGCGTAGTTGCCGGCTTCGTACAGTGCCACGCCTTGCCATTGCGGGTCTTGAAAGTGTTCGGCGGCTTCGGCGGGGCGTTTTTGCTTGAGCAGGTACTGGCCTTGCTGGTCAGGGCGCAGCCACAGGTCCTGCCACTCAAAGGCATAGCTGGGTTGTGGCGCGACCAGGAGCAACAGCGGCAGGCAGAACAACCAGCCGCGCCGCCCGGCACAGGCGGCCAGCAGCAGCAAGGGCAGCAGCAGCCAATAACCCTGGTCGGCCCAGGTGTCGAGGTGCAGGCGCTGGCCGTCGTCGCGCAGGGCTTGTGGCGGGTCGAGCACGCCGAGTTGACGCAGGTCTTTGTCATCCAGGCGCGCGGCACGGTAGCGGCCGCCCATTTCGTTGGCGAAGGCCTTGAGCGTCGGGCTGTCGAGGCGCGGCACGAGGATCGCGCCTTGTTCGTCCTTGAGGAACTCGCCGCTTTCCTGGGTCACGGGTGTGCCTTCGCGGCTGCCGATGCCGAGGATCGACAGGCTCGGCGCCTGCGCGCTTTGCAGCAGCAGGCGAATGCCCTGGCGCTCCTGTTTGGACAGCGACGAGCCGATCAGCAGCAAGCGTCCCTGGCCGAGACCGCCGCGCTTGAGCAGGTCCAGGGCTTTTTCCACCGCCAGGTCGGCACGATGGCCCGCCTCGGGCATGATCGACGGACGCAGGGCTTCCAGCAGGTTGCGGCTGGTGGCGAGGTCGTCGGACAGCGGCACCAGTGTGTGGGCACTGCCGGCATACACGACGATGGCGGTTTGCGCGTCACTGCGCGCCTGCAACAAGTCGTAGAGCTTGCGCCGCGCCTGTTCCAGGCGGTTGGGCGGGCTGTCGGTGGCGAGCATTTCCGGGGTCAGTTCCAGCAACACCACCAACGGGTCGGAGGGTTTCTGGCTGGACTGTTCAACCCGCTGCCAGCTCGGCCCCAGCAATGCCAATACGGCCAACAGCCAGGCGATGCCCAGCACCACCCACGGCGATTTGCTTTCGCGGCCGTTGCCACCACTGAGCAACACGGCATGGAAGGCCGGCGGCAGGATCATCTGCCAGCGCCCGGCGCGTTTCTGCCGGTGCCACAACTGCCACAGCAGCCAGCCGAGCAACGGCAGCAGCAACAGCCACCAGGGGCGGAACCAATGCGGCCACAGGTCGATCATCGCCGCCTCCGCAAACGCAGGCGTTGCAGGCGCTTGCGCCATTCGGGGTGTTGTTGCAGGAAAATCCCCTTGCTTGAGAGTTTGTTGAACAGCCGTTGCAGGGCGTTGTTCGGCCAGCGTTCCTGGATCACCAGCAACAGGCTCAGGATCAACGCCAGGGCGAGTGGGCCGCTATATAGCGCCTGCGCCGGGCGGGCCTGGGTCGGTTGTTGTTCGACTGGTTCGAGCTTGTCGAGGGTGGCCTTGATGGTTTGCAATTCTTCACCGTCGCGGGCACGGAAGTATTGCCCGCCGGTGGCCTGGGCGATGGCCTTGAGCGCCGGCTCGTCGAGGTCCAGGCTCGGGTTGACGCCAAGGATGCCCAGGGAACCGGTTTGCTCGGGGTCGGCGCCAATGCCGATGGGGTAGATCTTCACGCCTTCTTCGGCGGCCAGGCGCGCGGCGGTGAGCGGGTCGATCTGCCCGGCGTTGTTGGCGCCGTCCGTCACCAGGATCAGCACGCGGCTTTGTGCCGGGCGCTGGCGCAAGCGTTTGAGGGCCAGGCCGATGGCATCGCCGATGGCGGTGTTTTTGCCGGCGATGCCGATGCGCGCTTCATCCAGCCAGGTGCGCACGGTGCGGCGGTCGAAGGTCAGGGGCGCTTGCAGGTAGGCCTGGCTGCCGAACAGGATCAGGCCGACGCGGTCGCCTTCGCGCTCTTCAAGGAAGTCGCCGAGCAAGTGTTTGACCAGGCTTAAGCGGCTGATGTCATCGTCCTGCCAGTGCATGTCGGGGAAGTCCATGGAGCCGGACACGTCCACCGCCACCAGCAGGTCGCGGCCACTGGCGGCGATCGGCAGCGGTTCGCCGAGCCATTCCGGGCGCGCGGCGGCGGTCAGCAGCAACAGCCACAGGACCACGAACGGCGCTTGCTGGCGCCAGCCCGGCAGGTTTACGCGGGCGCGGCGACGGGCGAGGCTTTCGAGGTCGCCCAGGTAGCTGACTTTCAACGCGGGCTCGCCGCTGTCGGCCACCGGCAGCACCAGGCGCATCAGCCAGGGCAATGGCAGCAGGGCGAAGATCCACGGCCAGGCGAACTCAAACATGTTTGCGGATCCAGGTGTCGACGGCTTGGGTCAGGCCGGCGATGGCTTTGTCGTCGAGTTTGCATTCGGGTTTATAGGCGCCTTCCACCAGCACCATCCAACGGGTGAGGCCCGCAGCGGGGCAGCGGTTGTCGAGAAACGCCAGCCATTTGCGGCCGTTGAGGGTGTGGCTCTGGCTGTAGGGGTAGTCGTTGCGGCACAGGCGCTTGAGCAGCCCGTTGAGTTGTTGCAGCCAGGCGCCGGCCGGGGCGCCGTCGTAGGGCTTGGGCATCAGTGCCAGTTCCGCCAGGGCGGCGATGCGCAGCGGGTCCAGCGGTTGTTCGGCGCGGGCCACCGGGCGCCGCGCGGGCAGGAAACGACGCAGCGTCCACAGCCCCCAGCCAAGCAGCGGGATCAGCAGCAACAACAGCCACCAGCCCGGCGCAGGCGGCCAGAAACCGATGGCCGGCGGGGCGATCAGCGGTTGCAGTTGGTCCAGGCTGCTCATTGTTTTTTAACCGGGCGTTGCGGGTTGAGGTATTCGCGCAGTTGCTCGACCATTTCGCTTTGGGTGCTCAAGGGCATCAGCAGCACCCGCAGTTTCTGCGCGAGCAATTCCCAGCGGGCGATGCGTGCTTCGGCCTGGGCTTTGTAGGCCTGGCGCAGATCGTAGTTCAGCGTATCCAGCTCCAGCAGCGCACCGCGTTGCGCAAAACGCAGCAGCCCGGCGGCGGGCAGTGCGTGGTCCAGTGGGTCGGAGATCGGTAGCAGCAGCAGGTCGCAATGCCGTGACAACAGGCTCAACTGCTGCTCGGCGCCTTCGGTCAGGGCGCGCTCGTCGCAGATCACAATCACCAGGCTGCCGGGGCGCAAGACTTCACGGCCACGACGCAGGGCCATGCCCAAGGCGTCGGCTTCGGGATGGCTTTCGGTGTTCAGGCTCTGGTTGACGCGCACCAGGCGGTTGAGCAGTTGCAGCAGGCTTTGCTTGCTGCGCCGGGGTTTGATTTCGTAGTGCTCGTTGTCGCCGAATACCAGCCCGCCGACGCGGTCGTTGTGCCCCAGCGCCGCCCAGCCGATCAGGCTAGCCGCCTGGGCGGCCAGTACCGACTTGAACATCTGCCCGGAGCCGAAAAACAGCCGGCAGCTTTGCTCGACCATGATGAAGATCGGCCGCTCGCGCTCTTCATGGAACAGTTTGGTGTGTGGCTCCTGGGTGCGCGCCGTGACGCGCCAGTCGATGGTGCGCACATCGTCGCCCGCCTGGTACACGCGCACCTGGTCGAAGTCGACGCCGCGCCCGCGCAGTTTGGAGTGGTGCAGGCCGATCAGCGGGCTGCGCTGGCTGGGCGTGGAAAACAGCTGCACTTCGCGCACGCGATGGCGCATCTCGATCAATTCGCTGAGGGTGACGCGGATGCCATCGCTTGCGTTCATGGGGTTCAAGCGACGGCAACGACGTCAAGAATGCGTTGCACCACGCGGTCCTGGTCAATGCCCGCGGCTTCGGCTTCGAACGACAGGATGATGCGATGGCGCAGCACGTCGAACAGCACCGCCTGGATATCTTCCGGGCTCACGAAGTCACGCCCGGCCAGCCAGGCATGGGCGCGTGCGCAGCGGTCAAGGGCGATGGAACCGCGCGGGCTGGCGCCATAGGCGATCCATTCGGCCATCTCCGGGTCGAACTTGGCCGGGGTGCGCGTGGCCATGACCAGTTGCACCAGGTATTCCTCCACCGCGTCGGCCATGTACAGGCCGAGGATTTCCTTGCGGGCGGCGAAGATGGCTTGCTGGCTGACCCGGCGCTCGGGCTTGGTTTCGCCGTTGAGCGCTTCGCCGCGGGCCTGTTGCAGGATGCGCCGTTCGACGGCGGCGTCCGGGAAGCCGATTTTCACGTGCATCAGGAAGCGATCGAGCTGGGCTTCGGGCAGCGGGTAGGTGCCTTCCTGCT
Organism: Pseudomonas sp. Marseille-Q1929; assembly: GCF_017316265.1. Classification (NCBI taxonomy): domain Bacteria; kingdom Pseudomonadati; phylum Pseudomonadota; class Gammaproteobacteria; order Pseudomonadales; family Pseudomonadaceae; genus Pseudomonas; species Pseudomonas sp. Marseille-Q1929. The sequence continues at coordinate 91,837 of NZ_JAFLWU010000017.1, forward strand.
CGATCGGGTTTTGCGTGGCCATCACCAAAAACAGCGGCGACAGCTCGTAGGTGCTGCGCCCGACGCTGACCTGGCGCTCGGCCATGGCTTCGAGCAGGGCCGATTGCACCTTGGCCGGCGCGCGGTTGATTTCGTCCGCCAGCACCAGGTTGTGGAAGATCGGCCCTTGCTGGAACACGAAACTGCCGGTTTCCGGGCGATAGATCTCGGTGCCGGTGATGTCGGCCGGCAGCAGGTCGGGAGTGAACTGGATGCGATGGAACTGCGCCTCGATGCCTTCGGCCAACTCCTTGATGGCCTTGGTCTTGGCCAGGCCCGGTGCGCCTTCTACCAGCATATGGCCGTCGGCGAGCAGGGCGATCAGCAGGCGATCGATGAGTTTTTCCTGGCCGAGAATCTGCGTAGAAAGAAAGGTTCGCAGCGCGAGCAGCGCTTCACGATGTTCCATCGATGACGGTTCCTGGAGAGGTGCGCCCTGGGGTCGAGTCAAAACGCCGGGCTAGGGAGGCTTACTTTAATGCATCGCGGGGTGTGGCGACTAACGGCGCGCGGGGTATTTTTAGGAAAACTTGTAGGATTTTTGTGTGTGGAGCACAAATTCTACTGATGCGGCTCGGTCCCTGTGGGAGCTGGCTTGCCTGCGATAGCATCACCTCGGTATCGCTGACAAACCGAGGCGCCTGCATCGCAGGCAAGCCAGCTCCCACATTTGATCTCTTGTGCAGCTTAGATTCGGGTGAAGGTGCCGGTGCCGTTGAGGATGTTTTGCAGGGTTTCTTCCACTTCGGCCAGGTCTGCCGCAGCAGTGGCGTGGGTGACCTGCAATTGGTCCTTGCCGCCCAGCGCGTCGGCGTCGCCGGCAGCCAGTTCCACCAACAGGGTCGTGTCGCCCAGGGTGACCTTCAGCCCGTCCAGGGTCGAGGGTTCGTAGTCCCAGGTCAGTTCCACTTCGTCTTCATCCGGGTAACGGGTGAGCATGAACATCTCGCCGTTCTTGCCGTGGCAGCAGAGCATGGCCATGTTGTCTTCTTCGTCATCGCACGGGTTGACGATGAGATAGGCGGTAGTGATTTGCATGGGCAGTCCTGTTTACGGGCGGTAGGGGGCAATTCTGCCATTGCCCATGTTTTTGTGCCGCTTTAAGTGAGGTTCGCGTGAGTAGCCATCCCGGGCCTATGGCCTCAGCTCTTGAATACAGCCGTCTTGATGGCGCCCGAAACAGGTTTGAAGGCTATGCCGAAACCTTCACTCAGTATGGGCTTGCCGGTATTGATGGCACCGCTGAAAATGCGTTCGGTGCCGCCTGGCCGATTGTTGATCTTGTCATCGATGCCGATCCCAAGCTCCGCCGCGCCGAGACCAGTAGCCGCTACCGTAAGTGCTACACCGACGGGAGGGAAAGCCAATCCTAGGGGGGCGAGAACCAATAAACCGTAAGCGGCGATTTTCAACCAATCCACCACCTTGTTTTTTGTATGGTCGCTATTGAGTACGAATCGCTGATCGGTCGCGGCTTTGGCTGCCTTCTCTGTGCGGTGTTGAAGCTCTTCAAAGGGGTTATTCTCGATCACTTGCCCATCAAACAGGCGGCCCTCATTCCAATAGCCTTCTTCTTCCAGCTCATCTTCGTCTAAATATTCATTCAGGCGCCTGGTCGTAAGATCAATTCGCGCATCCACGCCCTGAGACACCCCCCCAAACGGCCCAGCAACGGGGCCGACAGAGGGACGATCCTCTGGCCGAAAGTGAATTTTAAATGCCTCGGCCTTTTGTGGGTCCTTCAACTGTTCCCCCAGCCATCGATTCATGGCGATAACCGAGTCAAAACCCTGCATGGGAGGCATTTGGCCAGGAATGTATAAAAGTGTTCGTTCGGTCGTTTTGTCGCGTGTGTAGAGTATTCTCGATTGGAAGCCGCTGAACGTCAGGAATTTGGTTTCCAGGTTCGGGTCGGCCTTATAAGGTTGTTTCAAATCGTCGGGCGTCGCGCTCAGGTATGTTTTGTCAGGAGGCAGGCCGGCTACGGCCATGGCAATTTTTCTGTCGTTTTCGGTCAATGATTTGTCGTGATGCTGAATATGCGCAGCTGTCAGGTAAGCGACGGTGGATGTGGAAGTAAACTCGGCACGTGTATTAGCGTTCCAGTGCCCCTTCAGGTAATCGTCGTAAGGTTTTTTATAGGCGTTGTCCCATACCATCTGTTTGAACTCTTTAGGGTCTATCGAGTAGATATGGTTCCTAGAGTCATAGGTGTCGGGTGACCCTGGATAAGGCTCTGTGTAAATACCATGGGTCCATTTGTCATACCTGAAGTTATCCGGCGTTGTGTAGCTACCGTCAGCGTTTGGCGGCCCGTTATGTCGAGACTTCGCGTCTATTGTAATCGGGGGTGCGGGATGAGGGTATTCACTGTGGGAGTCCGGGCCACTGAAGAAGGGCAGTTTGATGCCTTGTATATTGAGCCGGGCGGCGTCGGTTAACGATATCTTTTGAGTGATGACGCCTTTATTAGGTTCTCTATCACTTGTGTACTTGAACACCATGGTGACCAAAAAGGTCTTGTCGGGGTCAATGTCGCTGAGCCCGAATTTTTCTTCGATATGGGCTTTTACCTGTTCTGCGGTGATCTCGTTATCCGTTTTCATGGGCGTGTAGTTTCTGGCGAAATTATCCAGCGCTTCATTGCGTTTTACCGGCTCTTGAAAGTAGGCCTTTGAGGCACCTTCGGGTGTGAGGACTGCCTTTGTTTGTGCTTGTTTGTTCAGCTCGTTCAGCCAGGCGTAGAAGAGATTCGGTTGTTGTGTATTGTCGCCCTCGTGTATTTGGTCGGTGGTCGGCGGGGCAGGGTTTGGCGATGGGTTGGCAGTTGTCGATGTGATAGACATACAGACCTCTCAATAATGAATAGAGATCTTCCTTGAAGTCATTGACGCCCCCTCTGGGTGGCACCACCATGGCTGACAGTTCCACTGTGTCAGGGGATATGGGGTTTGGAGTGCATAGGGAACTGCGCATCGACTCAAGTCTCTTGAGCTTGGGTTGCTCCTGGTGCAACCAGCACCAGCGTGCGGGTGAACGAATATGTCGCAGTGCAGCAAGCATCAGGCTTCCTACACTCGTTAAGCTGCGCAACGGATGTGCCCTGTGCTGAGCGTCTGACCTGCCCGTCGTACCGTCACCCGGCAAGTGTGCATCCCGTGGTAGTTGCATGTGACCTGACGGTCTCTTGCAGCTTCACCCTCCTGTCACTCCGATTCGCTATGGTTAACCTGCGAACAGAGCTGACGGTCTCCCCGCAAGGGGATAACACGCGACGCTTTCATCAATAACAAGCCCAAGCGGAGTACCACAGATGGCGTTCTTCACCGCAGCCAGCAAGGCCGACTTCCAGCATCAACTGCAAGCGGCACTGGCGCAGCACATCAGTGAACAGGCACTGCCACAAGTGGCGCTGTTCGCTGAACAATTCTTCGGCATCATTTCTCTGGACGAACTGACCCAGCGTCGCCTTTCCGACCTGGCCGGTTGCACCCTCTCTGCGTGGCGCCTGCTTGAGCGCTTTGACCACACCCAACCGCAAGTGCGGGTGTACAACCCCGATTACGAACGTCATGGCTGGCAATCGACCCACACTGCGGTCGAAGTGCTGCACCATGACCTGCCATTCCTGGTGGACTCGGTCCGTACCGAGCTGAACCGCCGTGGCTACAGCATCCACACCCTGCAAACCACCGTGCTCAGCGTGCGTCGTGGCAGCAAGGGCGAGCTGCTGGAAATCCTGCCAAAAGGCACCCAGGGCGAAGGCATCCAGCAAGAATCGCTGATGTACCTGGAAATCGACCGTTGCGCCAACGCCGCCGAACTCAACGTGCTGAGCAAAGAGCTTGAGCAGGTGTTGGGCGAAGTGCGCGTGGCCGTGGCTGATTTCGAACCGATGAAAGCCAAGGTCCAGGACCTGCTGGCCGGTATCGACGCCAGCCAGTTCAGCATCGACGGCGAAGAAAAGGCCGAGATCAAGAGCTTCCTGGAATGGCTGGTGGGCAACCACTTCACCTTCCTCGGCTATGAAGAGTTTGTGGTACGTGACGAGGCGGACGGCGGGCATATCGAATATGACGCCAGCTCCTTCCTCGGTCTGACCAAGCTGCTGCGTGCCGGCCTGACCGCCGAAGACCTGCGTATCGAAGACTATGCGGTGAACTACCTGCGTGAACCGACCGTGCTGTCGTTCGCCAAGGCGGCGCACCCAAGCCGCGTACACCGCCCGGCCTACCCGGACTACGTGTCGATCCGTGAGATCAGTGCCGACGGCAAGGTCATCAAGGAACACCGCTTCATGGGCCTCTACACCTCCTCGGTGTACGGCGAAAGCGTGCGAGTGATCCCGTATATCCGTCGCAAGGTGGCCGAGATCGAACGCCGTTCGGGCTTCCAGGCCAAGGCGCACCTGGGCAAGGAACTGGCGCAAGTCGTTGAAGTGCTGCCCCGCGACGACCTGTTCCAGACCCCGGTGGACGAGCTGTTCAGCACCGTGATGTCCATCGTGCAGATCCAGGAGCGCAACAAGATCCGCGTGTTCCTGCGCAAAGACCCGTACGGTCGTTTCTGCTACTGCCTGGCCTATGTGCCGCGTGACATCTACTCCACCGAAGTGCGCCAGAAGATCCAGCAAGTGCTGATGGATCGCCTGAAAGCCTCGGACTGCGAATTCTGGACCTTCTTCTCCGAATCCGTGCTGGCGCGTGTACAGCTGATCCTGCGGGTTGACCCGAAGAACCGCCTCGACATCGACCCGCTGCAGCTGGAAAAAGAAGTGGTGCAGGCCTGCCGCAGCTGGCAGGACGACTACGCCAGCCTGGTGGTAGAAAGCTTCGGCGAAGCCCAGGGCACCAACGTGCTGGCGGATTTCCCGAAAGGCTTCCCGGCCGGCTACCGCGAGCGTTTCGCCGCGCATTCGGCCGTGGTCGACATGCAGCACCTCAACAGCCTGACCGAAGCCAACCCGCTGGTGATGAGCTTTTATCAGCCGCTGGGGCAGGTCTCGGGCCAGCGTGAGCTGCATTGCAAGCTCTACCATGCGGACACCCCGTTGGCGTTGTCTGACGTGCTGCCGATCCTGGAAAACCTCGGCCTGCGTGTGCTGGGCGAGTTCCCGTACCGCCTGCGCCACGCCAATGGCCGCGAGTTCTGGATCCATGACTTTGCGTTTATCGCCGCCGAAGGCGTGAACCTGGATATCCAGCAGCTCAACGACACCCTGCAGGATGCGTTCGTGCACATCGTGCATGGCGACGCCGAGAACGATGCGTTCAACCGCCTGGTACTGACTGCCGGCCTGCCATGGCGCGACGTCGCTCTGCTGCGTGCCTACGCCCGTTACCTCAAGCAGATCCGCCTGGGCTTCGACCTCGGTTACATCGCCAGCACCCTGAACAACCACACCGACATCGCCCGCGAGTTGACCCGGTTGTTCAAGACCCGCTTCTACCTGGCGCGCAAGCTCACGGCCGAAGACCTGGAAGACAAGCAGCAACGCCTGGAACAAGCGATCCTCAGCGCCCTGGACGATGTTCAGGTGCTCAACGAAGACCGCATCCTGCGTCGCTACCTGGACCTGATCAAGGCCACCCTGCGCACCAACTTCTACCAGACCGACGCCAACGGCCAGAACAAGTCGTACTTCAGCTTCAAGTTCGACCCGCGTGCCATTCCCGAGCTGCCTAAGCCAGTGCCGAAGTTTGAAATCTTCGTCTACTCGCCACGGGTTGAAGGCGTGCACCTGCGCTTCGGCAACGTGGCCCGTGGTGGCCTGCGCTGGTCCGACCGTGAAGAAGACTTCCGTACCGAAGTGCTTGGCCTGGTTAAAGCCCAGCAAGTGAAGAACTCGGTCATCGTGCCAGTGGGCGCGAAGGGCGGCTTCCTGCCGCGTCGCCTGCCATTGGGCGGCAGCCGTGACGAGATCGCGGCCGAGGGCATCGCCTGCTACCGCATCTTCATCTCCGGCCTGTTGGACATCACCGACAACCTGAAGGACGGCGCCCTGGTGCCACCGGCCAACGTCGTGCGTCATGACGACGACGACCCGTACCTGGTAGTGGCAGCGGACAAAGGCACGGCGACCTTCTCCGACATCGCCAACGGCATTGCCATCGACTACGGCTTCTGGCTGGGCGATGCGTTTGCTTCCGGTGGTTCGGCGGGTTACGACCACAAGAAAATGGGCATCACCGCCAAGGGCGCGTGGGTCGGTGTGCAGCGTCACTTCCGTGAGCGCGGCATCAACGTGCAGGAAGACAGCATCACTGTGGTGGGCGTCGGCGATATGGCCGGTGACGTGTTCGGTAACGGCCTGTTGATGTCCGACAAGCTGCAACTGGTCGCGGCCTTCAACCACCTGCACATCTTCATCGACCCGAACCCGAACCCGGCCACCAGCTTTGTCGAGCGCCAGCGCATGTTCGAGCTGCCGCGTTCGGCCTGGACCGACTACGACACCAGCATCATGTCCGAAGGCGGCGGTATCTTCTCGCGCAGCGCGAAGAGCATTGCCATCTCGCCACAGATGAAAGAACGCTTCGACATCGCGGCCGACAAGCTGACCCCGACCGAACTGCTGAACGCCTTGCTCAAGGCGCCGGTGGACCTGTTGTGGAACGGCGGTATCGGTACCTACGTCAAGGCCAGCAGCGAAAGCCATGCCGACGTGGGCGACAAGGCCAACGACGCGCTGCGCGTCAACGGCAACGAGCTGCGCTGCAAGGTGGTGGGCGAGGGCGGTAACCTCGGCATGACCCAGTTGGGTCGTGTGGAATTCGGCCTCAATGGCGGCGGTTCCAACACCGACTTCATCGACAACGCCGGTGGTGTGGACTGCTCCGACCACGAAGTGAACATCAAGATCCTGCTCAACGAAGTGGTGCAGGCCGGTGACATGACCGACAAGCAACGCAACCAGTTGCTGGCGAGCATGACCGACGAAGTCGGCAGCCTGGTGTTGGGCAACAACTACAAGCAGACCCAGGCCCTGTCCCTGGCCGCGCGCCGTGCCTACGAGCGTGCGGCCGAGTACAAGCGCCTGATGAGCGACCTGGAAGGCCGTGGCAAGCTGGACCGCGCCATCGAGTACCTGCCGACCGAGGAGCAGCTCGTCGAGCGCGCCGCGACCGGCAAGGGCTTGACCCGTCCAGAGCTGTCGGTGCTGATTTCCTACAGCAAGATCGACCTCAAGGAAGCGCTGCTCAAGTCCCTGGTACCGGATGACGACTACCTGACCCGCGACATGGAGACCGCGTTCCCACCGAGCCTGGTGGCCAAGTTCGGCGAAGCCATGCGTCGCCACCGCTTGAAGCGCGAGATCGTCAGCACCCAGATCGCTAACGACCTGGTCAACCACATGGGCATCACCTTCGTTCAACGCCTCAAAGAGTCGACCGGCATGAGCCCGGCGAACGTGGCGGGCGCGTATGTGATCGTGCGTGACATCTTCCACCTCCCGCACTGGTTCCGTCAGATTGAAGCCCTGGACCACCAGGTTTCTGCCGACGTGCAACTGGAGCTGATGGACGAACTGATGCGCCTGGGCCGCCGTGCTACGCGCTGGTTCCTGCGCAGCCGTCGCAACGAGCAGGACGCTGGCCGTGACACCGCGCACTTCGGTCCGCACCTGGCAGCGTTGGGCCTCAAGCTCGACGAACTGCTGGAAGGCCCGACCCGCGAAGGTTGGCAGAACCGCTACGGCAAATACACCGAAGCCGGTGTGCCGGAGTTGTTGGCGCGCATGGTTGCAGGCACTACCCACCTGTACACCTTGCTGCCGATCATCGAAGCCGCCGACGTCACCGGGCATGATGCCGCCGAAGTGGCCAAGGCGTACTTCGCCGTGGGCAGCGCCCTGGACCTGCCGTGGTACCTGCAGCAGATCAGCGATCTGCCCGTGGCCAACAACTGGCAGGCCCAGGCCCGCGAAGCGTTCCGCGACGATGTGGACTGGCAGCAACGGGCGATCACCATTTCGGTCCTGCAAATGGCCGACGCGCCACAAGACATGGAAGCCCGTGTGGCCCTGTGGCTTGAGCAGCACAAGGACATGGCTGATCGTTGGGTGTCGATGATGGTAGAAATTCGTGCTGCTGTGGGCACGGACTACGCCATGTACGCGGTGGCCAACCGTGAGTTGTTGGACCTGGCGTTGAGTGGTCAGTCGGTGTTGCAGCCGGTTTGATCCAACGCTGAAAACAAAAGCCCCCGTATCGCGAGATACGGGGGCTTTTTTTTTGAATTGGAATGCGATCACTGTGGGAGCTGGCTTGCCTGCGATAGCGGTGTATCAGTGACATATGTGTTGGGTGACCCACCGCTATCGCAGGCAAGCCAGCTCCCACATTTGGATGTGTTTATCCCTTGGGATCAGTGGTGTTTGAGTAATTTGGATTCCAGGTGGTCCAGGTGCTGGGTCATCAGGCTCACGGCGGCGGTGGCGTCGCGTTGCTCCAATGCATCCACAATCGCCACATGCTCCTGCCACGCACAGTAAGTGCAGGCTTTCGCCTCGTACTGGGCAATGACCAACGACGTCAACGGCACCAGGCTGTTGAGGAACTGTGCCAGCGGTGCGTTGCGCGCCATCGCGGCCAATTGCAGGTGGAACTCCCCGGACAAACGAATCGCCGGCCCACGCTGGTCGCGCTCGATGCACTCGCGCTCGCGGGCGATCAGCTCGCGTAACTGGCGCACTTGTGTTGGCGTGGCGTGCACGCAGGCCAATTGCACCACGGTGATTTCGGTCAGGCGCCGCGCTTCGAGGATCTGCCGGGTTTGCTGGGCGTCCGGTGCAGCTACTTGGGCGCGCTGATTCGGGCGCAGGATGATCACTTGCTGGTGCGACAGTTTTGCCAGCACTCGGCGGATCACGCTGCGGCTGACGCCAAAGGTCTCGCCCAGGCTCTCTTCGGTAAAACGGCTGGCTGGCGCAATGCGTTGTTCGAGGATGGCATCGAACAGGCGCGGGTAGATGTCATCCACGGAAGGCTTTTTACCGGCGATCAAGCGCAGGGCAGGGAAGATAGGGTCGCGTTGCAACGCGTAAGCGGTCATGGCCGGTCTCCAATAAATCAGCTGCCCAGATGGTCATCCGGGATATTCAAGCGAATGCCCATGCGCAGGCCTTCCTGCAGGATGTGCCGACGCATCTCGGCACTGGCCAGGGCGCTGTTCTTGTTGCGGATGGCGCGCACCACTGCCTCGTTTTCGCGCAGGCGTTCGGCCAGGTGCTCCGGCGAGTTGCGCAGCACCTGGGCGCTCTGCTTGAGGGCGTTGCTGGTTTGCTGCACCACGTTCTGGAAAATCGGGTTGGAGGTCAGGGCGAACAGTTCTTCGTGGAAGCCGATGTAGGCGTTCATGCCGGCCTCGGCGTCTTCGGCGTCGAGGGCTTCGCGCATGTCCATCAGGGTCAGGCGCAGTTGGCCGACTTCCTTGCTGCTGATGGATTGGGCGACGAGACCGACGATGAAGGGTTCGAGGGTGTAGCGCAGTTGCAGGATATCTTCCAGGCTCGCGTCGGCCACGGCATCGCTGGACTGGGGTTCGCTGACGCTGGTTTCCAGCACCACCACGCCTTTGCCGGGCATGGAGCGCACCAGGCCAAGGGTTTCCAGCACAATCACCGCTTCACGCAGGCTGGGGCGGCTGATGCCCATCTGTTCGGCCAGCTCGCGTTGCCCGGGGAGCATTTCACCGCGGCGCCACTGGCCGCGCGCCAAGGCGGCGCGGAGTTTTTCTACCACTGAATTGACGACGGTTGAGGTGCTGATCACGTCTACCTCTCCTTTATGTTGCAAACACAATAGTTAATCCAGCGACAATCCCCTGTGGGAGCTGGCAAGCCAGCTCCCACATTGATGTGTGTTGTCCTCAGGAATGCATCAGAACTCCTGATGCGCCGGCAACACCGGTTTCTTGGCCTGGAAGGCATACCCTTGCTGCCCTTCAAGCACCTTGTTGGCACGCTGCAGGTCGATGTCTTTCTCCCAGCGGGCAATCGCCACAGTAGCAACGCAGTTGCCGATCAGATTGGTCAGTGCGCGGCCAATGCCCATGAACCAATCCACCGCCAGCACCAGCACCAGGCCCACCACAGGAATGGCCGGGATGGCCGTGAGGGTCGCCGCCAGGATCACCAGCGCCGAGCCCGGAATGCCGTGGGCACCTTTGGAGGTGATCAGCGACACCAGCAGGATGGTCATCAGGTCGGTCATCGACAGCGGTGTGCCGGTGGCGTTGGCGATAAACACGATGGCCAGGGTCAGGTAGATCGAGAAACCGTCGAGGTTGAACGAGTACCCCGTTGGAATCACCAGGCCGACGGTGGAGCTGCCGATGCCCAGGTGCTCCAGTTTACGCATGATCTGTGGCAGCACGGCGTCGGAGGATGCGGTGCCCATCACGATCAGCAGCTCTTCGCGCAGGTACTTGAGCAGCGGCAACATGCGCAGGCCCGATAGGCGCATCACCAGGCCGAGGATCAGCCCGACAAAGGCAAAACAGGTCAGGTAGAACAGGCCCACCAGGCTGCCCAGGTGTTGCAGCGAGTCCAGGCCGTAGGTGCTGGTGGTGAAGGCAATCGCACCAAACACGCCAATCGGCGCCAGGCGCACGATCATGCCCATGATGCGGAAGATCACATGGCTCAGCTCGTTGATCAGGCGCGAGATGCCCGATGCCGCTTCGCCCACCAGGTTCAGCGCGCTGCCGAACAGCACGGAGAACAGCAGCACTTGCAGCACGTTGTTCTCGGCGAAGGCGCCGATCACCGAGTTGGGGATCAGGTCCATCAGGAACTGGCTGGTGCCGCGAATGTGCTGGCCCTTGTCGGCCAGTTCATTGAGGCCGGCGGACGACAATTGCTCCAGGTGGATATTGGCGCCTTGGCCAATACCGGTGCTGAAGGCCATGACCAGGCCGATCACCAGGGCGACGGTGGTGAGAATTTCAAAGTAGATCACTGACTTGAGGCCGATGCGCCCGACTTTCTTCAAGTCCCCGGCGCCGGAGATGCCGCTGACCACCACGCAGAACACGATCAGGCCGATCAGCATTTTGATCAGCTTGATAAAGCCGTCACCGAGGGGTTTGAGTTGTGTGGAGAATTCGGGAAGGGCCAGGCCGCAAACAACGCCTAGCATCAGGCCGATCACGACTTGCAGGAAAATCGAACGCGAGCACCATCTGAGCATGGGAGGGATCTCTATTCGGTGCCCTGGTGGTTCCAGGGCTTAATTGTTGTGGTCTTACCGGTAAGTCCAGTGCGCGGCCAGTCTACGCTCGGCTTTTTTGAAATCACAAGTAAAAATTCGGTGGTTGACCAGGCCCGGTCTGACCAGTTGGTCGGGGAGGGCGATGCTTGAGCGGTTGGTGGCCTGGAAAATTTTTCGCTTATCATCCGCCGCACGACACGCGAGGTGATGGATGGATAGACCAGGACTGACCACCGACGCCACCGGGCAGACCTACTGCACCTGCCGCACGTCGGCGCCGCAATACCCGCATTACCACGACCACGAGTGGGGCGTGCCGGTGGCGGATGACGTTCAGCTGTACGAGAAGATCTGCCTGGAAGGCTTCCAGGCGGGCATGGCGTGGATCACCATCCTGCGCAAGCGCGAGCAGTTCCGGGCGGCGTTCGACGGCTTTGATTTTCGCCGGGTGGCGCAGTATGGAGAGGCCGATATCGCGCGGCTGATGCAGGACGTGGGCATTGTGCGTAATCGGGCGAAGATTGTGTCCACCATCAACAATGCGCGCAGGGCGTGTGAGCTGGTGGAGGAGACGGGGTCGTTGGCGCGCTGGTTGTGGGCGTTTGAACCGGGTGAGGCGGAGCGACCGGCGCGGGTGGATATGGCGTACTGGACGGGCAACCCGACCTCGCCAGCGTCGGTGCGCTTATCGAAAGCGCTGAAGAAACGCGGCTGGACCTATGTGGGGCCGACCACGATGTATGCGCTGATGCAGGCGATGGGGATGGTCAATGATCATCTGGAAGGCTGTCTGTGCCGGCCTCGCATCGAAGAGCTACGGCGCCAGTTCAAGCGCCCCTGAACCTGCTGAGAAAACACCATTCAACCTGTGGGAGCTGGCTTGCCTGCGATATCGGTGTGTCAGTACCAGATGGGTTGGCTGACCCACCGCTATCGCAGGCAAGCCAGCTCCCACAGGGTTTTGTAGTGTTGCGGGTTACTTCGGCAGGGGCGTGAGCACCTCGGCCTTGTCATCCAACACCATCACCACCAGCAACTTGGCCGGTTTGGTCTGGCTGGCATTGCTCGATTCAAAATGCCGCGACCCCGCTGGCTCATAGAACGATTCACCGACCTTGTAGGTGATCGCCTTCTCATCATTCACCCGCGAGGTGATTTCGCCTTCCAGCACGTAGGCCACGGCGGTGCCGGTGTGGCTATGGGGTACGGTGGCTTGCCCAGGTGCATAGTCCACGGTGAGCATGATGGTTTTCTTGCCGGGCACATTGGTCAGCGCGTGTTCTTGCAGGACCTTGATCGATTCCTGGTTGTACACCGGTTGGTGGGCAAAGGCGCTGAGGGAGGCGAGCATCAGGGAGGCAGCGAGCAGTCGTTTCATGGCGAAGTTTCCGAGTAGTTCGAGACCTGTCCACCCTACGCCGCGTGGCCGGGGGCACCAATAACCAATCCGGCGGTAAATCCCCTAGCCAATCTGCTGCAGGATGTCGCGCACCCGGTCCAGGGCCGGGTCGATGTCCAGGGTTTCGATAGCGCCAAAGCCGATGATCAGCCCCGGGCGTACCGGCGCGTCATGGAAAAACACGTCCAACGGGTACAGGCCTACTTCCACCTGGCGCGCCAGCTGAATCAGCAGCGGGATATCCACCGCCACCTTGCACAACGCCGCCATGTGGAACCCGGCCACGGTGGGCACTGCTTCGAACCAGGGCGACAAGTCCCCGGCCAGCCGTTGCAGGATGCGCTCGCGGCGCCCGGCATACACGGTGTGGCAGCGGCGGATGTGCTTGAGCAGGTAGCCTTCGCTGATGAACTTGGCCAGCGCCCACTGCGGCAAGGTGGAGCTGTGCTGGTCGGTCAATTGCTTGGCTTTGAGCACGGCGCCGTGGATCGCCGGTGGCAGCACCGCGTAGCCCAGGCGCAACTCGGGCAGGAGGGTTTTGGAGAAGGTGCCGACGTAGGTCACCACGCCACGGTTGTCCATGCTTTGCAGGGAATCGGTGGGGCGGCCTTCGTAGCGGAATTCGCTGTCGTAGTCGTCTTCGATAATGATCGCCCCCAGCTCGAAGGCCCGCGCCAGCAACGCTTCGCGGCGTGGCAGGCTCATGGGCATGCCGAGGGGGAATTGGTGCGACGGCGTCACGTAGATCAGGCGCGTGCCGTCGGGGATCTTATCGACCTGGAGACCCTGTTCGTCCACCGGCACACTGGCGACGCTGGCCCCCATTGCCATGAACAGCTGGCGTGCGGGGCTGTAGCCGGGGTCTTCCATGGCGACGATGCTGCCCGGTTCCAGCACCACGCGGGCGATCAGGTCGAGGGCCTGCTGCGCGCCGTTGGTGACCACGATATCGCTGTCACGGCATTTGACGCCCCGCGAGAACGCGATATGCCCGGCGATGGCACTGCGCAGGGCGGGCAAGCCTTCGGGCTGGCTGTAGAAACCACTGTTTTGCGCGATGCGCCGCAACGCATCCTGGGTGCAGCGCCGCCATTCGTCCTGGGGGAACTGATTGCGGCTGGTGGCGCCGCCGATAAATTCGTACCGCAACGTGGCATCGCGCGTGGGGTGGCGCATGGGCGAGGGCAGTGATTGCCACCGGGCCAGGCTGGCGGCGCACGCCAGGTCGGTGGCCGATTGCGGGCGTTCCGCCTGCAGCGCATGGGCGTTGACGAAGGTGCCGCGACCGGTCTTGCCCACCAGCAGGCCTTCGTAGGTCAGGGTGGCGTAGGTGTCGGACACGGTCTTGCGCGACACTCCCAACTGTTCGGCCAGCAAGCGGCTGGGCGGCAATTGCGCACCGGCGGCCAGGCGCCCGGCGCTGATGGCTTCGCGCAGTTGCTGGTAGAGCTGTTCGGCCAGATCCTTGCGGCCGTTGATCACGACGTGCAGTTCCATGTTGTATCCCAAGGCTTCAGTCTGCGCCAAGACTACGCGCTGGCGCGGTGGGTGCAAAATGGTCTGCGCATAAACCGGCCGATTGGCTATAGGGCTTATGCCGTGGGGGTTCTAGGCTGGGGTGTCATTTCAGAGAAACACGCCATGGAACCCCGCCTGGATTACTACACGGCTTCACCGCAAGCGCTCAAGGCCATGTTGATGCTGGAGGCGAACACCTTCGGCCTGTCGATCGAACAGCCTTTGCTGGAGTTGATCAAGATCCGCGTCTCGCAGCTCAACCACTGCGGCTTCTGCACCGACATGCACTCGATGGCGGCGCGCCATCGTGGTGAGACTGAGCGGCGTTTGTTTGCGCTGTGTGTGTGGCGCGATTCACCGTTTTTCACCGCACGGGAAAAGGCCGCATTGGCCTGGAGCGAGTCGGTGGCGACGTTGCCCACCTCCCTGGTGTCGGATGAGCTGTTTGCTTCCGTGCGTGTGGAATTCAGCGAAGAGGAACTGGTGGACCTGACCATGGCGGTGTCCAGCATCAGTGGCTGGAACCGCCTGGCGGTGAGCTTTCGCCAGCAACCGCCGAATGTTTGATCAGGAAAGGAACCCACCATCCACATTCAGCGCAACGCCAGTGGTGTAGCTCGACGCATCGCTCGCCAGGTACAGCACCGCACCGGCCATCTCGCTCGGGTCGGCCACGCGCTTGAGTGGGATCTGCGCCAGCGCGGTTTTCAGGATGGCGTCGTTCTTCACCAGTGCCGAGGCGAACTTGGTGTCGGTCAGGCCCGGCAGCAGGGCGTTGCAACGAATGCCGAACGCGGCGCATTCCTTGGCGAACACCTTGGTCATGTTGATCACGGCTGCCTTGGTCACCGAGTAGATGCCCTGGAACACGCCTGGGGAGATGCCGTTGATCGACGCCACGTTGATGATGCTGCCACCGCCGTTCTCGCGCATCAGCTTGCCGGCTTCCACCGACATGAAGAAGTAGCCGCGAATGTTCACGTCGACGGTCTTCTGGAACGCGCCGAGGTCGGTGTCCAGCACGTTGCAGAACTGCGGGTTGGTGGCAGCGTTGTTGACCAGGATGTCCAGGCGGCCGAACTGTTCGCGGATACCGGCGAACACCTGGGTAATCTGCTCCATTTCACCGATGTGGCAGGCAATGGCCGTGGCCTTGCCGCCGTCGGCGATGATCGCGTCGGCCACGTGCTGGCAACCGTCCAGTTTGCGGCTGGAGACAATCACGTGGGCGCCTTGCTGGGCCAGCAACTTGGCGATGGCTTCGCCGATGCCACGGCTCGCGCCGGAAACAAAGGCAATCTTGCCGTCGAGGTCGAACAGGTTGGTCTTGGACATGGGGGTTCCTTAGAGGGCTGATTTAGCGATCACATTCAGGCTCATCTGCTCCAGCAGCTTGTTCATGTGGATGAACTGCGCAAAGCGTTTGTCCTGGGTCTGGCCATGGAAGAAGCGGTAGTAGATCTGCTGCACGATGCCGGCTAGGCGGAACAGGCCGTAGGTGTAGTAGAAATCGAAATTGTCGATCTGGATGCCCGCGCGTTCGGCGTAGTAGTCCACGAACTGACGGCGGGTCAGCATGCCGGGAGCGTTGCTCGGCTGACGGCGCATCAGTTGCACCGGCGCAGGGTCAGCGGCTTCGATCCAGTAGGCGAGGGTGTTGCCCAGGTCCATCAGCGGGTCGCCGAGTGTGGTCAGTTCCCAGTCCAGCACGCCGATGATCTGCATCGGGTTGTGCGGGTCGAGGATCACGTTATCGAAGCGGTAGTCGTTGTGCACGATGCTCGATGTCGGGTGGTCGGCCGGCATCTTGTCGTTGAGCCAGGCGCGCACGGCTTCCCAGCGCGGGGCGTCGGGGGTCAGGGCTTTTTCGTAGCGATCGCTCCAGCCGCTGATCTGCCGCGCCACATAACCTTCGGGCTTGCCCAGGTCGGCCAGGCCGCACGCGGTGTAGTCCACCTGATGCAGTTCGACGAACTTGTCGATGAAACTCTTGCACAGTGCCTCGGTCTTGGTCGCGTCCAGGCCCAGCTCGGGCGGCAGGTCGGAGCGCAGGATGATGCCGTTGACCCGCTCCATCACATAGAACTCGGCGCCGATCACCGACTCGTCGGTGCAATGCACGTAGGCCTTGGGGCAGTACGGAAAGCCGTCCTTGAGTTGGTTGAGAATGCGGTATTCGCGGCCCATGTCGTGGGCCGACTTGGCCTTGTGACCGAAGGGCGGGCGGCGCAGGACGAATTCCTGGCCAGGGTATTCCAGCAGGTACGTCAGGTTGGACGCGCCGCCCGGGAACTGGCTGATGGTCGGCGTGCCGCTCAGGCCGGGGATATGGGCCTTGAGGTAGGGATCGATCAGGCTGGCATCAAGTTCTTCGCCTGCTCGGATCTGGGTCGATTGGTCGTTCAGCGCCATGCTTATCCCTTCTGCTTATTCTAAAGGCCTCGGACTATTTCCTAATCTAATGCGCACCACCGCCCAGCGACAAGGTCGGGGCGGCTTAATAGGTTAGCGTGTTGGATGATGATCAGCGTGCCTGATCGGTCATTTTGCGGGCGGGGGTAATGCGACGGGGGTGAGCACCGGGCGCCCGGCGAAGTATTCCAGCAGGTTGTCGGCCACGCGCTGCACGGTGTCGTGGGCGGCTTCCGGCGACAGGCCGGCGACATGGGAGGTCAGCACGGTGTTGCTCAAGCGCTTGAGGGCGTCGGGCACCTGGGGTTCGTCGTCGAATACGTCCAGGGCCGCGCCACCGATGCGGCGTTGCTCAAGGGCGGCCACCAGGTCGGCGGTGACCACCACGCTGCCGCGTCCGATGTTCACCAGGAAGCCATTCGGCCCGAGTGCGTCGAGGGCGTGGCGATCGATCAAGTGGCGGGTGCTTGCGCCGCCGGGCGTGGCGAGGATCAGGAAGTCCGAGGTGCGCGCCAATTCTACGGCTGTTGCGCAGTAGGTGTAGTCCACATCATCGCGCGGCTGGCGGTTGTGGTAGCTGATTTCCATGCCGAAACCCAGGGCTGCACGCTTGGCGATCTCCAGGCCCACGGCGCCCAGCCCGAGAATGCCCAACTGCTTGCCGCCCAGGGACGGGCGCATGACCTTGGGCCATTCGTTGCGCCGTACGGCGGCGTCGGTCTGCGGGATGCCGCGCACCAGCGACAGCAGCAGCGCCATGGCGTGGTCGGCGACCGAAGGTGCGTTCACACCGGCGCCGTTGGTGACGACGATCCCGCGATTGCTCGCGGCTTGCAGGTCCACATGTTCGTAGCCGGCGCCGATCACGCAGATGATTTCCAGCAGGGGCAGGGCGGCGATTTCTTCGGCGTACAAGCCCAGCGGGCCACGGGTCAGCACGGCCTTGATCTGCCCGCCGTGGGCCTTGATGGCCTGGGCGCGCTCGGCGGGCGTTGGCGCCAGAATCACATGAAAGTCATTGCTCTCGATGATTTGCAGGTATTCATTGATGGTTTCAACCAGAACCAGAACAGTGGTGGACATCGGGAGGCTCTTCCTGAAGGGTTTGAGGGGGGAGTATGCGGGATTTGTAAGACAGAGCGTTTTACTGAGATAGAAAATTTTCTTCTTTCGTAAGGCCATTCTGAATTTCCTGGCCGTTCGTCCCGGGTGTATTTGCTGGGCCAGACTTTGCGGACTTTCCCTCTAGCAGAGACGACATGGATGCCTGTTCCTGCAACGCTCGAAGAAGAGATTCAATGGACCCCGTATGGATACAAACACTTCCCTCCGACCGCTGTATCCTGGAGAACAGTCATTGCCGGAACCTTGGACGGTCCGGCCAAGTACAGGCCAGGTATTGCTATTGAAATACTTGAAAGAGAGGCCTATAAAAATGGGACGCCAGCCACCCATGGGAGGCCTTGGAAAGTGATGGAGCATCAACACTGTATAGGTGCCTGCCAAGGCAGACTCAGTCGCTGGGTTCGAATAGAACTGAGCGGTGGCGCTATCCACGGTCATCCTATTTCTGAACAGGAATTCAGGAGGTTAACAAATTGATTTCACTCAAGTTCGCCGGTGGCACGATCACTCACGACGATTTGTCGCTCCTGCAGGAGGGCGCCGTGTCGGAGCAGGTCGATCTGCTGAAAGAAGACATGCTTCAGGTTGAATTTGCTGGCGGCTTCCTACTGGATGTAGGTTGGTATCCGGAGTTCGATGCAGCGGGTGGTTTTCGGATAAATGTCATCAGGAATTACGACTGGGGCCGGCCTGTCGTTGCACTGACGGCGCACGAAACTGCTGAGCTCCTGGAGAAACTGGATATTGCGCAGAACGCCATAAACGGCGAACTGCACAATTCTTCTTTGGGACACTCAGCTTTTTAGCCGCTCACCCCCAAATATCCGTAGCCTTGACCCGTTTCACAAACGCCCCCGCCAACGTCGCATTGTGATGCTCGATGATCGCGTGCGCGTTGAGCGCTGGAGTGTCCATGCAGGTGTGGCCATCCTCGGGCAGTACCACCGAAAACCCCAGCTCAACGGCCACTCGGCAAGTCGTGTCGATACAGAACTGGGTTTTCATGCCCACAATCACCAGCTCGTTGACCTGTGCCGCATTCAACTGCTGCGCCAGGTCAGTCCCCAGAAAGCAGCTCGGGCGGGTTTTATTGAACAGGTGGTCGCGGGATTCATCTACGTCCAGGCCTTGCCACAGCTGCCACAGCGGGCTGCCTGCGGCGATGGGCGAGCCTTCTGGGCCGGTGTGGCGGGCGACGAATATCGGCGCGTTGGCGTTGCGGGCGCGTTGAATCAGTTGGTTGATGGTGGCGAGTACACGTTCGCGCTCAAACGGCTTCTGCGGGCCGTCGTAGAGGCCGGTTTGCATGTCGATGACCAGCAGGGCGTCAGCCATGGTGTTGCTCCTTGTGATTGCCAGGTGGGCGGAGCAATAAAAAGGCCCCGTCCATTGCTGGCGGGGCCTTGGGTTGAATCTGTGAAGTGTTTAGCTTGACCACCCACAGCCACCGCGCGACCCGCCGATAGCGGTCGTGGTGGTGGTGCGGGTGAGGTGCAGCTGAATAAGGTTCATGGCCCGATCATGCTGATATCGACGCCAGGTTGTCAACAAATGTGTCCGCCAAAGGTGCGGCGTGTCGATATACCACGCCACCGTTCCTCAGCTAAGTCTTTGCTTATTCACAAGAATCCCGGACAATCCGGCCCCTTCTATGGTCGGGGCGCTGCCTGTCAGGTTTTTCTGACTCGTCCCGGCCGTGTAAATGCGGAGATCCGACCGGATGAATGATCAGGCCAATAGCGTTGACGAACGCTATGCATCGACACCTGCAACCCTCACAAGCTGGAGCCGCCAGGACACCACCTGGATGCTGGGCCTGTTCGGCACGGCCATTGGCGCCGGCACCTTGTTCCTGCCCATCAACGCGGGCCTGGGCGGTTTCTGGCCGCTGTTGATCCTGGCGCTGCTGGCATTCCCGATGACGTTCTTCGCGCACCGTGGCCTGACCCGCTTCGTCCTGTCCGGTCATGACGGCTCCGATATCACCGACGTGGTCGAAGAGCACTTCGGCATCACCGCTGGCGCGATGATCACCTTGCTGTACTTCCTTGCGATCTTCCCGATCCTGCTGATCTACAGCGTCGCACTGACCAACACCGTCGGCAGCTTCATGGAACACCAACTGCACATCATGCCGCCGCCACGGGCGATCCTGGCGTTTGTGCTGATCCTCGGCCTGCTGGCCGTGGTGCGTTGCGGTGAGCAAGTGATCGTCAAGGCCATGAGCCTGATGGTGTATCCGTTTATCGTCGCCTTGCTGTTCCTCGCGGTGTACCTGATCCCACATTGGACCGGTGGCATCCTCAGCACCGCCAGTGTGGTGCCGGAGCCCTCGGCGCTGCTCAGCACTCTGTGGCTGGCGATTCCGGTGATGGTGTTCTCGTTCAACCACTCGCCGATCATCTCGGCCTTCGCGGTGGACCAGAAGCGCCAGTACGGCGCACATGCCGATGAGCGCAGCTCGCAGATCCTGTCCCGCGCGCACCTGTTGATGGTGGTGATGGTGCTGTTCTTCGTGTTCAGCTGCGTGCTGACCCTGTCGCCGGCGCAACTGGCCGAGGCGAAAGCGCAGAACCTGTCGATCCTGTCGTACCTGGCCAACCACTTCGACAACCCGACCATTGCCTTTGCCGCGCCGTTGATCGCGTTCGTGGCGATTGCCAAGTCGTTCCTGGGCCACTACATCGGCGCCAGCGAAGGCCTCAAGGGCCTGGTGCTCAAGACCGGTCGCCGTCCTGCACCGAAGACCCTGGACCGCATGACCGCTGCGTTCATGCTGGTGGTGTGCTGGATTGTCGCCACGCTGAACCCAAGCATCCTCGGCATGATCGAGTCCTTGGGCGGCCCCGTGATTGCGTCGATTCTGTTCCTGATGCCGATGTACGCGATTCGCAAGGTGCCGGCCATGGCCAAGTACCGTGGGCAGGCGTCCAATGTGTTCGTTACGGCGGTAGGCCTGGTGGCGATTACGGCGGTGGTGTATTCGTTGATTGCTTGAGCCTGAGTACGGCCTCTAAGACTGTACAGTTCTAAAGTGTGGGAGCTGGCTTGCCTGCGATAGCGGTCTATCAATCACTGCATTGGGTGACTGACACACCGCTATCGCAGGCAAGCCAGCTCCCACAGTTGTTTTGTGGTGTTGCAAATACTGAATTGCAGGCATAAAAAAACGCCGCGTATCGTGAGATACGCGGCGTTTTTTATTGCATCAACACCTTAGGCTTGAATCACCGGGATGTTGGCGCTTGCTGCGATTTTACGGAACTCGGCGATCTGGTCGAAGTTCAGGTAGCGGTAGACGTCACTGGCCATGGTGTCCAGTTTCGCTGCGTAGCCCATGTACTCTTCGACGGTCGGCAGGCGACCCAGGGTGGAAGCAACTGCCGCCAGCTCGGCCGAAGCCAGGTAGACGTTCGCGCCGTCACCCAGACGGTTCGGGAAGTTACGGGTCGACGTCGACACCACGGTCGAATTCGGCTCGACACGTGCCTGGTTACCCATGCACAGCGAGCAGCCCGGCATTTCCATGCGCGCGCCAGCCTTGCCGTAGATGCCGTAGTAGCCTTCTTCGGTCAGTTGGTGAGCGTCCATCTTGGTCGGCGGCGACAGCCACAGACGGGTTGGCAGCTGACCCTTGACCTGTTCCAGCAGCTTACCGGCAGCGCGGAAGTGACCGATGTTGGTCATGCACGAACCGATGAACACTTCGTCGATCTTCTCGCCGGCAACGCTCGACAGCAGACGGGCATCGTCCGGGTCGTTTGGCGCGCAGAGGATAGGCTCGTTGATTTCCGACAGGTCGATCTCGATGATTTCGGCGTATTCCGCGTCGGCATCGGCTTCCATCAGCTCTGGGTTGGCAACCCAGGCTTCCATCGCTTGGGCGCGACGTTCCAGGGTGCGCGGGTCACCGTAGCCTTCACCGATCATCCAGCGCAGCAGGGTGATGTTGGAGTTCAGGTACTCGGTAACGGACTCTTTCGACAGCTTGATGGTGCAACCGGCAGCCGAACGTTCAGCCGAGGCGTCGGACAGCTCGAAAGCCTGTTCCAGCGTCAGGTCGTTCAGGCCTTCGATTTCCAGGATGCGGCCAGAGAAGGCGTTCTTCTTGCCTTTCTTCTCTACGGTCAGCAGACCCGATTGGATCGCGTAGTAAGGAATGGCATGAACCAGGTCACGCAGGGTGATGCCAGGTTTCATCTTGCCTTTGAAGCGCACCAGGATCGATTCCGGCATGTCCAGTGGCATTACGCCAGTGGCTGCGGCGAACGCGACCAGGCCCGAACCGGCCGGGAACGAGATGCCCATCGGGAAGCGGGTGTGGGAGTCACCACCGGTACCGACGGTGTCCGGCAGCAGCATGCGGTTCAGCCAGCTGTGGATGATGCCGTCGCCTGGACGCAGCGAAACACCGCCACGGGTCATGATGAAGTCAGGCAGGGTGTGGTGGGTGGTCACGTCGATCGGCTTTGGATAGGCCGCGGTGTGGCAGAAGGACTGCATTACCAGATCGGTCGAGAAGCCCAGGCACGCCAGGTCTTTCAGTTCATCACGGGTCATTGGACCGGTGGTGTCCTGGGAACCCACGGTGGTCATCTTCGGCTCGCAGTAGGTGCCAGGACGAACGCCTTTGCCTTCTGGCAGGCCGCACGCCTTGCCGACCATTTTCTGTGCCAGGGTGAAGCCTTTGCCGGTATCGACAGGGGCTTCAGGCAGTTTGAACAGGTCGGTAGGGCCCAGGCCCAGCTCGGTACGTGCCTTGTCGGTCAGGCCGCGACCGATGATCAGCGGGATACGGCCGCCAGCGCGGACTTCGTCCAACAGCACCGGGGTCTTCATTTCGAAGGTGGTGATGACTTCGTCGGTGCCGTGCTTGCAGACTTTGCCAGCATGCGGGTACAGGTCGATCACGTCGCCCATGTGCATGTCGGAAACATCGAATTCGATTGGCAGTGCGCCGGCATCTTCCATGGTGTTGTAGAAGATTGGAGCGATCTTGGTGCCGAAGCAGAAACCGCCAGCGCGCTTGTTCGGTACGTAAGGGACGTCGTCGCCGAAGAACCACAGCACGGAGTTGGTCGCCGATTTACGCGACGAACCGGTACCGACTACGTCACCGACGTAGGCGATCGGGATGCCTTGGCCGCGCATCTCTTCGATCTGCTTCATCGGGCCGGTCTTGCCTTGCTCGTCCGGCACGATGCCTTCGCGAGCCATTTTCAGCATGGCCAGGGCGTGCAGCGGGATGTCTGGGCGGGACCAGGCATCGGGAGCAGGGGACAGGTCGTCGGTGTTGGTTTCGCCGGTCACCTTGAATACGCGCAGGCTGATCTTGTCGGCCAGGGTCGGGCGGTTGCTGAACCACTCGCCGTCAGCCCAGGACTGAATCACGGCTTTGGCGTGTTCGTTGCCGTTCTTGGCTTTTTCGGCCACGTCGTGGAACGCGTCGAACATCAGCAGGGTGTGCTTGAGTTGGGCGGCGGCGACAGGTGCCAGCTCGGCATCGTCCAGCAGCTCGACCAGGGTCACGATGTTGTAGCCGCCTTGCATGGTGCCAAGCAGTTCAACAGCGCGCTGTTTGCTGATCAGGGGGGAAGTGGCTTCGCCCTTGGCCAGGGCAGACAGGAAACCGGCCTTGACGTAGGCAGCTTCGTCAACACCAGGTGGAATACGGTTGGTGATCAGGTCAACGAGGAATTCTTCTTCGCCAGCCGGAGGATTTTTCAGCAGCTCGACCAGGCCTGCGGTTTGTTCGGCGTTAAGCGGCTGGGGAACAATACCCAGGGCTGCACGCTCTTCGATATGTTTGCGGTAGGCTTCAAGCACAGTTATTACCCTCATCAGTGGTCCCACGGGACGCTCATCCAGAAATGAACGGCACGCATGCGCTCGGGGGCTTTTTGGGCCGCAAAGCCAGCGCTGCCGGCATTCCTCACAGAAGCTGCTTTCAAAGTTTTACGCCTGCAGAACGGGGCTGATGAGGGTTGGCGAGGGCATTGACCTACCGAGTCATTGACCATCGCCAACACCGTTCTGAAGGAACGACTGTGCTCGTGACGCTTTGAAAACAGCTTCCAGCGGATTATTGGCGCCTTACAAGGCCGGATGATTCTACGGCAAAAAAAATCTAAAGGTAAGTTGCCTAACCAAGTTTGCAGGGTGATCAAGGTTAGACAAAGGGCTAACATGGCGCATTGTTTCGCTGATTTGCGTGTTGTTACCCATGCCCAACCAAACCATCAAGACCCCCTGCGTAGGCCTGTGCTCCACGGTCTACGGCGATCTCGTGTGCCGTGGCTGCAAGCGTTTCCACCATGAAGTGATCCAGTGGAATGGCTATAACGAAGAAGAAAAACGTGCGGTCTGGCTGCGCCTGGAGCAACTGCTGGTGCAGGTGATGGCCGGCAAGGTGGAGGTTTTCGACCCCAAGACCCTGCGCGGGCAGCTGGAACAGCGCAAGATTCGCTTCGTGCCGCACCAGTCGGAGTATTGCTGGGCGTACCAGTTGATTGCCCGGGGCGCGCGGGTGATCTCCAATCTGGAGGCCTATGGCATGGTGCTGTTGCCGGAGTTTCGCGATTGGGCCTTGCCGGATTTGCGTGATGCGATTGATCGGGAGTTTTTTATCTTGTCTGAGGCGCATTACCAGCGCTATATCGCGCCGGGGTTTCTCAGGGACGTCTTTTCCAACTGATAACACCTAACCCACTGTGGAGTGGGCTTGTGTGGGAGCGGGCTTGCTCGCGAAGGCGTTCTGTCAGTACCAAATATGTTGTCTGACCCACCGTATTCGCGAGCAAGCCCGCTCCCACACAAACCCGTTCCCACAGGTTGAACTGCATTGTTTTCAAGGCTTGCTGGCCAGCTCTTCCAGGTGATCCATAAGGCTCGTCGGCTTGAGCACCAGCGCATCACTTTCCAGCTGGTCGAGTACAACCTCCGCCGTATTGCCGATCAACGCGCCGGAAATGCCGGTACGCGCCACGGTGCCAATGATGGTAACGGCGGCGCTGTACTTGTGCGCCGCAAAGGGAATCAGCACGTCGGCAGGGCCTTCCTCGATGTGCAGCCTTGAGTCGTCGATATCAAACTCGGCCTGGAAGGCGCGGCACTGCTCCCGGTAGCGCGCTTCAATGGTTTCCTTGAGCTGGAACGTCGGGTCCGCCGCCGACAGCATCGGCGAGGGATGGGCGCTGATCACATGCAGTTGGGCCTTGGCCAGGCTGGCGATGTCGAAACCATGGCCGACGATTTCCGCGTGCAGTTCACGGTGTTCTGCGTCGGTATTGCCCACATCGATGGCCGCCAGGATCACGCCCCCAGCCCATGGCGTAGACGTCTTCACCAGCAGCACCGCCGTGGGGCAATAGCGCAGCAGCTTCCAGTCCGCCGGCGTCAGCAAGGCCTTTTTCAGCGGGCTGTCGGGAAAGTGTTGCTTGATTACCAGCCCGCAGCCTTCGGCCTGCTGCACATCAATGATGGTTTCATGCAGGCTGTCATTCCACGCCTGTTCGGTGGTGACGCTGTAGCCATCCTCCTGCAAGCCGGCCTTGAGCAGGCTCAGCAGCGCCGAATGCTCATGCTTCTTGTCGCACACCAGCAGATGCAGGTGCGCGCCGGTGACCCCGGCAATCAGCTTGGCGCGCTTGAGGGCCAGGCTTTCCGAATGCTCGGGCTCGATGACCACCAGGATGCTGCGGATGGCTTGCATGATCGGGTTCTCCATGAAAAAGGGGGGCATGGAACAACTATAGTTGCTGCCCGGCGCACGGCATGTTGATACACATCAAGGCCAGTGGCTGGTGGTCTGCGGCGTGGTCGGTATAATCGGCGCCCTTTTGTGATCCTTTGCCCGTGAGCCCGATGAACCTGCCCGAAATCCACGAATTCCTCGGCTGCCGCACCCCTGACGCCTGGGTCCAGGCTGCCTTGGCCGATCAGGAAACCCTGCTGATCGACCACAAGAATTGCGAGTTCAAAGCCGCCAGCACCGCCCTGAGCCTGATCGCCAAGTACTACAGCCATGTCGACCTGATCAACATGATGTCGCGCCTGGCCCGAGAAGAACTGGTGCACCACGAACAAGTCATGCGCTTGATGAAAAAGCGCAAGATCGAACTGCGCCAACTGAATGCCGGGCGCTACGCCTCGGGTTTGCGCAAAGTCGTGCGCACCCATGAGCCGGTCAAGCTGGTGGACACGCTGGTGGTCGGCGCCTTTATCGAAGCGCGCAGTTGCGAGCGTTTCGAAGCACTGGTGCCGCATTTGGACGAAGAACTTGGCAAGTTCTACTTCGGCCTGCTGAAAAGCGAGGCGCGCCACTTTCAGGGTTACCTCAAGTTGGCCTACCAGTACGGCGACGCCAAAGACGTGCCTCTGGTGATCGAGCGAGTGCGGGCAGCCGAGCAGGAATTGATCGAGTCACCCGACGTCGAGTTCCGCTTTCACAGTGGCGTGCCAGCCTGAGGCGACGGCCACGCCGATCAATGCGGTGATGCCTGCCAGCAGCAGGATCACCGTTTGCACGCCCAAGGGCGCGGCCAATACGGCAATCATCAGGCCCGCCAGCGGTTGCGGCAGGTTGTTGAGCAAGGTGATCACGCCCACGGTCTTGCCGAAGTCCTGCACCGGAATCACCTTTTGCCGCACGCTGCGCATGTACACGCTGTACATCTTGTCGAAGCCGATCACCAGCAAAAAGCCCAGGGAATATAGCCATAGATTGGGGCTGAGCGCCGTGATCAGTGCGCCGAGGGCAATCATTGCGTAGGACAGCCCACCGAGCAGCTTCAACGGCAAGGTGGCGCGCGCCAGGTAGAACAGAATGACGATGGTCACCAGTGCGCCGCCCGCTTGCAGCAAGGCGTAGGCGTCCTTGTCGGCGGCGTACAGGCCAGTGACCATTGCTGCGGATGTGGCCAGCGTGACGCCGATGATCAGGTTCACGCCCATCGTCAACGCAATCAGGCGCTTGAGCCCGGCGAGGTTGTGGATATGCCCAAACGCAATCCGCAGCGGTTGCAGCCAGATATCCCGATGCTGCTCGAAAACGGCCGGGGCGACCGTGTTGGAGCGTTGCCACACGCCCATCGCTAGGTCCGCTAACACAAACAGCCCAGCAATCCCTAGCACCACCCAATGCCACGCCCAGACTTCCAGCATCAGCGCCGCCACCAGTGGCCCGAGCACCAGGCCGCTTTGGTCGGCGATCTGTGAATAGGACAGGGTCTTGGCATAGCTGTACTGCTGGAAGATATGCGGCATTAGCACTTCGCGGGCCATGATGCCCTGGGTGGTCAACACCCCGCACACGGCCGACAGCAGCACGATCCAGTAGATGCCGTCGAACAGGCCGAACAGCGCCACAGCCAGCACGCAGGCCAGCGCCCGATAGACCTGGCTGATATGCAGGATACGCACCGGCGGGTACTTGTCGCACAACGCCCCGCACAGCGGAAACGCAAGAAATCGCGGCAAGGATTCGACGAAAAACGCCAGCCCGGCCCAGGAAGCACTGCCGGTAGTCTGGAAGACGATCAGCGGCACGATAAACAGCAGGATTTGATCCGCCAGCCGCGACAGGAACAGCGAGACAAAAAACGCCAGGTAATCCTTGCGCATACAACTCCCTGTGAATGGCGTTAAAGATTGCAGGCTATTTGTTAAAAAGTCTTAAAAGCATGAAGCTTGGTCGGGCGGTGCTGGCCAGTTGCTTAAGTTGCCCAGCTTGCCATCTATAATGCCTGCACTTCAATCTGCGTCGCACACTGAGAACTTATGGAAAACCTGGGTCTGGGCAAGGTATTGCTCGTTGAAGACGACGAGAAACTGGCAGGGCTGATCGCACACTTTCTGTCGCAGCATGGCTTTGACGTGCGGGTGGTGCACCGGGGCGATGAGGCCTTGGCGGCGTTCCTGGATTTCAAACCGAAGATTGTCGTGCTCGACCTGATGTTGCCGGGTCAGAGCGGCCTGCATGTGTGCCGTGGCATCCGCAACGTCTCTGACACACCCATCGTGATCCTCACCGCCAAGGAGGACGACCTGGACCACATCCTGGGCCTGGAGTCCGGCGCCGACGACTATGTGATCAAACCGATCAAGCCGCCGGTACTGCTCGCGCGGTTGCGCGCCTTGCAGCGGCGCCAGGTGCCTGAACCCACCGTGCGTGGCTCCCTGGCATTCGGGCGATTGGCGATCGATCGCACGTGCCGGGTGGTCAGCCTGGGCGAGGAGAAGATCGACCTCACCACCATGGAGTTCGAATTGCTCTGGTTGCTGGCCAGCCACTCGGGCACGATCCTGTCCCGCGATGACATCCTCAACCGCATGCGCGGCATCGCCTTTGACGGCCTCAATCGCAGCGTTGATGTGTACATCAGCAAGCTGCGCGGCAAGCTGAACGACAACCCCCGTGAGCCGGTGTGCATCAAGACCATCTGGGGCAAGGGTTACCTGTTCAATCCGTTCGCGTGGGAGGTCTAGATGCTGCGGCTGTTTCTGCGCCTGTATGTGATCCTCGCACTGGGTCTGGCGGGGGCCATCTGGCTGGTCAACTACACCTTTGACGAGTTGCTGCCCGAGGCCAACGAAACCTATAACCGCGAAGCCATGCGCGGTCCTGCGTATGGTCTGGTGGAGCAATTGCGCCCAGTGCCGGAGGCGGGCCGGGCAGCGCGCCTGGCTGAGTTGCAAAGCCACTACGGTCTGCACCTTAAATTGGTGGCGCGTGATGAGCTGAAGCTGAACTCCCGCGAACAGCAATTGCTGGCGGCCGGACAATTGGTGGTGCGTGGCGACTTTATGGAGTTCATCGCCAACATCGACGGCGGCTCCCAACTGCTGGAAATCAAACTGCCGGAAGAGCCCAAGTGGTTGTACCTGTGGGCCTATGGGTTCTTGGGCCTGTGCCTGGCCATCGTCCTGTATTTCTGGGTGCGCCCGCACTGGCGCGACCTGGAACATATCCGCCTGGCCGCACAGCGTTTTGGCGACAACGACCTTGGCTCGCGCATCCTGCTGCCGCGCCGCTCCACCGTGCGTGAGCTGGCCGGGCACTTCAACCAGATGGCCGAGCGCATCGAGAGCCTGATCGCCAACCAGCGCGAACTGACCAACGCGGTCTCCCATGAGTTGCGCACGCCGATTGCGCGTCTGTCGTTCGAGCTCGACCAACTCAAGCAGCAGGCCGACCCGGTGCTGCGTGGCGCGTTGATCACCGACATGTATGCCGACCTTGGCGAGCTGGAAGAAATGGTGTCCGAGCTGCTCACCTACGCCAGCCTGGAGCGCGGCGCGACCCAGGTCACCCGGGAAAGCATCGAGGCCCACAGCTGGCTCGACAGCGTGATCGGCAGCGTCGCGCTGGAGGCCGAGGCGGCGGGTGTGCAGTTGTCGTTGCGTACCTGCGAAGTCGACTTTATCCAGATCGAACCACGCTTTATGGCGCGGGCGGTGATCAACCTGCTGCGCAACGCCATCCGTTACGCCGAACGGCGTGTGGAAGTGTCGCTGGTCAAGTTCGGCCAGGGTTATGAAGTGCGGGTGTGTGATGACGGCCCCGGCGTGCCCGAGGAAGGGCGGGCGAAGATTTTCCAGCCGTTCATGCGCCTGGATGCCAGCCGCGACCGCCGCACCGGTGGTTTTGGCCTGGGCTTGGCGCTGGTGCAGCGGGTATCGCAGTGGCATGGCGGGCAAGTGGAGGTGTTGGACTCGGAGTGGGGCGGCGCGTCGTTTCGGATGACGTGGGCGTATGCCGAGTAACACCCTTTAATAATGTGAAGATCCACTGTGGGAGCGGGCTTGCCCGCGATAGCGATCTATCAGTAACAGGTGTACTGACTGATCTACCGCTATCGCGGGCAAGCCCGCTCCCACATTGTTTTTTCCAGCATGGCTCGCGTTAGAACGTGTATTCCAGCACGCCCATCACCGACGTCTGCAACCGCCGCTCCACAATCGGGCTCTTGCCCGCTTCATCCGCCAGGTACTGCACATCGAGCAAGGTGGAGAACTGGGTGTGCTCGCTGATCGGCAAACTCCACACCAGGTTCATGCCATTGCTGATATTGCCTGCACCGGCCTTGTAGGCCTTGAAGCGGCTTTGTGCGGCCTGGCCGGTGGTCACGCCGTACCAGGTCTGCAGGTATTCACGGTCGCCAAAGTGGCTGGTGAGGCAGGCGTCGACCGAGCCGTAGCGGCCGTCATAGAGGTTGGTGCCCAGGCTCAGTTCCAGGTGGGTGTAGGCCTTGCCGGTGTCCTTGTGGTCATCGTCCTTGAGCGCGTGTTCCAGGGTCGCACCGACGATGGCGCCGCCGAGGTTGTAGCTGGCGCTCACGCCCACCTGCGCGCGGGACTTGATTTCGCCCATGCCTTTGAGGCGCTTGGAGCCGGCGTGCATCGACTCGTTCTTATCCTTGCGTGAAGCGCTGGCGCCGATATAGGTGCTGAAGCTCAGGGCGTTGCCTTCGTAGCCCCAGCCCAGGCCTTTGTCGGTGTCGAGGAAAATCCCCCAGGGGCTGACGATTTTGCCGCCCAGCACCGGCGCGGTCATGCGTTCATCGCTGCCGCTGTAGCGGGGTGCGTTGGCGACGCCGGCCTTGAGGCTGTATTGCCACTCCTCGGCAATCGCAGGCTCGGTTGCAGCCAGCAGGCACAACGAGGAAAGGGACAGGCATAGGTTTCTAGAGCGCATCAGGGTGTTCGTCCGTGTTAAAGGGTCAGGGGTGGGTGAGGCGATTGCGTGCGTTTAAAGGCGTAGCCCGAGGCGCTGAGGCCATTGATCTGGCGGCTCACGGTGTCGCCCAAGCCATAGCCGTTACCGGCCAGTACGGCGTGGGCGTTGTCGACGGGCAGCAGGATGTAGTCGGTCAGGGGTTCGTCGTGCAGTTGGCCGCGAATCACCAGGAAGCCTTGCTCCAGGCGCACGCTGATGCCGGTCAGGGGGGCGTCAGGCTCGTGGGTGTTGAGCACCTGATAGGTGCCGATGGTGTCGGCCCAAGCCTGGGGCAAGGGCGGCGGATCGATACGCTCGCCAATGGCGATACGTTGGCCATGGCTGCGGGCGGTGAGAACTTGGCGGCCTTGCACGGTGACCATGTCCAATTGCACGCGGCCCAGCTCGCCGAGGTCCTTGAGCCACAAGCCGAGCACGCGTTTTTGTGCGCGCAACCAGCCTTGTTCGTCACGCATCAGCTCGAAGTCGAACCCGGCCAGTTCGCCGGACAAACGCTCCTTTTCATCGCGGATGCGCAATACGCCCCAAGCGGTGGCGTAGAAACCGGCCAGGCGCTTGCGGTCGATGGCGGCCGGTACGTGACGCAGCTTCAGCCCGTGGCTGGGGGCTTCGCAGCCGTCGCCACACAGCTGTTCTCCGGTTTGTGCCTGGAGCATCAGGCGCAGGGCATCGGTGGCCAGTCGGGCGACCAGGTCTTCGGCGTTGCTGTCGTTGGCCATGATGATCACCGCCAGTTGTTGGTCGGGCAGTAAGGTCAGTTGTGCGGCAAAATCATCACCGCCACCGCTGTGCTGGTAAGTGCGCACGCCGCGGCTGACCGGTTCATCGCCGCAAGGGGCGAGGAACCAGCCCAGGCCCATCTGGCAGTCGAAGTCGAGGGCGTTGCCGGTATTTTGTTGGCTGAACATGGCGTCGATGGAGCGGGCGCTCAGCAGTCGTTGGCCTTTGTACAACCCTTGGGCAAAAAGCATGTTCACGTAGTGACTGAGGTCCTTCGGGCTGGCCCATAACCCCCCGGCGGCCAGGTCGCGCACCTGGGCGTCGCTGCTGGCGCTGCCATCCTGATAGCCCATGGCGCGGTAGCCCGTTACCGCGCCGGTGCCGATAAAGCTCGATTGGTTCATCTCCAGGGGCTTGAGCAAGCTGTATTGCAATTGGGCTTCGAAACTTTTGCCGGTGCTGCGCTCAATGGCGGCGCCCACCAGCGCATAGCCGAGGTTGGAGTACGCGACTTGCGAGCCCGGCGGGCTGCTTAGCCACACGCCGGACATGCGCATTGGCATCAAGCCCATGGCGAACGTGCTGTGCAGGTCGCGCAGGTGCTCGCTGGGCAGGCCGGACTGGTGGCTCAGCAAGCGACGCAAGGTGATATCGCGGTCAGCCGCGTCCTGGTCTGGATGAAAGCGCGAGCGCACATGGAATTCGCTCAGGGTTTGCTGGATTGGCACATCCAGCCCCAGGCGCTGCTGCTCGACCAATTGCAGCGCCGCTGTGGCGGTGAGCAGTTTGGCGATGCCGCCCGCACGAAATGCGGTGTTGGGGGTGACCGGCACACCGTGGGCCTTGTCCGCCAGGCCAAAGCCGCGGGTCCAGATCAGCTCCTGGCCGTTGACCAGGGCAATCGACAACCCGGCGACATTCTGCCGGGCCATGTCCTGGGGGATGCGCGATTGCAGGTACCGAAGGATCGCGCCGTAGTCACCCTTTTGGATACGCGGCGCAGCCGGCGGCTGTCCCTGGCAACCGACGCTGCCGAGCAGGCAACCCAGCAGCGCGATACTGCGCAATGTGCGAAACATGAAGAGCACCCGAAGGATGGTTGGGAGGCTCGAATGCTAGGGGCGCAGCGGTTGCCAGTCTTTGAGGGCTTTGTCGGGAAACTGTCAAAGACTGTGAACGGGGCAGCGCCTGGGGTCAGTGCAAAACGCGCTGGAGGAACTGGCGCGTGCGTTCCTGCCGCGGCGCATTGATCACTTGTCGCGCATCACCGACTTCGCAAATCCGCCCGTTGTCGAAGAAGGCGATACGGTCTGCGGACTCGCGGGCGAAGGCGATGTCATGGGTGACCATGACCAGCGTCATGCCTGAACCCTTGAGTTTGCGGATGGTATCCAGCACTTCGCCGACCAGTTCGGGGTCGAGCGCGGACGTCACTTCGTCGAACAGCATGTAGTCGGGTTGCATGGCCAGGGCGCGGGCAATTGCCAGCCGCTGTTGCTGGCCCCCGGACAGGCTGGCGGGGCGCATGTCGGCGCGGTTGTCGAGGCCGACGAACGCCAGGTGCTCAAGCGCCAGTTGTAGCGCCTGGGCCTTGGGGATCTTCTTGACCAGGCGCGGTGCCAGGGCCACGTTTTCCAGTGCGGTGAGGTGGGGGAAGGCATTGTACTGTTGAAACACGATGCCGAGCCTTTGGCGCAGCTTGTTCAAGTCCGTGCCCTTGGCGTGCACATTCGTGCCATCCACCAGGATGCTGCCGCCTTGTATCGGCTCCAGGCCGTTGATGCACTGCAGCAAGGTCGACTTGCCGGAGCCACTGGCGCCAATCAGGCACAACACCTCGCCCTTGTTGATCGTCAGGTTGACGCCCTTGATGACTTCAACAGGGCCAAAGCTTTTGCGAACATCCTTGATATCAATCATGGTGCAGTACCTTTTCGAGATGGCGGCTGTAGCGCGAAATGGGGTAGCAGATGGCGAAGTAGAAAAGCCCCGCGCCGGCCAGAACCAGAAGCGCTTCGTTTGAGCGGTTGATCAGGATTTGCGAGGCCCGCAACAGCTCGATATAACCCACCACGCTCACCAGTGCGGTGTCCTTGGTCAGGCCGATCACGGTGCCAATCCAGCCAGGAAACAGCGTGCGAAAGGCCAGCGGGGCAGATAGGTGACGCAGCGTTTGCCAGTAGCCCAGCCCCAGTGAGCGGCCGGCTTTTATCAGCTGGGGGCGGATTGACTCCAGGCCCGAACGGACCAGTTCCGAGGTCAGCATGCCCATGTACAGGCTCAGGACAATGACGCCGATCAGCAGCGGGCTCAGCGCGTAGCCGGCCATGGCAAAAAAGCTGTTGGCGAGGATGAACTGGATGATCAGCGGGATGCTGCGAATGACGTTGACCAAGGGCCCTAGTGCCAGGCGGGCAACCACGGATTCCTGCCGAAGCCAGCCGACCAGCGTGCCGATGCAAGTGCCGAGAAAAGTCGCCAGGAGAGTGAGTAGGAGTGTGTGCCAGATGCCGCTGAGCAAAAAGCCGATATCGCTCCACTGCAGGCCTGAATACGCCAGTTGGAATTGCATGGTGGCTTACCCCTTGAACACGCGCCAGAAGGTGAATCGGGCGCCGCCTTCGATAAGCTTGGACATGACGTAGTACATCGCGGCGGCGACAAGGAAAAACTCGAATGTCCTGAACGATTCGGACTGAGCCGCCTGGGTGGCACCCGTCAGTTCGCGCAGGCCAATGATCATGCCCAGGGAGCTGTTGAGCAGGGCCCAGTTGAGCTGATTGACGTAGGGGAAATACACAACCCGGAACAGCTGCGGGAAGACCACGTGGGTGTAGGCGGCGAAGGAAGAGAGCCCCAGGGAACGTGCGGCCGTGTGTTGTTGTTTCGGAATAGCCTGCAGCCCACCCCGAAAAATCTCGGCCAGGTAGCCAGCGTTGTTGAACGACAACGCCAGCAGCATCGCCAGGTAGCTGGAAAAGTGCAGCCCCAACGCACCCAGGCCAAAATAAATCATGTAGACCTGGAACAGTGCCGGTGTATTTCGCGCCACCTCGACCCAGGTGGTGGCAAGCGTATAGCCGGGGCCCTTACCCTGGCGGCGCAGCAGGGTCAGGGCAAGGGCGACCAATGTGCCGATGATCATTGAAAGCACGGTCAGCGTGAGTGTGGTGCGGGCACCTTCGACCAGCTCGGGGAGCTTGTCCCACACCATTGACCAGTAAAAAGTATATCCAAACATAACGCAGGCTCCGGGCTGGAGCGGCCAAGGTGCGCCGCTCAAGGAAGGGGTTAGTAGTCCACGCCGGCAACCGCCAGCGAAGGCGCTTCGCCGTCACCGAAGTACTGCGCATACAGCTCTGTGTAACGTCCGTTTTTTACTTGGGTCCAGACGAACGTCTTTACCCAATTGAGCATTTGCGTGTCTGTTTTCTTGACGGCGATGCCGCACAGGTCGGGCGGTGTCGGGGCGATACCTTTGATGGCGAGCGTCGGGAACTGCCCGCTCTGGACCAGCGCGGCCGCCGATGCATTGCCGATGATCACGCCATCGATCTTGCCCTGGGCCAGGGCCAGGTAGCTTTCCGCCTCGCTGCCGAACCCGGTGTAGCTGCCGCTGTTGTCATTCCAGCCTTTGCGCAGCACCTGCAGTTGCTGCTCGGTGGTGGTGCCGGTGACACCGCCAATGGTGCGCCCCTTGAGGTCCTCGAAGCCGTCAATACCGGCGCCTTTACGGGTGAGGACGACGTTGGTGTAGTTCACGTAGGGCTGAGAAAAACTCACGCTCATGGCGCGCTGGGGCGAGATCGAGGCGGAGGCGATCAGCACGTCGATGCGGTTGGAAACCAGTGCCGGAATGCGTTCGGAGGAGGGTGTTTCGACAATCACCGCGTTTACCCCAAGGGCTTTTGCCATGTCCTTGCAGTACTGCACGTCGTAGCCATCCGGCTGGTTGCTGGCATTGCGAAAGCCGGCCGGTGGGTAGTCGAGCTGGACGCCACACCGAAGGGTTTTATTCGAGATGACCTGATCCAGGGTCGATTCGGCAGCGGCCGAAAGGGTTGGGGTTGTGGCTGTGAGGACGAGCAAGAAAGCGGCACTGATGGGGCGGGCAATGTTCATGGGGAATCCCTGTTGTGGTTGGTATTGTTTTTAGCGGGAGTGAACGAATTGTCTGATGTATCCAATCTACCGTCGTCGAAAAATCTACCAAATGTTTAACTGTGGATGAAGAGGGTGAGAAGCTGTTTTTTGTATTTTTTTCATCGTATAACGTCAAAAACTGGACGTTTTCCCGAATAATCAACACGTTAATCGCGCTCAAAAAGATGTTGCAGGCAGTGAAGTGTGTCCAAGGGTGGCAGAGCTGCATCAGCTTGTTGACAATTTATGTTTAGTGTATCCAATCTACATGTTATCGATTTTGCCCGTTAAGTCCTGAGTGTTGGTCTTTGAAACGGGTTTTTTCCATCTGGGGAAGGTGTGATACATGAAGCACGTACTCGTTATTGGCGCCGGCATCGTGGGGCTGTCAACGGCGCACCATCTGTTGAAGGAGGGCGCCCGCGTCACCTTGGTCGATCGCGACCCCGAAGGTGACAAGGCCTCGTTTGGCAATGCCGGCGGCATTGCCGTCACGGAGATGGTGCCGGCGTCGGTGCCAGGGTTGCTGTGGAAAGTGCCTCGATGGTTGCTGGACCCTTTGGGCCCCTTGGCTATACGGGCCGCTCATGCCCCCAGGTTGATCCCGTGGCTGTTGCGTTTCTCCAGGGCGGGTCGCCCTGCGGAAGTCAGTCGCATTGCGACGGCGTTGTCGGCCTTGAATTCGCGGGTTTATGCGGACCTGCTGCCACTCCTTGGCGAGAATGGCTTGCTCGACGAGTTGCAGCGACTGGGCGCCCTGACGGTTTACGAGAAACAGGCAGCGTTCGACAGCGATGCTCCCCAGTGGGCGCTTAAGCGCGCCCACGGTGTCGAGGCGCTTGTGTTAAGCGGCAACGAAGCGCGGGAAATCGAGCCCGCGCTCAGTTCCACCATCACCCGAGGGGTGTTTACTCCGCAGTGGTCGCATGTGCACGACCCTAAAAAACTTGTCGACAAGCTGCGCCAGTCACTGGTCGGCCGAGGGCTCTGTATCAAGGTTGGCCAGGCCTGCGATATCGGGCCTGGCCTTGAGGGTGGCCCCGTATCGGTAAGGCTCGGCGATGGCCAACAACTGCGGGCCGATACCGTCGTGGTGGCGGCCGGTGCATGGTCTGGGCAGTTGGCCCGGTGCGTTGGTGACAAGGTCTTGCTGGAAAGCGAGCGCGGTTACAACACCACCTTCGCAGCGCCAGGCGTTGTGCTGTCCAGGGAGGTCATCTTTGCTGAACGGCATTTTGTCGCCACACCGTTGAGTTGTGGCTTGAGGATCGGCGGCGCTGCTGAGTTTGGCGGGTTGAATGCCGTGGCGAATTTCAAGCGTTCCCATGCATTGGCCCAGTTGGCCGCCCATTATCTTCCGGCGCTGCGGACAGAGGGCGGTACGTGTTGGGCCGGACATCGCCCGGCAACCCCCGACAGCCTGCCAGTGATCGGGCCATCGCCGCGCAACCCGGCCGTCATCTATGCCTTTGGCCATGGCCATCTGGGGCTGACGCAGGGCGCAACCACCGGGCGTCTGGTCAGCGATATGGCCTTGGGCAAGCCGCCGCAAATCGATCTCGCACCCTATGCAATCAGCCGCTTCAACTAAACCGCCAAGAAGGAGATTCCCATGTCTCGACATACGTTCTTCTGCATTGATGCGCATACCTGTGGCAACCCGGTACGGGTAGTCACCGCTGGCGCGCCTTTGTTGCCTCATGTCTCAATGGCTGAAAAACGCCAGATATTCCAGCGCGAACATGATTGGGTTCGCCAAGCCTTGATGTTCGAGCCTCGGGGCCATGATGTGATGTCGGGCAGCATTCTTTATCCATCCTCCCGTGAGGATTGCGACATCGGCGTGCTGTTCATCGAGGTCAGTGGCTGCCTGCCCATGTGTGGTCACGGCACCATCGGTACGGTGACGGCTGCCTTGGAAGCCGGGCTGGTGGTGCCGCGCATCGAAGGCACGCTGGCTATCGAGGCGCCAGCAGGGCGCGTCGCAATCGACTATGTAAAAAACGGCGCCTATGTGGAGCAGGTTCGTCTCTACAACGTCGCCAGCTATCTCCATGCCGCCGATGTGGAACTGGATGTGCCGACCCTGGGCAAATTGACGATTGACCTGGCCTACGGTGGGAATTTCTACGTGATCATCGAGCCGCAAGCCAACTGGGCAGGCCTGGACGCGATGGCGGTCAGCGAGATTGTGCGCCTGAGCCCCTTGGTGCGCGCGGCAGCGCAGGCGCTGCTGGCACCGGTGCACCCGCTGGACGCGCATATCCAGGGGGTGAGCCATGTGATGTGGTGTGACAAGCCCAGGAACCCTCGGGCTGATGCGCGTAACGCGGTGTTTTATGGCGATAAGGCCATTGACCGCTCCCCGTGCGGTACGGGTTCCTCCGCGCGCATGGCGCAACTGGTGGCGAAAAACCGCTTGAAGGTCGGCGATGAGTTTGTCCACGAAAGCATCATCGGCACGATGTTCGATTGCCGGGTCGAGTCGGCGACTGAGGTCGGCGCCTTTGCCGCAATCCTGCCGAGCGTCGCCGGTTGGGCTCGGGTCACGGGGCATAACACGTTGTTTGTGGATGACCGTGACCCGTTGGCCCATGGGTTTCAACTGAGTTGAGTTGACAGGTGGGCAAGCCCCTTCGCCGACGGAGGGGCGCTTGCGAGGTTCAGGCCTGGGTTTCTTTCAGGCGCTTTTTCTTGAGTAACGTGACCAGGTCGGACCCCGCGCGTTGAATATGCTTGCGCAAGAACTGAACGGCTTTCTTGACATCGCGTTGCTCACACAGGTTGAGCAATTCACGGTGGTCGACTTCGGCTTCTTTTTTGCCCGCGGTGAGCAACAGTTGCAAGCGAATGTACCGGTCGGTTTGCACGTTGATGCCTTGAACAATGGCCAAGGTCTGCACGCGATCGGCTGCGGCATACAGGCTTTCATGGAACAACCAGTTGAGCTTGCCCCATTGCGCAATGTCATCGTTGACGTAAGCCGCTTCGAGTTGGGGCAGCAGCTGTTTGGTGGCGGCAAAATGGGCGTCTGTCATGTTCGGCAGCGAGCGTTCCAGCAGCTCGGATTCCAGCAGCGCACGCAAATCAAACAGCTCCTCGATCTGCTCCGGGGGAATGGTCTTTACCACCGAGCCTTTGTGAATCTGCGTGGTGATCAGGCCAGAGGCTTCCAGTTCCTTGAACGCTTCACGCACCGGCATGCGGCTGACACCGTACTCCGT
This sequence comes from Pseudomonas sp. Marseille-Q1929, assembly GCF_017316265.1. Classification (NCBI taxonomy): domain Bacteria; kingdom Pseudomonadati; phylum Pseudomonadota; class Gammaproteobacteria; order Pseudomonadales; family Pseudomonadaceae; genus Pseudomonas; species Pseudomonas sp. Marseille-Q1929. Next base: position 130,366 of record NZ_JAFLWU010000017.1, read on the forward strand.
GGCAATGGTCTCCTGGATCAGGGCCTCACCTTCCTTGAATTCACCGTTGAGAATCCGCTCGCGCAGGGATTCCGCCAGGGTTTCAGGCAGGCTTTGGCGTTTGATGCGCAGGTTGGGCGAGGGCTCTTTTTTAGACATTCTTCAACTACTGGCAGGTGAATGGATCCAGGATTTGTGATCCTTGTCGGCCGATCATACCTCAGGCGCAGGAGTGTAGGACGCTTCCAATAGATGAGAGCGAAACATTTCAGCATCAGGGCTCAACCGTGCCATTTACCTGCCTGCCAATTCCCAGTGGATTCCGATCCTGGAGTGCCAGGGGTAATAGCGCCTGGGGGAAATCCTGGTAGCACACGGGACGCAGAAACCGCTGAATCGCCAGGCTGCCCACCGAGGTGCTGCGCGAGTCAGATGCGGCAGGGAAGGGGCCGCCATGGACCATGGCATGGCAGACCTCCACGCCGGTGCCAAAACCGTTCAACAACACGCGGCCGGCTTTTTTCTCCAGACTGGGCAGCAGCGCAGCCAGTGCGGGATAGTCGCTGGGGTGGCTGTGAACCGCAATCGTCAATTGGCCGCCCAGTGCGTTGAGCACCTGGAGCAGTGTCGCTGCGTCAGGGCAGCGAACAATCAATGAAGAGGCGCCGAATACCTCTTCGCGTAGTGCTGGGTGCGCGAGGAATGCCTCGGCGCTCGTGGCAAACAGGGCGGGCTGGCCTTGAAACCGCTGACCCGCCGCGCCGCGCCCCAGCAGCTCGACAACGGGCTGGGCACGCAGTTTCTCGACCCCGTCGCAATAGTTTATGTAGATCTGGGGCGTCAGCATGGTGGCTGCGGGGCACGTGGCCAGGGCATCGATGGCGGCGCGCTCAAAGGCTGCGAGCTCTGGTCCTTCGATAGCCAGGATCAGCCCAGGATTCGTGCAAAACTGGCCGGCACCCAGGGTCAGCGAGGCGGTAAAGGCGGCAGCGATCTGTGCGCCACGCTCGGCCAACGCATGGGGCAGCAGGACAACGGGGTTGATCGCGCTCATTTCTGCGTAGACGGGAATCGGCTCCTGGCGTGCGGCTGCGATATTCATCAGGGCAACCCCTGCCCGTTGTGAGCCGGTGAAGCCAACTGCCTTGACGCGACGATCGGCAACCAGCGCTTGGCTAATCGTATGCTGCGAATCGAACAGCAGGGAAAACACCCCCTCTGGCAAATTGCATTCGCGCACTGATTGTTGAATTGCCAAGCCCACCAGCGCCGATGTGCCCGGATGCGCAGAATGGGCCTTCACGATCACCGGGCAACCGGCCGCGAGCGCCGAGGCGGTATCGCCTCCTGCTACCGAAAACGCCAAGGGAAAGTTGGACGCACCAAACACCGCCACAGGGCCGATGGCAATGTTGCGTAAACGAATATCTGCGCGGGCGTGCGGTGTACGGTCGGGGAGTGCCGGGTCAATGCGCACGTCCATGAAGCGTGTCTCGCGAACCACCGAAGCGAACAGCGCAAGCTGGCCGACGGTGCGGGCCCGCTCGCCTTCGATGCGCCCACGCGGCAGGCCGGTTTCGGCCATGCAGCGTTCGATCAGCGTGTCGCCCAACGCGAGGATGTGGCGGGCGATGGTTTCCAAAAAGACCGCGCGTTCTTCTGGCGAGGTTTCACGGTAGCTATCGAAGGCTGCATCGGCCAGGGCACAGGCGGACTCAAGATCTTCCAGGCTGGCGCCACCGAACAGCGGTGACAGCGGTTCGCCGGTTGCGGCATCGAGACCCTGCAGTTGCCCGTTTTTGCCGAAAACCCTCGACTGCCCGATGAGCAGATGACCTGTAATAGACATGGCAGTTCTCTTTTCAAGGAAGGGGCGGGCCCATGTGCTGGCAATGAGCCCGCGCGGGCTCAGCCGCGTGCGGCCAGGGTGTCGATGGCTTTTTGCACGGTCGTAATGACGTACTCCCGCTCCTGGCCTACCAGCGCCAGGCGGGGCGCGCGCGTCCACTCGGGAGCGCCATAGACCAGGTGTTCGGCCAGCTTGATGTACTGCACCAGTTTGACGTGCACATCCAGGTGAAAGGAGGGCGTGAGGATGTGATACAGCACGCGAGCTTCATCAAAGCGTTGCTCGGCACAGAGGTTGAACAGCTTCACGCATTCTGCCGGCCATACATTGGTCATGCCGGACACCCAGCCGGTGACGCCCAGCGCGCAGCTCTCGACGATCAGGTCATCGACCCCGCAAAAGATGCTGAAGCGATTGCCGAATGCGACGTACAGGTCGGTGACGCGGCGGATGTCACCGGTTTCTTCCTTGATGCAGACGATTTCAGGGGTATCCACCAAGTCTGCGAGGATCGCCGGTGTGCAGTCCACGCCATACGCGACGGGGTTGTTGTAGATCATGATCGGCAGGTCGGTTGCACTGGCAATGCCCTTGTACCACTCGACCGTTTCGCGGTGGTCGGTCTTGTAGCCGAGGCTGGGGAAGACCATCAGGCCTTGTGCGCCGAAGCTTTTGTACAGGGCTGCATGCTGCTTGGCGGTTTGCAGGGTGATTTCGGCCAGGCCCGACAGCACGGGGACGCGGCCGGCGGCCACCTCGACCGCTGCACGAATAACCGACTCGCGTTCTTGCATGTTCATCGACGCGTTTTCGCCCAGCATCGGCAGGACGATCACGCCAGAGACGCCCTGACTTATCAAGCGCTCGATGCTGGCCCGGGTGGCGGCGAGATCGACTTCGCCGTCGCGGGTCAGCTTGGTGGTGACTGCGGGGAACACACCTTTCCAGATTGCCATTTCACGTACCTTTTTTGTTGTGGATGGAACTGCTGAATACTGACAACTGTATCCAATCTACAATTTTGAAGGTTTGGCTGTCCAGCCTGGACTTGATCTTTTTTGATGCCCGTCGGTTTGGCCGTATGCCGTCGGGCATCGGCATTATTGTTACTGTTGCATCGCTTCCAGGATCGCGTGCGCCACCTTTACCCGCTCCTCATTCGGATAGTTCTTGTTCGCCAGAATCACCACCCCCAAGCCTTTGCTCGGCACATACGCCACGTAGGCGCCAAACCCGCTGGTAGAGCCGGTTTTGTTCACCAGCGTGTCAGCCCGAGGTGGTTGTGCGGGCGTCAACCACTTGACCGGATGTGGTTCCATGGCCATTTGCGTCGAGTTGCCGTTGACCAGAACATCGCGTGGGACAGGGTAGGGGTACATTTCCCAGCCCAGGCCTTGGGTCATGCCGTTGACGGTGTAGTAACCGGTGTGGGTGGTGGTGACCGCTTGTTGCAATGGCTTCTCCAGGCGGGTCGGGTCCAGGTTGGCTTGCACGTAGTGCAGCAGGTCCGAGGCGCTGGTCTTGATGCCGTAGGCTTCGCTGTCCATGGCGCCGGGGCCGACGCGCACGGGTTTGCCATCCTTGCCGTAGCCTTGGGCATACAGGTTCATCTGGCTTTTGGGCACGGTGATGAAGGTGTGCTTGAGGCCCAGTTTCGGCAGCAAGGTCTTTTCCATTGCCTGGTCAAACGGTTGCTTCAGGCTGTGTGCCGCCAGGTAGCCGAACAGGCCCAGGCTCGGGTTGGAATACAAACGCTGGGTGCCGGGGGTGAAGGCAGGTGTCCAGCGTTGGAAGTAACTGAGCATGTGCTGGGTGTTGTCGGCCTCGCGTGGGAATTGCAAGGGCAAGCCCCCGGCGCTGTAGGTGCCGAGATTGAGCACGCTGATGTGCTCGAACGCACTGCCGCGCAGCGCCGGCAGGTACTGGCTGGCCGGTGCCGAGAGGGTGAGTTCGCCCGTCGCGACGGCGTAGCCAGCGAGGGTGGCGGTAAAGGTTTTGCTCACTGAGCCGATCTCGAACAGGGTGTCTTCGCTGACGGGCTGTCGGGCGTCCTGATTGGCGACGCCGTAGTTAAAGTATTGCGTCTTGCCATTCTGCACGACCCCGACGACAAGGCCCGGAATGGCCTGTTGTTGCATCAGTGGTTTGACGCTGGCGTCTACCACGGCGCGCAGGTCGGTGGCAGCAAGGCATTGGCCTGCGCCGAGAAGCAGGGCAATGGCACTGAAATTAAGCATTCCAAACCGGGTATGTTGGGGCATGATGTCGCTTCCATGAGAGTGATCGAGTGAATGAGGCCTGCGCGGGCGACGCCAATGTAGGCAGTTCGCAGGCGTTGGACAAACGATCATATTTCGCAGCAGCCATTAGAAAAATTTGGGCCAAAGCATGCTTCGTTCCCATCTGCCCCTTAACGCCCTGCGTGCCTTCGAGGCCTCGGCCCGGCATTTGAGCTTTACCCGTGCCGCCATCGAATTGTGCGTCACCCAGGCGGCCGTCAGTCATCAAGTAAAAAGCCTGGAGGCGCAGCTCAATGTCACCTTGTTCAAGCGCCTGCCACGGGGCTTGATGCTCACCAGCGAAGGCGAAACCCTGCTGCCGGTGGTGCGTGAATCCTTTGATCGCATTGCCCAGACCCTCAGCCAGTTCGAAGGCGGGCATTACCGCGAAGTGCTCACCGTGGGCGCGGTGGGCACCTTCGCCGTGGGCTGGTTGCTGCCGCGCCTGCCCGACTTTCACGCGCGTTATCCGTTTATCGACCTGCGCCTGTCCACCCATAACAACCGGGTGGACGTGGCCGCCGAAGGCCTGGATTACGCCGTGCGTTTCGGTGCCGGCGCCTGGCACGGTACCGACGCTTGCCAACTGCTGGAAGCGCCACTGACCGTGCTGTGTGTGCCGCACCTCGCCGAGCAACTGCGCACACCGGCCGATCTGCTCAAGCACACCTTGCTGCGCTCCTACCGCGCCGATGAGTGGAGCCTGTGGTTCCAGGCTGCCGGCTTGCCCGCTGATACCTTGGTGCCGCGCAGCATTGTGTTCGACTCATCCCTGGCGATGATGGAGTCGGCCCTGCAAGGCATCGGCGTGGCCTTGGCGCCGGCGCTGATGTTTTCGCGCCAGTTGCAAAGTGATGCCATCCGCCAACCCTTCGACGTCGGCATCAGCACCGGCAGTTATTGGCTGACCCGCTTGCAGTCGCGGGTCGAAACGTCGGCGATGCTGGCGTTCAAGGGTTGGTTGAAGGCGGTCGCGGGGTCACATTGATAGGCCTATCCGCGAGGGGGGGCGCTGGGGATTAACTGTGGGCCCCGGTTTGTGTGGGAGCTGGCTTGCCTGCGATGGCGGTGTATCAGTCACCCCTTTATTGACTGACCCACTGCTATCGCAGGCAAGCCAGCTCCCACAACTAGATTGTCGTCAGGCGAGATATTTGCGGAAGCATCCCAGCGTGCGCTCCCACGCCAGATTCGCCGCCGCCTCGTCATACCGTGGCGTCGAGTCGTTGTGGAAACCATGGTTGGCGCCCTTGTAGATAAACGCCTCATAGGTGGTGCCCGCCGCTTTCAATGCGGCCTCATACGCCGGCCAGCCTTCATTGATCCGCGTATCCAGCTCGCCAAAATGCAGCATGATCGGCGCCTTGATGCGCGGTACGTCCTTGGCTTCGGGCTGGCGCCCATAGAACGACACCGCCGCACCCAGTTCCGGGTAGGCCACCGCTGCCGCATTGGTCACGCCGCCGCCGTAGCAGAAGCCGGTGATGCCGACTTTGCCGGTGCTGCTGTCGTGGTGCATCAGCCATTCGATGGCGGCGAAGAAGTCGTTCATGAGCTTGGTCGGGTCAACGGTCTGTTGCAGTGCCACGCCTTTTTCATCGTTGCCGGGGTAGCCGCCCACCGAGGTCAGGCCATCCGGTGCCAGGGCGATAAAACCGGCTTTGGCCAGGCGTCGGGCGACGTCTTCGATATACGGGTTGAGGCCACGGTTTTCATGGACGACCACCACGGCGGGCAACTTGCCTGTGGCCTTGGCCGGGCGCACCAGGTAGCCGCGTACGGTGCCGTTGCCCTTGGGCGAGGGATAGGTGATGTAGTCGGCGATGATGTCCGGGTCGGTGAATTTCACCTGTTCGGCCAGCGCGTAGTTGGGGCTCAGGGCCGCCAGCAGCGCCGAGGCGGTCAGGCCGCCAAAGGTGAACAGCGCGGCGCGGTCGAGAAATTCGCGGCGGTTGATCTTGCCGTGGGCGTAGCCGTCGTAGAGTTCCAGCAGTTCGGGCGCAAAGTCTTTCGCGGTGAGACGAGTCATCGGTGCAATCCTCGATTAGCGGTGGCGGTCAATGTAAACCACCTTCAACCCTCGCGGCCATGGGCGGTGGCGGCCAATTGGCCAGTGTCGACGCGCACGAACACCGAGTCGCCAATGGCTGTCAGCACGTCGCCTGCGTACACCTCGCAGACCACGCGGCTTTTGCGCCCCACGTCGCCCTCGACCCGTGCACGCAAGGTCAAGGTGACACCCATGGGCGTCGGCTTGATGAACTTGATGCCGAGGTTGCCGGTGACGCAATCGATGCGTGGCAAGCTGCCGGGTTCGCGCTGCTCGGCACGGTAGTGGTAGGCCATGGCGGTCCAGTTGGAATGGCAATCCACCAGCATGGCGATCAGGCCGCCGTAGACCAGGTCCGGCCAGCCGCTGTATTGGGCGTCGGGCAGGTGTTCGGCGATCAGGTGGATACCGTCGGCGTCCCAACGGCTCTTGATGTGCAGGCCATGGGGGTTGCTGGCGCCGCAGCCGTAGCAGATACCTTCGGGGGCGGTAATGTCCTGGAGAGAAGCAACCTGCATGAAATGTCCTTATTGTTCTGGGGGGCTACTCTGTTTAGCAGCACACGGGCAGGATGGGAACCCGTTGGCCTTACTTCTCGCGGAGCGATGCATGAACCTTCGACTTTTCCCAATCGTGTTGCTGGCGCTGGTCCTGGTTGGGTTTTCCAGTGCCCAGGCCGTGGAGTATCGGGACGTCAACCGCGCTGCCAGCCAGATCAGTTTCACCTTCCAGCAGTTCGGGCAGCGGGTCTACGGCACCTTCGGCGAGTTTGAAGGCACGCTGGCGTTTGATACGCAGCGCCCCGAGGCGGCCCATGCGCGGCTCACGATCCAGCTTGCCAGCATCGATGCCGGCAGCCCGGATGCCAATGATCAATTGCAGCGGCCGTCCTGGTTCGATACCGCGACGTACCCGCAGGGCATCTACCAGTCCAGTGGCGCCACGGCGCTGGGGGACAATCGCTTCAAGATCAACGGCAACCTGACCCTCAAAGGCATCACGCGCCCGGTGACGGTGGATGTGGTGCTCAAGGAGCAAGGCGGCATCGGCGTGTTCGACGGCGAGTTCATCCTCAAGCGCGCCGACTTCAAGATCGGCGAGGGTGAGTGGGCCGGTAACAGCGTGGTGTCCAATGACATCCACATCAAGTTCAAGATGGTCGCGCCGCAGCGCTAGCGCGCGAATTTCTTCGCGCCGGCCACGCAACCGATGACCGCGACGGTGACCAGCACCATGCCCAGGCTGACTTGCTCATGCAGCAAACCTGCCGCCAGTGCCAGGCCGAAGAACGGTTGCAGCAGTTGCAACTGGCCCACCGCCGCAATGCCGCCCTGGGCCAGGCCGCGATACCAGAACACAAAGCCGATCAACATGCTGAACAGCGCCACATAGCCCAGGCTCAGCCACGCGGGCAGGCTGATGCCGCTGAGACTCGCGGGCGCGAGGATCAGGCTCAGCGGCACCACCACCGGCAGCGACACCACCAGCGCCCAGCAGATCACCTGCCAGCCGCCAAGGCTTCGCGACAACTTGGCGCCCTCGGCATACCCCAGGCCGCAGACCAGCACCGCCAACACCATCAGCACATCACCTGCCGGCGCGGCGCTCAAGCCTTGGGCAAACGCATAGCCCATCACCAGCACGCTGCCCAGGATCGAAAACAACCAGAACACCGGGCGCGGGCGCTCGCCGCCGCGCAGCACGCCAAACAGCGCCGTGGCCAGCGGCAGCAAACCGATAAACACGATGGAATGGGCAGAGGTCACGTATTGCAGCGCCAGCGCGGTGAGCAAGGGAAAACCGATGACTACGCCCAGCGCGACGATCACCAGGGGCAGCCAGTGGTTACGCGTCGGGCGTTGTTCCTTGAACAGCGCTAACAGCAGCAGCCCGAGTACGCCGGCGATGGCGGCGCGGATCATCGTCAGGAACACCGGGTCGAACTCCATCACCGCCAAGCGCGTGGCTGGCAGTGAACCGCTGAAGATCACCACGCCGATAAAACCGTTGATCCAGCCCTGGGTGCTGCTGTCCAGGGTGTTGAGGGAAGACGTGCGTTCCATGGGCAGTGGCCTGAAAAAGAATGATTGCGTGCTGGCCATCGTAGAATTGAAGATTAAGACAATCAAAAAATTGTCATGGATACAGCCCTATGCCGCGCGCCCGCTACAAGTCGCTGGTCGATACCTTTGCCGCCGCCATCCGCAACGGCGACATGCCGCCCGGCACGCGCCTGCCGACCCATCGGCAATTGGCCGCCGAGCATGGTTTGGCCCTGGTCACCGCCAGCCGGGTGTACGCCGAGCTGGAGGCCATGGGCCTGGTCAGCGGTGAAACTGGGCGTGGCACCTTTGTGCGTGAGATCGCCTTGCCGCCGGGGCAGGGCAGCGGGCAGATGAGCGTCGCGACGGGCATGCTGGACCTGAATTTCAACTATCCGTCACTGCCGGGCCAGGCAGATTTGTTGCGCACGGCCCTGCGTCAGTTGGCCTTGTCCGGCGACCTGGAAGCGCTGTTGCGTTATCAGCCCCACGCCGGCCGCATCCATGAGCGCGCGGTGGTGGCCCATCACCTGTTGAGCCGAGGGCTGGCGGTCGAGGCCCAGCAGGTGCTGGTGGTCAGCGGCGCGCAGCACGGGTTGGCGGTGACGATGATGGCGCTGCTCAAGCCGGGGGATGTGATCGCCGTCGATGCGTTGACCTATTCAGGCTTCAAGGTACTGGCCGAGACCTTGCACCTGGAAATCGTCGCGATCCCGGTCACGCCCGCAGGCCCGGATCTCGACTACTTGCAGCAGCTGTGCCGCAAGCGCCCGGTGCGCGCGGTGTACAGCATGCCGACCCTGCATAACCCGCTGGGCTGGGTCATGAGCCTTGGGCAGCGCGAGCAATTGGTAGCCATTGCCCGTCAGCACAATCTGATGATTATCGAGGACGCCGCCTACGCGTTTCTCGCCGAAAGCCCGCCGCCGCCCCTGGCGACCTTGGCGCCGGAGCGCACGGTGTACGTGGGCGGGTTGTCGAAAAGTGTCGCGACGGGGCTGCGGGTCGGGTTTGTCGCGGCGCCTGCAGAGTGGGTGAAAGTATTGGAACGCACGATCATGGCCACCACCTGGAACGTGCCGGGGGTGATGTGCGCGATTGCCGTGGGCTGGATCGAAGACGGTACCGTCGCCCAGTTGGAAGCACAAAAGCGCGCGGATGCCCAGGCGCGCCAGGCGTTGGCGGGGCAGGTGCTGACGGGGCTGGATTACATCAGTCACCCGTCATCGTATTTCTTGTGGCTGCCGTTGGCGGAGGAGGTCCGCGCTGATCAGATCGCCATGACCTTGCAGCGCGAGCATATTTCCGTGTCCACGGCCGAGCCGTTTGCGGTGTCGGCCCAGGTGCCTCACGCGTTGCGCCTGGCATTGGGCTCAGTGGCCATGCCGGCGCTGCGTGAAGCGCTGATCAAGGTGCGCAAGGTGGTGGCGTGGTAAATCAGTACTTGTAGGCCTGGCGCCCGATCAGCAGCCATTTGCCATGCTGCTTTTGCCAGACCTGGAAGTTGTCGATGTCGGTGGGCACTTCGACGCCGCTGTTCACCGCCAGCGCGTGAAAGTGGTTGCGCACCAGGGCGGTGTCGCCGTTCAGGCTGATGGTCTGGTTCTGCATCTCCAGGGTCTTGAAGGCGCTGGTGTGGGTTTCCAGGTCGGCGATGAACTGCACCTTGTTCTGCACTTTGCCGCTGGAATGGCCGTAGGTGAGCGTGTCGGAGGTCAGCGCATGCAGTTGCTTGAGGTCCAGGTGCAGCATGGCCTGGGTCAGTTGATCGACCGCCTGGGCCACGTCCTTTTCCGCTGGGGCCGCGGCCACATAGCCGCTGAACAGGCACAGAAAACCGATCAACACTTTGACGTTGGGCATGGGTGTTTCCTTATTGTTGTGGGGTGAATACGACGGCTTAAGTCGTCGTACAACCATGCCGTATTTGTCAGGTCGAAAGAAAGTGAAATATGAAATATCTTGAAATTATTGACCGTATTTGCGATGGCTATTCATATACGACGTCCTAACACGTTAAATAATCCTGGCCGATTCTTCCTGGCAAAGTGGCACATCGCTATGCTGTCGCCCAAACAACAAGACGTCCGAGGAACAAAATGGATTTTGACTGGCACAGCGACACCATCACCCGCGCCACTCCTGTAACGCCAAGCTATAAAAACACCCAGAATGTACGCCGCTTCATGCTGGAACACTGCGGCCCTGGGTTCAAATTCGATCGACCTTTCATGGCCTGGATTCGCAACGGCATCGCCAAAAACCTCGGCGATGTCGTGGATGAATGGCAGCGCCGCCACCCCGATTGCCAGGCGCCGCGCGTGTGATTACCGAAGGCATGTGGGTGCTGGCCGACTACGCCAGCCACCTGACTCCCGGCCTGCTGTTGTTCGGCCTGTGGTTTGCGCTCACGCCCAAGACGCTGCCGGCGATGCGCATCCTGATCCTGCTCGCCGCGTTTGTGCTGATGCGCGACGTGATGACCCCGCTGGGCATGTGGGCACTGGGCAGTGAGGTGCAGATCGCCTTCAGCGCCAATGCGTTTGTGCTGGCGATGCTCGGCTGGCTCTCGGTGCTGTTGATCATGCTGTTGTCACGTATCGCCCCGGACCTGTGGCGGTTGATCCGCTGGACCCTCGGCCACCCTGGCATTGGCTTGGCCTGTGGGCTGCTGGTGGGGTGCTTGATCGGCGTGCCGCTGCGGATTTACCAAGGCATCGACACGTCGGCGATCCACGGCTATTGGGTGTGGTTGCCGGGCATGCTGGTGTTGGCGTTTGGTGCCAATGCGCTGGAAGAGGTGTTGTTTCGCGGGTTCTTGCAGGGTTATCTGGAACAACACGTCACGCTGTTGCGCGCGGCGATGATCAGTGGGGTGGCGTTTGCGGCGTGCCATGCGTTCCTGGCGTTGAGCGTGACGCAGGTGGGCTGGCCGGTGTTGCTGTTTACGTTGCTCGAAGGGTTGGCGTGTGCGTTGGTGCGCATGCGTTATGGCGTGTTGCCAGCAGCGGTGGCCCATGGCATGGCGATCTTGCTGATTGCCGTGCCCTACATCCCCTGAGGCAAAATACAGTCAAATAATGTGGGAATAATCAATGTGGGAGCTGGCTTGCCTGCGATAGCGGTCTGTCAGCGAAAGATCCATCTACTGACCCGCCGCCATCGCGGCGATGCGGCGACCCGACAAGCCCGGCTCCCACAGTGATCGAGGTGAGCCTGAGCCTGCATTGGATCGTGTTTAGGCTGCTGGCAGCGCCGGCGTGCGCGGTGGAACCTGGCGTTTGCTCCCCGTCGCTTCAAACCCCGCCGCAAAGCGCAGCAACGCCGAATCGTCATAGGCACGCCCGGCAAACGTCAGCCCGACCGGCATGCCAATGTCCGCCATCACGCCCATCGGCACGGTGACCGTCGGTACGCCCAGGTGGCGGATCGCCAGGTTGCCGTTGGCCACCCAGATGCCATTGCTCCAGGCAATATCCGCCGACGCTTCGTTCACATCCGCATCCGCCGGGCCCACATCGGCCACGGTGGGGAACAGCACGGCGTCGAGGCCGAGGTTGTCCATCCAGTCTTCCAAGTCCAGCCGCCGGGTTTGCTCCAGGCCGCGGAGGCCGTCGGGCACGGTGCTGATTTCATTCCACGGGGTGATACCGCGTTCGGCCATGCGCACGTATTCGTCCATGCCGGCGGCGAGGTCGTCTTCGCGGTTCGGCAAGGTGCCGGGGTCGTGGGGGAAGATTTTCGGCCCGTCCACATCGGCCAGGCGGTTGAGGCTCGGGTCGCCGTTGGCACGCAGGAAATCGTCGAAGGCCCACGCGGATAATTCCCACAGCTCATCGTGGAGGAATTCCTTGGACACCAGGCCACGGGTAAACACCGTCGGCGCGCCGGGGCGGTCGCCTTCGCAGTTGGACACCAGCGGGAAATCCACTTCGATGACTTCGGCACCGGCCGCTTCCAGGGCTTGGCGCGCGGCCTGCCACAGGTCGATCACCGTGGCGCGGGTGTTGATCTTTTGCCCGGTCGGGCCGCCGATGCCGGGTTTCTCGCTGGTGCCAGCGTCGGCATCGGCGTTGATGTACATGCGCGGCACGCCGAAGCGTTTGCCGGCCAGGGAGGCGGCATCCACCGCCAGTTCCGCGTAGGACGCCGGGCGTACCGAGGCGACGCTCGGGATCGGCACCCAGGGTTGCAGGCGCCACAGGTCGCCACGGGTGTCGGGGTCTTCGGCGACCACCACGTCGAGCACTTCCAGCAGGTCAGCCATGGTGCGTGCGTAGGGCACCACCACGTCCATGGTCGGCGTCAGCGGCCAGTTGCCGCGCACCGAAATCACCCCACGGGATGGGGTATACGCACACAGGCCATTGTTGGACGCCGGGCCGCGCCCGCTGGACCAGGTTTCTTCCGCCAGGCCGAACGCCGCAAAGCTCGCAGCCGTGGCGGTGCCGGCGCCGTTGGACGAGCCAGAAGCAAATGGTGCGGTCAGGTAGTTGGCGTTGTAGGGGCTTTCGGCGCGGCCATACACGCCGCGTTGCATGCCGCCGTTGGCCATCGGCGGCATATTGGTCTTGCCCAGGCAGATCGCCCCACCGGCACGCAGGCGCTCGATGGTGAAGGCATCACGGTGCGCAACGAGTTTGGCAAAGGCCGGGCTACCGGAGGCGGCCGTCAGGCCCTTGACCAGGTAGCTGTCTTTGGCGGTGTACGGAATGCCATCCAATGGCCCCAAGGTTGCGCCCTTGGCCCTGCGCGCATCGGACGCCTGGGCTTCTTCAAGGGCTTGCGGGTTGCGCACGACCACGGCGTTCAACGCGGTCGCGGTCTGCGGGCCGTCATAGGCTTCGATCCGTGCCAGGTACGCCTGGACCAGTTCAACGGCCGTGGTCTGGCCGGATTCCAGCGCAGCGCGCAATTGGGCAATGGAGACTTCGGTTACTTGCATCACGTTTTTTTCGCCGCCTTCAAGTGGGGGTATGGCGGCAGTCTACGTACAGATATTTCACAAAACCAGCGCCGAATAATCCGCATAGGCGGTGCGCATTACCTGCCAGGTGTGCGCGTCAGCCGGAATCAGATGCTCGATACGCAAGGAGGTGAGGGTGATGTCCTGGGGCATGCCAAAGGTGGTGAAGGTGGACAGGAAGTTCAGTTCGCCCTGGCTTGAGCGGATGCGGGTCAGCACCAGGGGCGGCATTTCCCGGGGCAGCTCGCTGCCCGTTGGCGTCGGCAACTCTGCAAGTAAAGCTGCCAGCCCGGGATTGCCCAATGCCTCGCGAGTAGCGCGTTGCCAAGCCAGGGTGCGGATCTCGTCGGCATTGATCAGGTAGTCGCCGAGGCCACCGGGTTGCAGCAGGGTACCCAGCAGGTTCAAGCCTGCGGTCGCATCAGGCGGGATGCCCACCAAGCCAAACAACACGGCGGTACTCGCGTTGGCGGCCAGCACCTCCCACTGACTGCCCAGCAGGATCGCCGGCGCGGGATTGTTGGCGTGCAACACATGGCTGACCGCTTCGCGAATCGCCGTCATCGCCGGCGCCTCAAGCGGCGTGGCGCCGTAGCGCGGGGCGAAACCGGCGGCGAGGAACACGCGGTTGCACTGCTCCAGCGGCGTTTCCAATGCTGTCAGCAGATTGTGCAACGTGCCCGGGCTGGGTTTGGCGCGGCCGGTTTCGAGGCAACTGAGATGGCGCTGGGACACCCCGGTGATCAAGGCCAGGTCGAGTTGGCTGAGCTTGGCCTGGCGGCGCAATTGGCGCAGCTGTTCGCCGGCGCTAGGTGGGTTATCCATGGGCTGTTCATGACCTCCGAGGTCATTGCGAGGGGCGCAACCTTATCACTAACGTGGGCCTCGATCATTCCAAGGACGAGACCATGAAAAGACCTTACATAGCCCTGGCCGCTTTGCTGGGGTTTACCCTGTATACCCTGTTCACGATGCTCACGGCCGAGCAGTCGCTGCTGGCGTTTGGGCGGGAATTGATGGCGCGGCCGGACACGGCGCAGGTAGTGATCGACCTGTATTTGATGGCGGTCTTGGCCTGTGTGTGGATGTACCGGGATGCGCGTGGGCGAGGGCAGTCGCTGCGTTCGGTGCTGCCGTATTTTTTGCTGACGGCGGTATTTGTGTCGGTGGGGCCGCTGCTTTATATCGTGGTGAAGGGGTTCAGGGATGAATGATCTTTTACCGGTATATGTGGCATGCGTGTTGGTGCTGTGTCTGAAGATGTTCGCCGTTTCCTGTTATCAGGGATATTTCCGTCTACGGGGGCGGGCGTTTACCAATCGTGAGGATGCGGCTTTTTTCAAGCGCAGCGCGCAGCCGATGGAGTTGCCGCAAGTGGCCCGCGCGGCCAGGGCGTGGGCCAATGACCTGGAAAACATCCCGCTGTTTTTTGTGTTGGGTGGGTTGTGTGTTGCGCAGCAGAGTGACAGCGCCGTGACGCTGTGGCTGTTCGGAGTGTTCACCCTGGCGCGGATGATGCACACCTTGGCGTATCTGATGGAATGGCAACCTTGGCGCACGCTGGCCTACGGCGTTGGTGTGGCATGCCTGTTCGGCCTCGGAGCCCGGATTATGGAGAACTCCACCGATCAACTGTGGGAGTTGTCGAGCTTTAGCGAGGCTACGATGGCGGCGGGACTGCTGGTAAAGATGTTGCCTGTGCCGCCGCCATCGCAGGCAAGCCAGCTCCCACAGTTGAGCGGGTTCACAAGTCAAAATGTGGGAGTTGTCGAGCTTTAGCGAGGCTACGA
>NZ_JAFLWU010000018.1:0-133500 GCF_017316265.1 Pseudomonas sp. Marseille-Q1929
GATATGTGGCGCGATACAACAGCGTAAGGCGCCACAGCTACAACGGTTATCACTCACCGATAGCGGCGGAAAAGCTAGCAGCGTGAGAACCGAAAAGAATGTCCGAAATTACTGGACCAGTTCAAGCTTGCCTGCGAAAGCGGTGGGTCAGCTGCATCTGTGTTAACTGGCAGGCCGCCTTCGCGGGCAAGCCCGCTCCCACAGGGGATTGGGTTACCACTCTGGATCAGGTTTGCACCGATCAAACTGTGGGAGCTGGCTTGCCTGCGATGGCGTTGGGTCAGCCACCACCATCAGCTCAGTCAAACCACTCCTTGCGCCCCTCAAACGTCCCGACGATCAACTCGACAATCACCTGCACCGCCTGCGCATCCTGCACTTGGGCATTCACCGCCAGCCACACCTGGCGCTGCATGCTGTCGGCCAGCAGCCCCGGCAGCGCCACCAGGCCGCGGTCGAAGCTGCTCATGTAGTGCGGCAGCAAGCCGATGCAGGCGCCGCAGCGGATCATTTCCAGCATCAGCGAGTAGGCCTGCACTTGCACCACGGCGGCGCGGCGTTGCTCTACGACGTGGTTCCACGGTTGCAGGGCGTCGACCTGCACGTCGGGTTGCCATTGCACGAGCATGTAGTCGTCAAGGTCATCCACGCTGTCCGGGCGGGTGGTCAGCCGTGAGTAGCGCTTGGCGATGTGCGGCAGGTAGTGCAGGCGCGCCAGCGGGCGTGGCGGTTGGATCGGAAAGCTCGGGCCGGGCGCGGGGCCGTCGGTGTCGGAGAGCCACAGCACCACGTCCACGTCCACCGCTTGCAGGGACAGGTGGCTGTCGATGGAGATAATCTCCAGGCGCACGCTGGCATTGCGGCGCAGCAAGGCGATCAGGTCGCGACCGAGGATGTCGTGCAGGATCGGCTCGGCCACCGCCAGGCGGATCAGCGGCTGCTCCACCACCGGCAGGCGCCGCTCATGGGCCAGCGCAATCAGTTGCGCTTGCAGTTGCAGGCCGTCGCGACTGAGGACCAGGCCGTTGCCCTGGTAGGTGAACAGCGCATGGCGCACCTGTTCTTCGAGCTGCGCCAGGCGCTTGCGCAGCAGCGTCGATTTGATATTCAGGCTGCGCGCCGCCTGCATGAAACAGCCACAGCGCGCACTCACCAGAAAGTAGCGCGCCACCTCCGGTTCGATCTCGCAGGCCAAAGCCGGCCAACTGCTGCGCGGCTCGCTCGCCGTGCGATAAGCGGCGGGCGCCTGGGGGCCGGACGGTTCTAGATATGCCATGGGAGACTCCCTGTCTTGTTGGTCTGTGCATCCAATGCGGGTTGTCGCGAATTACTCCAGCACCTTGTTCAGCTCGGCACCGTCGATACTCAAGGTGGCGGTGTTGAGCATGCCTTCCAGGTAGGCCTTGGCAATCTGCTCTTGACGCTGGCTACGCAAGGCCTCGGTCAGGCGTGCGCGCAGCTCATCCAACGTCGCCGTGCGCGCCGGTTGCTGGGCGGTGAGCCTGAGCACATGGAAGCCCGCCGCACTCTGCACCACATCCGACACCCCGCCGACCTTGAGCCGCGCCACCGCCTCACGAACCTGCGGCACCAACTGCTGCAACGGCTGCATCCCCGAATCGCCGCCACGCGGGGCGGTGTTCGGGTCTTGGGAATATTGCGTGGCCAGCGCGGCAAAATCCCCCGGCGTGGCCTGGGCCTTGCGGCTCAATTCCTGGGCCTGGCGGCGTATCGCTTCGGCAGATTGCGGGTCGTTCACGGCGAGGAAAATCTGGCTCACCCGAACCATCGGCGGCGTCACCCACTGCGCCTTGCCGGCGTCGTAGGCCTGTTGCAACTCAGCCGCGCTGGGATAGCCCGCCGGCACTTGGCTGACCGACAACATGTAGTCGCGAAACACGATCTGCTCGGTAGCGGCGCGGGTCTGCTGCTCCACCTCCGGGCGCTGACGCCAGCCCTGGGCGTCGGCCTGTTCCAGCACGGCCTTTTGCGCCAGGCGTGAGCGCAGCCAGGTTTCCAGCGCGCCACGGTTGCCGCGCAACTGCTCGCGGGTCTCGGCCGGCAGGCTCGCCAGCACGCTTTGCATTTCCGTCAGGTCGATCTGCTGGTTGCCCAGGCGTGCCACCGCCGGGCCGCCTGCCGGCGTCGCGAGCACTGGCGCCGGCTGCTGCGCCGCCACCGGGTCGCTGCCCGGCCGCAGGCTCAAGCCCACGGCCACCACCAGCAAGGCCAGCGCACCCGCGCCGACCATCAAGGTTGGCTTTTTCACAATACCGCCGCCTCTTCGCCCACCGATTGCGCGGCGGCCTGCAACTGCGCGGCCTGCTGGCTGTATTCACGCAGGTAGACAATGAACTCCTGCAACAGGCGGTCCCACAATTCCAACTGGCTGCGCAGGTAGGTGACGCTCACGCCCGCCACCACCACGTCCATTTCCATCAGCAGGAATTCACCCTGCACCGACAACCGCGCAAAGCGCCGCGATGCGTTCCACACCTGGGCCAGGCCTTCCGGCAGTTCACCCTGGATGCGCAGCGCGCAGCTGTAGGTGAAATCCACATAACCGCCCAGCTCGCCCGCCGGGTTGCCGAAGCGCACGGCAAAGCCGATGCCCTGGCTGGCGCTGAGCAATTGCACGATGCCGTTCTGCTCGCTCGGGTTGACCCGGTAGCCGGCTTCTTGCAGCAGTTCGGTGAGGCTCTGGACGGTGACGCTGGTGATCAATTCGCTCATGGTGAAGTCTTCCTTGTCGATCAGTGATTGGCAGTTGCCTGGGGCGCATCAAAACGGCTCTTGTACAAATCGTCGCCAAAGCCCTGGGCCAGTTCCTCGAACTTGACCCGCGCACCGCTGGCGAAGGGCTGGCGGATACTCATCACCTCAGCCACATCGATTTTTTCGTAGGCCGCCAGCAGTTGCTGGGCCACGCCGTACATCTGTTGATTCTTGACTGCACATTGCTGCACTTGTGTGTCACGTTCGCTCAGCTTGGCTTGCAGGCCGGCGCGCTCGGCCTCCTTGCCCTTGGCCAGCACCAGCAGTTCCTCGTAGGCCTTCTTGAACTTGCCGATCTGCTCATTGCTTGCCGCCACCTGGGCTTGCGCCTGGCTGTGCAAGCTTTGCTGCTGGCCGGCCATTTGCTCGGCCACGCCACGGGTCTTTTCCAGCTCGGCAGTCAATTGCTTGATCTGCGCCTGGGCCTGCTTGGCCTGGGTTTCAGCGGCGATGCGCGCCGCACTGGCCTGGGCCTGTTCGCTTTGCAACGCCTGCAACTGCTGGGTGGTGCTGCGCAGTTGGGTACGCAGGCGCTCTTCCATGCCTTCGGCGCTGGCGCCGGTGGCGACGAACAACAACAGCAGCCCGCAGATTCGCGTGTTCATGTGGCATCTCCTGTGCGCGTCAGAAGCGCGTGTTGAGTTCCAGTTGCATCACATCCACTTCAAACGGCTGGCCGTAGACTTCCGAGGCGCTCAACCAACGCGCACTGGCGTAGATGTTCTTTTCGATGCCGTAGTTGGCACCAATGAAGTAGCCCTTGGCGTTGGTGCCACCGAGGTGGAACGACGAATCGTTGAAGCCATCAGGCAAGGCGTCGGGCTGGATGTATTTGTAGCCAGCCAATACGTTCCAGTCGCCGCGCTTGCGCATCTCCAGCGCACTGCCGAGGGTGAACGAGACCATCAACGCATTGCCGCCACTTTCAAACTCGCCGTTGCTGTTGAGGTTGTTGACGATGTGGCCTTCGCTGCGCTTGAGCATCTCGCCCTTGTCGTAGCCCAGGTTGTGGATGAAGTTGGCCTGGCTGCGCAGCTTGAAGTCGCTCGGCAACTCGCTGTCCCACACCGCGTTGAGGTCGAGGAGGTTGAACTTGGACGCAAGGCCGACGAACTGCGGCTCCGGCGTCTTGCCAGGGGTGGCCGGGTTGGGCGCGATGTCGCGCAGGTTGAACACGCTGTTGCCCTTTTGCATAAAGGCCACGCGCGAGCCGTCGGTGTCGCAACCCGGCTTGCCTTCCCACGGTTTGCACAGGCTGGAGCGTTCGCCTTCGATGTTCTGGAACTGGTAGTAGGCGCCCGCGAGCTTGAGGTTGTTGCTGCGATTGATCTTCCAGTCGACGCCGATCTGCCCGCCAAACAGCCATTTGGTGTCGCTTTCTTCCTTGTCGAAGCCGTTGCTGCTGGCGGTGTCCGAGGTGTATTCCACCGGGAACGCGCCGAGGGTGCCGAACAGGTTCCAGTCGCTGGCGAGGCGGTGGTTGAAGATCGCCGCCACGCCGTCGAAGTTGAGGTCGTTGGAATACATCATGTCGGTGGAATAGAACGGGTTGGCGATCCGCCCGCCGGTCAAAGTCACCATGTCCGAAGCTTTCCAGCTCAGGTAACCCTGGTCGAGCCAGATGTCCTTCTTGCCGAAACCACCGCCCAGGGTCTGGGTGGTGGACACCGGGTTGTTGTCGGAGCCGGTGCCGAGGCGGATGCCGGCGGTCCATTCCGGCGAGATCACCGCTTTCATGCCCAGGCGGGCGCGGATGCGGAACAGGTTTTCGCGGTCTTCACGGGTGTTGAGCAACGGCGGCAGCTGCGTGCTGGAGTTCGGGTTGACGTCATACGGCCCGTTGTTGTTGAGCTTGGCGTAGTCGGTGATGGTGTCGTCGTTCTTGCCCGAGAAGTAGCGCGACTCGTCACGCAGGCGGATATCGCCGTCAAAGGTCACGCGGGACACCCAGTCCGGGAAGGTATTGGGCTGGGCCCAGTTTTCCTGCTTGGCGGTGGCCATGACTTCGGCTTTCACCTGGTCGCGGATCTGATCGCGCACCGCTTGCGGCACGTACTGCACGCGCACATCCCCTGGCGCAGCTGCAGGCCCTGCGGCGACCACCGGGGCGGCATTCGCCTGGCGCGCTTGCAGGGCTTCTTTTTCCGCCTGGGCAATCAGCCCGTTGGCGGTGTCCTGGGTCAACACGCCCTGCTGCACCAACAGGCGGATCAGGTTGATGGTGACGTTTTCCGAAGGCGCAACCGGGGCAGCCGTCGCTTGGCCAACCAGGGTCGCGATGACCATGCCGACCGCCAGGGTCAGTCGATTCACGGGGGAAATCATGTGTACGCAACTCCTGTAAAAAACCGTAGAAAAGGGTTCGATCATTCCGGGCGCCGGCCCTTGAGGGACAGGCGTACCGGCATCGTTACGGCGGCTGGCACCCGTTGCGTGGCATGGGGCGCCCGCAAGACGGCCAACACCTGGGCATCGGTCTCGGCATCACCGCTGGACTTGGCCAACTCGGCACGGGTGACCTGGCCATCGGCGTTCAGCCACAAATCGGCCTGCACCGCATACGCCTTCTTGCGCAACTCCGGGTCTTCGCGCAGCAGGCGCTGAAACACCCCTGCCAGGTACTGCTTGTAAGTGCCGGTACCCAAACCGCCACCACCGGAACCGGCCATACCGCCGCCTTTACCGGCGCCGATGTTGAAACCGTCATTGCCCGACTGGGCATCGCCGTCGATCTGCATCGGGTTGGCCAAATCGTCCGCCGGTGAAGGCGGTGCTTCGTCCGCGGGCTTGACCTCTTCCGGCTCGGGCGTGGGCACGGGCTCGGGGATTTTTTCTTCGACCTGGGGCTCAGGCTCCTTGGGCTTTTCCGGTGGCGGCGGTGGCGGTGGCGGCAACGGGATAATCGTCGGGATCTTCGGCGCTTCGCGGCGCACGCCACTCATGTCATTGGCCCACTGCCACAAGAACCAGGCCGCCACCGCGCCCAGCAAAAGGCCTGCGCCCCACTTCAACGGGCGCAGCGGCGGCTTGTTCTTGACCGGCAATGGCGGCATCGGGATCTGTGCGGTCATGGCTCAGCCCTGGCTCGGTTTGCCGGTGACCAGCCCGACCTGGGACAGCTCCAGCCGTCGCAGCAAGTCGAGCACCTCGATCACCTTCTGGTACTGCACCAACGCGTCGCCGCGCACGATCACCGGGAAGTCCGGGTTCTGCGCTTTCTCGATGCGCAGGCGCTCCTCCAGCTCGCCGAGGGTCACCGGGTACGCATCGAGGAACACCTGGCCGCCGTCGTTGACGGAAATCGCCTTGGTCTTGGCCTCCGACAGCGACACCGAGGCGCTGGCCTTGGGCAAATGAATCTGAATGCCCGAGACCTGGGCGGTGGCGGTGAGGATAAACATCACCAGCACCACCATCAGCACGTCCACCAGGGGCGTGATGTTGATGCTATCGACGGCGGCATCATCGTCATCGTCGTGGGAGGCGTTTACGGAAGCCATGCTGATTCTCCTCAGGCCGGTACGGCGGCGTGATGCTCGCGGCGGTGCGCGGCTTCACTGGACTGGCTCTCGCCGTGCATCTCCGCCAGGCGGGTGATGAACTCATCGACGAACACACGCATGTCCGCGCTGACTTCCTTGTTGCGCGTGATCAGGCGGTTGTAGCCAAACAGCGCCGGGATCGCGACAAACAGGCCCATGGCCGTGGCCAGCAAGGCCGCCGCCATGCCCGGGGCGATGGCGTTGATGTTCACGTCACCGGCCATCGCCGTGCCGAGGAACACCACCATGATCCCCAGCACGGTGCCGAGCAGGCCGATGTACGGGCCGCCGGCGATAGCGTTGGACAGGGTCGAGAGCTTGGAACTGAGGGCCTGGTTTTCGCGGGTGCGCACGCCGTCCATGGAGCAGCGGATGGCTTCGATGGTCGCCGCCGAGACGGACGAGGTGTCGGCGCCCTGGGCGCGGCGGGTGCGGATCTCCTTGACCGCCACCAGGTACAGGCGCCACAGCGACGAATGCTGCAAGCGCTGGCCCAGCGGGGCGTCATCGGCATACATCTCCAGGCGCGTGCCGATCTGCGCGAAGTGCTCGCGGAAAATCTCGTTGGCGCCGCTGACACGGCTGACCTGGCGGTTCTTGCGCAGCATGATCACCCACGACTGGAACATCATCGCCACCAGCACCAGGATGATGACCCAGGCGTCCACCGGCACCGCGTTGAGCAAGAAGCCCAGGCTGCCGAAACCGAAGCCCGACTGTTCTTCATCCACGCCGTAAGCCACCAGTTTCGACTCGGCACCTTGGGCGCTGGCGTCGGCCAACAACAATGTGGCCGGGCGCGCAACCTTGGACAGGCGCAGCTCATCGATGGCGCCGGCGAACGGCAGATGCGTGGTGCCGGCGTCCGGCAGGTCGCCGCCAATCGCCAGTTGGGAATTGAACGCTGGCAGTGCGACCGCCAGGCTGGCCGTCTCGCGACCATTTACATACAGCGCAATTTTTTCACCCTCGGCGGTGAACGCCAGGTGCTGCCATTGCCCAGGGTTCAGCGGTTGAGTGGAGACCACGCGTTGGCCATCGACTTCCACAAACGGCGTGCCCTGGTTCAACCCCAGCAGCAGGCTGTGGGGACCGTCGCGGCGGGCGAGGACGATCTGTTCGCCGCTGGCCTGATCCAGGCGCAACCAGGCGCTGAAGGTGAACGCGCCGCCTGCGGCATGTTGCAGCGATGGGCTGGCCGGCAACAGCAGCGGCTGGCCGCCGAACTGCAAGGCGCGGCCGATCACGCCGTCGATGCTCGCGCCGGTGGCGTTGAGCGAGGTATTGGCGTAGGCCGTGGTGTCGCGGGCCGGGGTGCCGTTGGCCCCGTCAAAGTGGTACAGCGCGGTGTAGTTCGGGTCGAACGCCAACTGGCCGTTGCTGGTGGCCGGGGCTTTTTGGTTGCCGTAGTACATCCACAGGTCCTGGCGCTGGCCACCTTCGACCTTGGGCACATCGACCCAGATCAGCGCCATGCCCATCAGCGGGTCGAAGCTTTCGATCTGGTGGTTGAACACGGTCTTGTCATCGGCGCTGACAAAGCGCAGGTCGGCGCCGTCGTCCTTCACCCCATCAAAGGTGAAGTTGCCGGTGTGCAGGCGCACCAGCAGCGCGGTGCGGCCCAGGGCCTGGTTGATCGCGGCGCCTTGGGCGGTGGTGTCCACGGTGATCTGCTTGCGGTAGTGCCAGTCGTCTTGCCACCAGGCATGGGCGGTGGCCGGGAGCGTGAAGCCCAGGCAGATCAACAGGCTCAGGATTAGGCGTTGCATGGGTGAAGTCTCCGAAAGAAAAAGTCAGAAAGTCGCCTGCACACTGAAGTGCAGTCGCGAGTCCTGTTTCTGGGTGTTCGGGCCATTGAGCAGCGGGTAGCCCCAATCCAGGCTGCCGGACAACCATTTGCTCAAACTGGCGCGGGTGCCCAGGCCGACACTGGCCAGGCTGTATTCGTCTTCTTGCTCGGGCAGCGGGTCGTGCAGGCGCAGGCGCGCGCCCTCGGCGAACGCATAGAAGCGCCACTCCTGCACATAACTGCCGAGGTACTTGGCCACCGACGGCGTGCGCAGCTCCTGGGACAGCAAGTAACCCTCATCCCCGGTGCGCTCTGCCGCCAGGTAGCCGCGCACCGAGGTGGCGCCGCCGGCGGAATACTGCTCGTTGGACACCAGCGGCCCCGAAGCCAGCTGGAACGCCGCCTTGGAAGCCGACTGCCAGTTGTTGGCGAAGGTGTAGGTGTAATTCAGGTCGCCCTTAAGCGCTGCAAAACTGGCGCTGGCCTTGTAGCGCTTGTAGTCGAACTCTTCCGCATCGCTGCCGTAGCCAAAGAACGCGCGGGTGCCCACCACCAGGTTCAGGCCCAGGCCCAACTGGGATTGCTCGGTGTAGCGATAGCCGTTGTAGCCGAGGGTGAACGGCGCGTACTTGAGCGGCACCTGGTCGCGGCTGGCACCGAATTGCATCTCTTCGTCGAAGTCTTTGAAGTCGATGCCAAACGAGAAGGAGTTGGCCCAGACATTGGTCGCCGGCAGGTTGTAGATCGCCGACACGCCGTAGGAATGGCCCTTGCCGAGCACGTTGCTGCCGCCGATGGTGGCGATGTTGCTGTCGGACTGGTAGCCGGTGAACTGCAAGGTCCAGCGCTCATCCAGCGGCGCGCTGTAGGAACCCGACCAGACCTTGGCGTTGCTGCTGTCCTGGGGCGCGGTGAAGTAGGTCAGCGAGATGCTGTGGCCCAACTGCCAGAGGTTGTCGTAGCCCAGGGTGGCCACCGAGCGCAGCTTTTCGGTGTCGGCGCTGTAGTCGTTGTTCAGGCCGAGGCTGGCGTGCCAGGGGTTCTGGTCTTCCACCTGCAAGTCCACGTCCATGGTGCCGGGGCGCTGGCCTTCGTGCACCAGCGGCGTTACCTGGCGCCCGACGCCGCGGTTGAGGCCGGCAAGCTGGGTTTGCACGGTGGCAAAGTCCGGCACCTCGCCTTCCTTGAGGGCCGGCACTTCGTCGCGGATTTCCACCGGCGAATAATGCTTGGCGCCGACCACGCGCACGCGGCCGATCTTGGTTTCGCTGACTTGCAGGTAGACGATACCGTCATCGACCTTCTGCTCCGGCAGCTCGACAAACACCGACTGGTAGCCGCGCGCCTGGTAGATCTTTTGCAGCGCATCACGGGCGCCTTCGATATCGCCCAAGGTCTTTTGCGGGCCGAGAAACGGGTACACCGCCTCCTCGATCGCCGCCGCATCGAGCACGGTATTGCCGCGCACGAAGTACTCATTGACGTCGACCCGGCGTGCCGCGCCCTCCTCCTCGGCCTGCGCGGGCAAGGCCAAAGCCCCCAGCGTCAGGCAGCACAGCGCCAGCGTTGACTTGAACAGATGCTCCACACCGCCCCCTAACTTTCCAAGATTCTGCGCCGTCGCCGTTTGCACGGCGTTTGGCCTGCTCAATTGCTGGTTGTCGAAAGGTGGCTGTGCCGGGCCAGCCAGGTGTGCAGCAAGGCGAAGTTCAGCGAGAACTCCGGCATGTGCAGCAAGGCGCCACAAAACACTTCACCGATGATGGTCTGGATCAACTGCACCGCACGCGGGTTGCCCAGCACGCTGGCGATGTCCCGTTGCAGGACATGGATGCCCCACACTTTCTGGTTCAGGTCGAGGCCGACGAACCAGCGGAACAGCAGGTTGTAATTGAGTTGCTCGTGCAGTTGTTGCTCGCTGGGCACCGAATACAGCAGTTGCAGCAGGAGGATGTGCACCACGGTGTGCGGCGCAATCAGCATGCCCGGCTCGGGCTGGAGCCAGTCGCGATGGCTGTCGAGCACCTCGTCGATCTGCGGGCGCAGCAACACCAGCGAATGCCCCGCCGGGATAAAGCTGGAGACTTCTTTCAACGCGCCCTGCCAATCGTCCTGGGAGACGATCCACACCCACGGCGCGCCGTAGCGGTACACCGAAACCGGCTTCTTGCGCGCGGCTTCGACGATCTTCGACAGGCGCTGATCGAGCTCCTGCATACCGACTTTCGAGTAACGTTCCATAGTTCCCATTTGCCCCACTCCTGGCGTCCTGCTGACGGCTTTGGCGACGACTTTTGATCGTATCCAGCGCGTTACATAGGAGAGACGGGGGTGGGTGGGAGCTACCGAACTTTTGTCATGAAAGCTTCATTTAGGATTGATTCGGAGGCAATTTTCAGGACCTATCACGGTAGAGAATGTGTACGGGCTTGTGTGGGAGCGGGCTTGCCCGCGATGGCGGTGTGTCAGTCAGCATATTCATCCACTGATCCACCGCTATCGCGGGCAAGCCCGCTCCCACACAAGCCCGCTCCCACATTTGGATCTGCGTACATTCTCAAGCATCAAAAAAAAGGGCGATCAGTGATCGCCCAAAGCTACATCGAGAGGTCCTTCAAAAACGCTACAAACTGATCTGCTGGCGCTCCTCATCCGTCAACCGCGCCCGCGCCTGTTCGCTCAGCGGCCCGGCGCCCAGCACCTGCACCGGGCTGTTGGGGTTGTAGCTGGAGCTCTTCTGCTCCGGCTCACGCGGTACCGGCTCCGTGCCAAAGCCCAGCACTTCCACGGTGACAATCGACGGCCGCCCCTGCTTCGCTGCCGCCTGCTGATTGCGCGCTGCGTCTTCTGCGGCCTGGGACGCCGCCGCCCCCGCCGCGCTGGCCGAGCTCATGGCGCCGGTGTTGACCGTGGCCGAGACCGGCACCCCGGACGACTTGCCCTGGGTCTGGATGTTCGCCGCGTTCACCACCCGCAGGGCGGCAATGTTGATGTTGCCCGACACCCGAATGCCCGCCTCGCCCGCATCGATGGTGCCCAGCGGCGCGATCAGGTCGATGTCCCCCGCCGGCACTTCCGGGATCGGGTTGAGCGTGGCGATCCCCGCGCCGGTACTCGGCACCGACGGCGACAGGCTGACGTTGCCCCAGTTGTCGTAGACCCGCTTGGGCGGCGTGTACACCACGGTGGTCTTGGAACCGCGCCCGGCGTTGATGTCGCCCTCGGCGGTCCAGCCCATGATCGAGCCACCAAAGGTGGTCATGATGCGGCTTTGCCCGAGCAAAATGCTGCCCATGGAGTACAGCTGGATATCCCCGGCGCCCTGGGTGATCACCCCCGCGGTGGACGGTGGCGCCGCACCTTCGATGCCGAAGGTCTGGCCGCCGCCCGGGGTGAACATCTGGATCGAGCCGCCGGCATTGGTGTGTACGCCCGAGCCGTTGAACAGGGTGATATCGCCTTGATGGGTGATCGGGTTGCCGGCCACATCCTTGTCCGGGAACAGCGCGGCAATCGCGGTGCGGCCACGCAGGTAGCTGCCCTGGCGCACGCCGCCGTCCTGGTTGTACTCGCGGCCAGCGGCCTTGAGTTCGGCGAAGTACACGTCGCGGGCAAACACCCGTTGCTGCTCGGCAGGCAACGCCGCGTAGTAGGCACGGGCCTGCTCACTGTCGCCGACAAAACCGAAGCGCTCGGCCAGCCAGGTGACCAGTTCGTTTTCATAGGTCTTGGCGACCTTGACGCCCTGCAACGACTCCCCGGGTTGCGCCTGGTTGAGCGGGGTCAGGTAGGTCGCGACGAAGCGCTGGTAATCCGGCCCGTTGGCGCCGACACCGGCCTGCATGACGATGCTCGCACCGGGGCGGGTATCGCCCGGCAGGATCGCGCCAAGGCTGGTCACGCTGTGCTCGCCGCCGGCGCCGGTCAGCAGGATGTTGCGCCCGGCGGAAACTTCCAGCAGGCCGGGGCCGGCGACTTGGAAGTTGCTGAAGAGGATGTCGCGGCCAGCGGAGACGATGGAGATGTCGTTGGGGTTTTTGTGGATGAAGAGGTTGTCAGTTGGCGTCGCGATACTCATCCCGGCTAAACCAAAAATACGACCACTACTGACGATATCCCGCCCAGCCATCATCCGAACCGCGCCATTCCCTTCATACCAGGTCTCACCTTGGTGCGGATCACCTGGGTTCGTGCCAAACGTGATACCCCTGCCACTGCTCACCCCGACCAGATCACCGTCCATCGCATAAAAGCGTGCCGGCTCAGTACTGCCAGCGGATGAAGCCGCCGTCGTGCCAGACCCGAATGCGAACAACGCCCGGGTAACCAAGTTGCCATTGACTGACAGGTTACTGGTAACCACTGCGTTACCAATACTGCCTTGATACGCAGGGTTCCAAGGGGTCGCCATCGCACTCTGCGCCGTCCCGGACTGGCTGACCGCCATGCCGCCAGCGTAGATCGAGTCCTGGGCGAGGAATTGCAACTGGCCATTTTGTCCTGGCGCCAACAGCAAAGGATAAGTGAAGGTGTTGTCACTGTTTTCCTGCTGCATGGCCGCTTTACCGTAATACAAGCTCCCGCCAGCCGCCGTTGCCCGCACAATTGACGGGTAGACCACCGCTAGGTCAGTCGGCGTACTGGATCGACTGAGGGGCGTCAGGTTACCGCCCAGGGAAAACAGGTCGATGGCCGTGTCCTTGGTCCACAACGTGAACCAACTGGCGCCAGTACCCAGGGTGGTGCCTTGTGCAAACGGCGAGGCATGGCTGATCGACACCCGGCCCGGGTCTTCAACGTTCTGTACCACCAGATCGCCCAGGGTCTGCACATTGAACGTCGCGTCACCCGGCACCAGGGTCATTCCGCCACGCGCCACGCCACGGGTCGAGACCAGCGGGTCGAATGCACGCGTCTCGCCGGGGCTCTGTTCGGTAGATGTATTGCCGTACAACAGATCGACGCTGCCCACGGTGGCGCTGCGCAACTGCACATCCCCGCGAAGATTGACCAGCACGCCATCACGGTGGTCATCGGAGTTTGCAAGACTGGCGGGGTTCAAGCTGCCACCGATGCGCACCCGCAGATCGCCGCCGCCGGTCAACTGCAAGCTGCCATCGCTGGCAACCTTGCCCGTACTGCCGACTGCCAGCACCAGGCCTTGGCTATGGGGGTTCATCGCCGTGTTGCTGAGGCCATAACCTAGCGTATTCAAGACCCCGGCGTTGCCATCGACATTGACGGTCAGGTCACCACCGCCGAGGGTGCCAAATCCGGTGAAGCCAAGCATGGTATCGGCCCCCGAAGGCGTCGCAGCGTAACTGCCGAAGTTGATCCACCAGGCGCTCGGCTGCGCCTGCCCTCCGGTCGCCACCGCATTGCTGCCCTGGCGCCATAGCCAGTTGCCGACGTCAGCCGAGTCGGTCCCGATATCCTTGGGATCGGGACGCCCGACAGTATTCAGAGTGGTGCTGGTGATATCACCGGTCAAATCGCCCCCGGCAGTGATCGTCAGATTACCCCCAGCCTCTGGATACCACGCCCGGTACAGGCTGGTGGGCGAGCCGTTGACGAACTGCTCGAACAGGCTGCCCGCGCTCAGCACGATTTTTGCCACCCCCTGTTTCGCCTTGGGCTGGTTATAGGGGTCGCCCTGGAAGGTGCCGGAAGACGACGTGCCAGCGGTGTACACCCCATACAACGAGTCCATGTTCAGGTTGCCTGCACTCAACAAGTCCAGGTCGCCGGTGCCGGTGCGGATCACGCTGAAACGTGTGCTCGCCGGTGCGGCCGCATACTCCAGCGGGTTTTTGAGCTGGCAAAACATCATGCTGGCGGCGCACAGCTGGTCGACGGTAAACCGGTTGAAGCGATACACCAGTTCGTCGGTCATCTCTGCACCCAGCGTTACCACGACCCCCGCCCTCGCGAAGCGATCGACGGAGTACTGGGTGAAGACATAAGCCCCCGTGGTCCTGCAGAACTGCGGGGACGCACCACAAAAGTCATTGATCGAACCCTGGTTGAGGCCATCGAGTACCTGCTGATCGACAGGATCACCCGCCTTGACGGTCACCCCTTTGCCCCCCAGATACGCGACCGCAGCCGCCGTCCAGACTTCCACGCCACGCGGCGGCAATTGCTTGGAGAACATGCCGTAATGCGTATCCGCCAGGTGCAGGTCGCCGCTGCGCGGATGCGCTTGCAGGATACGGTTGTCGGCGGCCTCGGTATCGGCGCCTGCAACCAAGCGCAACGACCACGATTGCGTGCCTTCGGCCAACATCGGCGCGATCGCCCACAGCTGCCCGGACCCGCCAGCGCGCAGTTGCACCGACCTCACGCCATCGGGCAACTTCACGTTGGTGCCGGCAGGAATCAGCGCGCCTTTAGGCAAGTCCTTAATGCCATCGAGCAACACAAGGTTGTTACTGGGATTGGCCTGATGCACGCCTGGCAACGGCACGCCTTTCGGCCAGAGCATGCCCTGCAACACGGTGCCCTCGGTCAACAACGTACCGGCGCCCAGTTGCGTGCCTTCGGCCAATGTCTGCGCCTCGCTGAGCAAGGTGCCCGCGGCGAACAACAGATTGCCGCCCGCATCGCGCACGTCGGCCGCGACAACGCTGCCAGCCGGCAGTATCAGTTCCTGGCCCAATGTCGCCGTTACCGGCAGCCGGGTGTTGGCCGCGACCGTCAGGCCCTTGATCGGCAAGTCATAGTTCAACGTGGTGCCCGCCGGGAACGCCGTGCCATCGGCCAGGGTCACGCCGTTGCCCGGCACCACCACCGTACCGCCCCGGTAGTCGATACCCGGCAGCAACACCCAGCCCTTGTCGTCCGCCGACGGCGGTGGCGGCGCGAAGCCGTCGTTGATGCTGCCGTAGATATTCAGGTCGCCACCGGCACGCAGGGTCAGGCTGCCGGATTCACCGGAACCGTAGACCGTGTCGTCCTGCTGGCTATGGGGGTTGAGGCTGGCGTAGCGATAACGGGACAGGTCCAGGTCGCCCTGCACCACCAGGTCACCGTCCGCCGTCTTGCTGACGATTTCCACGCCGGGGCGCACATGGAAAGCATCGGCGTAGGTGGCGTTGTTCAGCCCGGCGAGTTTGTTTTGCAGCAAGTGGGTGTTCTGCAACGCGGCGTTGATAAAGTCGTTGCTCAGCGCGTGCTTGCCATCCAGGTAGCCCTGAGTGATCTCCTGATAGGGCTTGCCGCTGGCGGTGGCGTCGGTTTTTTCCGGGGCATCGTCGTAGGTGGCCATGCCATTGAGGCTGATGGAACGCGCGCCCTGGATCGTCACGCGGCCGCTGGCGTCGATGGCGATGTCATTGCTGCCGAGGCGTGGCGCGTTGAGTTCCAGGGTGCCGCGATTGCGCCCGTCGTTGCCGGCCGCGCCGTCGGTGCCGTGACGCAGGTCGATACGGGCGCCGCTGGCGAGGGTCAGTTGGCCGTCGCCAGAACCCAGCGCCACCATGGCGCGGTTGGGCGAGTCGATGATTTTGCCGTAGCTGTCCACCCGCAGTTTGCTGCCGTGGGCGTCGAGTACCGCCGTGCCGTCAAGGGTCAGGCCGTGCTTGCCGGCCAGGGTAATGCTGCCGACGCGCTCACCGCTGGCGTCCACCAGGCCGTTGACGCGCAGGCGGCCGTTGTCGAGGGACACGCTGATGTTGCCGGCCTTGAGGCCGTTGCCGATGGTCAAGTCGCCCTGCTTGAGCTGGAAGCTGCGGCCACCATAGACCGCGCCCTGGTTGAGGCGCCCGTTGAGGTCGGCAAATTGCTGGTCGAGGGAACCGCTGCCGCCCAAGTGCTGGGCCTGGAGTTCCACGGTCGCGGCCTCGTAGGGCATCGACGTGCCACCGGCGGCGTAATAACCGCTGCTGCTACCCAGGATCTTGCCTTGCAGATCGACGATCCCGGCCGCCGCGTCGGTTGCCACCGCGCGCAATTTACCGGCCTGGTTGTGCTGGGCCGACAGGTCGATGGTCGAACCGGCGGCCTGGCGGATATTGCCGTTGCGGCTGTCGAGCAGCACGTCGCCGCCCCAGCCGTATTGGGTCACATCGTTGAAGGCGATGGGGCGCCCGGCCACGTCGATCACTGCGTCATCGGTCAACACCACATCGCCACGGGCACTGAGACTGACCTTGCCGCTGGGCAACACCACCGCCCCGGCCACGCGGATGCTGTCGCCTTGCAAGGCCAGCTCGGCGCCCTGGCCGCTGGCGGTGCCACGGGGACCGGCGGAGGCGCCGATATCAATTGCGCCACCGGCGGTAATGCGGTTCACCGAGCCGGAAACACCGGTCATCAGCGGTGTGCGAATGGTCAGGTTGCCGCCGCTGTACTGGAAGCCGGTGACCGGGTCATAGGCGCCCTGGCTCTGGTACACCTTGAGGCTGCCCTTATGGTTGGCGGTGACGCGCTCGCTGGCGTTGAGATTGACGTTGGCAAACCCGAGGGCCAGGCGGTCGAAACTTTTCACATTGCTCGGCTGGCCAAAGTCGCCATAGCCGAACTCGATGCGCTCGGCGTTGATGTCGAGGCGCCCGCTGCCGGTGCCCGCGCCGCCTGTCACCACGGTGCCAGGGGCATTGGTGGCGCCCAGCCAGATCAGGTTGGCGGTGTGGATCGTCGCCACATCATTGGCGCCACCGGCGCCATACATCGCCGGGGTGGACAGCATCAGGTTGCTCAGCAGCGACTTGCCGGTGAGCGGGTCGTAGGTGTCGAGGCTGGTGGTGCCGTAGAAGTTGAAGCTGTCGCGGGCGGACAGTTGCAGGGTTTCCAGGGCGGGCGCGCCGAATTGCGTGTCGCCGCGCAACAGGCGGTCGAGCAGCGCTTGGGTCAGGGTCAGCCCGGCGGGTACGCGGTTCCCCGCTGCGGCCAAGGCTTCGACGCTGCCCAGGTTGATCGCGCTGACACCGAGGTTGAGGTGACGGGTGCCGTAGCGCACCGAGTCGCCCAGTTGGAACGTGCCGTCGGTCAACGCGACGATGCTGCCATCGGAATACAAGCCAGTCCCACCACTGCACGCGCCACTCTCGCAGGCGCCGACGTTGATGCCCTGACTGACACCGCCTTGCGAACGCGCACTCACCACATTGAGCAGCCCGTTGGACACGGCCAGCATGTTCAGCACCTGGTAGATAAACCCGTCACGCGCGTCGTAGCTGGCCTTGCCACGCCCGAGGGTGTTGATCGAGGCGCCCTGCTCGACCACGATCCCACCGGTGTCGCTGACCAGGAACACTTCCGGCGCGGCAAGGGTGGCGCCTTCGCGCAACGTCACCGTGCTGTTGGCGCCATTGAGGCCTCCTGCCAGCCCGATGAAGTTGCCGGATTGGCCGTACTCCACCACGGTCATCCCGCCCACCACCAGGCGTGAGGCGCCCAAGGCATTGAGGGTGTCGGCCTTGAGGGTGATGCCGGCGTAGTCTGCCGTGGCGGCCTTGCCGGCGCCGATCACTTCAATGCCCTGCCAAGTTGGGTCCGTCACGGCCACCGTACCGCCGTACCCGCCTGAAGCAGGATCAAACCGCCCTACGCCCTCGAACGAAAAGCCATCGGCACCCGCACCGGGGCGCAGCGCCAGCTTCAAGGTCTTGGCGTCGGCTTCCAGCATCGGTCGCGGCACGCCTAGCCGCGCGGCATCGGCTTTGGCGAACTGGGCATAGCCTGTTTCGTTGTATTGGGAGTAACGGCGCAGGGTATCGGCGGAAGTCAGGATCAACTGGCTGGCGATGCTGTTGCTGATCCCGGTATTGGCAATCGACAGGTGCCCGGAAGTGGCCCACGAGCCATTGCGCATCAAGGTGGTCGCCGCGTCGCTGCCAAGCCCGGCGAGGCCATTGACCTCCACGCGAAAGGCCCCCGGCAGCAGCGCGTAGGTGGAGGGCATCAGGGTGTAGGTGCCCGCCGGCAACCCCGGCACGCCGGCGCCGATCGTGACCTGCTGGCCGACCATTGGCGCTGAAGCGCCGCCCTCCGGCGCCACGGGCGCGGCACCCGGCTGGATCCCCGGCACAATTGCATAGACCGGGTTGGTGGCCAGGCCCGGCAGCACAAACCCGCCGTTGGCGCCGAACTGCACCAGCGGGTTGAAGCGCGCGTCAGTGGAGCCGCCACGGCCGGAAATAAAACCAGCCCCGAGCAATTCGCCACCGCCGGACAGATCCAGCGTGGCCTGCGGCTGCACGGCCACCGTGGTACCGCCGAGGATCACCCCGACGCTCAGATCGCTCATCGCCGTGGCCACGCCACCCTGGCCGATAAACGTGACCTTTTGCCCGTTATAGCGGTACTCCTGGCCGTCCAGCGTGCCGCCATACGGCAGCACCAGGCCCTTGCCACTCACCGAGGTGAGACTGCCCGGCAACAATTGCACCAGACTACTGCCCATACTGCCGATGTCGATCAGGCCCAATGGCGCACGCACCACACCGCCCTGGCGAACCGTCGCCGCGCCCAGTTGCAGGCGGCCGAAGGCCGAATACGGCATGGCGGCGTCGGCGGTGCCGGTACGGCCGATGGTCAGCGTACGCAGCGGGTCGAATTGGATCGAGTTGGCAGTCACTTCCCCCAGATATCCGGCGATCACCCGCGCACTGGCCTGGGTGCCCGGATACAACTGGGCCGCGCGCAGGGTCATGTCGCCATGGGTCAGCAATTGCGTGCTGATACCCGGCGCAATGGCGTTCTCATTCGGCCCGGCGAGGAAGCGCAGGTCGCCCTGGCTGGTCAGGTTCACCTGATCAAAACCGCGACGCTCGATGTCCAACAAACTCCAATCCGCCTGATTCAGGCTGCCCTTGAGGCCAAACAACACACTGCCGCGCACATCGATCAGATTGCCACTGGCATTGAACTGCGCGGCCGTCTCCAGAAACGACGGCTTGGGCAGCTCGATAATCGGGCGAATGTACTGGTCCTTGCCGGGCGTGTTGATACCGCTCAGCAATAGATACGGTGCCGACAGGTTGACCCGCGAATCGCCGGCAGCATTTTCACTGAGGGCAAACGCCGAACCGAACAGGCGCAGGCTCTGCCCCATCGCCAGTGCAACGTCGCCGTCAAAGCCCATGATGCCGTTGCTCATCAGCGCCAGGTTATCAAAGCCGCCGGCGCTGACTTGATCCACCCCCAGGCGCCCATGGCCGTATTCCAGGCCTGCGGCAGCATCCTCTGGCGTGCCCGCCAGATCGTGACGCTGATGGGTCTGGCTGATCAGCAATTCACGGCCCTTGAGCACCTGATCGACGGCGGTAAAGCGCTCGTAGTTCGGGCTTTCCAGCGCCACCGCCAGGCTGCCGCCCGCCGCGCCAGCGCCGCCCGCCCTGGCGACAAAACTGCCGTCCAGGTACAGGCCGTTATTCGACGCCAGGCTGATGCTGCCGCCATTGCTGGCCTGCTGCACCAGGCCCTGCCCGGCAATGTTCAGTGGCGCCTGGGTGCCGGAAGCGTCGAGGCGCGCACCTTCACGTACCACCACAAACAAATCACTGGCAGTGGCAATGCCCGTCGTCAGGTCGAGGGTGCCGCCGATATTGATCGTGCCGCCGTCGCGGACCACACCATAGGCGCGGCCACGGTTGTCCAACGCGGTCGCCGCCCGCGCTGCGGCATCGATCAGCGCGTGTTCGCCGACCCAGATCGAGCGACCATGGCCGAGGGAGTTCACCGCATCGTACGCGGCGGCGCGCAGCCCTCCCAGGGTGATGCTGCCGCCCCAGGCATTCAGCGTGCCGTCCATGTTCAATTGGCCGACACTGCGCAGGTTGATGGCCTGGCCCGGGTCAACATTGATCACCGCGCCTTGGCCCACCGTCAGCACGGTGCTTGCCATTTGCTCGGCGGTGGAATTGATCTCGCCGGCGTTCAGGCTCAGGGTTGCGCCACGGCGCTGGGTCAGTACGCCCTTGATCGCGTCTTCCTGGTAGAGCGCGGGAGTCCAGCGCTCCAGGGCGCTGGCTGGATCGCTGCCAGTGGCGGCAGACAACGCCTGCTCACCCGCGCGCAGCACCGGGGCGCGGACATCGACCTGCGTGCCGTCGGTGACCAGCAAGCCTTCATTGCCCGTGATGTCGTAGGCCGAAAAGCCCTTGTTGAAGAAGTCGCCCGCCAGTTTCAGGGTGTCGGCATCCGCAGCCACGGTGCTGTCACCGATCTGCACCTTGCGCGTCTGCAACGCCAGGGTGCCGCCGCCGTTGACGCCGTAGCCGCGCAACTCGCCGTCCAGGCCCAGGGCGCCGAGTGCGCTCAAGGTCACGTTGCCGCCCTTGCCGCCCGCCAGTTTGCCATCCACACCGAGCGTGGCGCCGGAAGACGCGTCCACCACGCTACCGGCCGCCAGGCTGATGTTGCCGGTGCCGCGCAGCGAGACCTTGCCGCCGTTCACATAGGCCACGCCAGTGTTGTTGGCAGCGTCCAGCAGCAGGTTGTTCCAGCGCCCGCTGACGTCGAGCTTGACCCCTTCCGCCACCGTCAGGCGGCCATCGCCCGGCAGGATCGTATCGGCCACCGCGCCGTCCTTGAGCGGGTCGACCTGGCTGAGAATGTTCCCGGCATGAATGCTGCCGCCGTGGGCCGTGAGGTTGGCGTTGACCGCCACACCCGGCGCGAACAGGGTGATGGTGCCGCCGTCGGCGACGTTGAGCGCGCCGTTGACGCTGACCTGCTGGTTGGCCGCAACCTTGACCGCACCCAACTGGAAGCCGTTGAGCTGTTCGCTGTCGAGCACAACCTGGCCCTGACGCTCGCTCGGCAGTTCCGTGGTGAGATCGAGGCCGTCGGCGATTTTTTGCGTGTTGCTGTCGATCAACACCTGCTCGGCCGTCGCGCCCAACGCATACCGCAAGGTGCCCGTGGTCTTGTTATAGATCGGCACGTACTGGCCAATGATCAACTGCGCGCGCTGGGCCATCGCGTTCTGCGACTGCTGGTAGCCGTCGAGGTTGATCGCCGGCGCCTGCATCTGCCGCTCGCCCTGGAACACATCGCTGACCACCTGCCCTTCGAGCACCGCGCTGGTGGTGCCGACCACCAGCTTGCCGGCATCGCGGCCCACGGTATAACCGGCCTCGTTGCGCCCCTGCGGCGCGATCAGCGGGTTGTAGTAATACTCGGTCTGGCCCCAGCGCACGCTGGTGTCTTCATAACCCTTGTAGATCCCGGAATAGAGAATGTCCCCCGGCGCCCGCGACAGCTCATACAGGCGGCGATCCGGGCCCTTGAGCCAGGTCTGGCGGATATAGCCGTCCTGCACATCCACGGTACCGCCGGACAGGTTGATCTGCGCGCCCTGCTGGGTCACCACATCCTTGCCGGTAAAGGTCACGGTGCCGCCCTGGGCCATCCACTCGCCCACCGAGTGGCCCTGGGTACCGAGGTAACCGCCGACTTCCAGCAAGCCGCCCGCGGTGTACCAGCGGTCCGTGGCATAACCGTTGGTGCCCGCCGCGACAAACACCAGCTCGCGCAGGTCCACCCACACATCGTTGTTGATCAGTTGCCCATTGTCGCGGTTGACCGCGGCATCGCGCTGTTCGTTGCCCTGCACGTTGATCTTGATGTTGTTGGCTTCCATCGCCACCTTGACGCCGACCGCCCCCGACACGTCGATGATCGCGCCATCGCGCACCAGGCTGCGCTGGCCGGCGCTGACTGCGACCTGGCCGCCGGTGGCCAAGGTGATCGAGCCTTTCTGGAAGTCCACGGTGCCGCCGCTGACGATCTCGATGCGCGACTGGTCGGTGCGGTCGGCCACCGCGCTGAGGTGGTCGAACTGGCCGTCGATCAGGTTGGCGGGCTTGCCGTCGAGCAGGGTCAGGCCGTTGTTTTTCTGGGTATTCAGGGCGGTGCTGCCGCTGGCATCCAACAGGATCGCAGTGGTGCTGCCGGCGCCGAGGGTGACGCTGCCGGTGCTGTCGCTGGCCGAGTTGAGCAAGTGAATCGTGCCGCGTGTGTCCACCGAGGTGCTGGCCAGCGCCACGCCGTTTTGCTGGACCTGGTGACCGGTCAGGGTGATGTCGCCGGTGGACGCCATGATCAGGCCGCTGTTGCTGACCTTGCCCGCCGCGCTCTCGAAGTTGAGGGCGGTGGCGACTTCATTGCCACGGGTGGTGGAACGCTCGTTGCCTGCCGTGCCGACGCCTTTGCGGATGTAGAAGCTGTCACCGGCTGCCAGGGTGGCCTGGCCCTTGGCGGTAATGATCGTGCCGGCGTTTTCCACTTCGGTGCCGAGCAGCAAGGCATAGCCGCCCGCATCGGTGGAGGTGGCGGCGTTGTGGGTCTGGATCAGCGCACCGCGTTGCACCTCGACCTTGCCCGCCGCATCGGTGAAGGTCGGCTGGGTGCCGGTGGTATCGACGTAGAGGCCGCGTTGGGTGAACTGCTCATCGGTGATGTTCGCCGCCGCCGCCACCAGGTTGCGCACATTGACCTGGCTGGTGCCGCCGAAGACCACGCCGTTGGCGTTCATGATCATCACCGTGCCCGCGCCCTTGATCTGGCCCTGGATCTCGCTCGGCCGCGCATTCGGGTCATTGACGCGGTTGAGCGCGGCCCAGTTGGACTGCTGCTGGAAGTCCACGGTGGTGTTGCGCCCGACGTTGAAGGTCTCCCAATTGAGGATCGCCTTGTCGGCGGTCTGCTCGATGCTCACCGTGGTCTTGCCACCCGCCTGGGACTGGGTCGGCGCCTTGGCATTGATCCAGCCCTGGGTCAGGCTGTTGTCCACCTGCAAACCGCCCTTGCCCAGGCCATCGGGAATGTTCGACACCTGCCCCAACGCCGCCTGCCGCCCCGCCGCCTGCGCCGCCTGCTGGGCCGCAATCGCCGCGACGCTGGTGTTCAGCGTGCTGATGGACCGCGCCAAACGCTGGTTGACCTGCGCCTGCTGGCTCAGCGTCGGCATGCCCGGCACCTGCCCCGCGCTCAAACGCGCAGCGGTGGTGGCGCGCGTCGCGCCTTTTTCGGCAAACCACGCAGCACTGAACGCCTGGGCGGCATGGGCATTGCCCGCCACCATCAACAAGGCAATGGCCTGGGCCAGCGGCTTGAGGCGCAACACGGTCTGGGCACGCGGGCCCTGGGCATTCAGCTTGAGCGTGGGTTTGCAGCGGACCATCGGGAATCTTCCTTCTTTGTTAGCGCCCCGGGGCAAGACAGGCGCACGTATGAGGGTTAGGCGGTTGGCGAGGGGCGCGACTGAACTTCTGTCATGCAAAGTTCATATACGGCTGCTAACGCAAAAAAAATCAGCAACGGCGCAGGCCGTTGCTGATCGGTGGTGCGGGTCGTTGAAAGCAGGGGTTACAGCGGACGACCGATGGCGTTGCAGACGCTGGTGTTGCCAATGCCTTGGGCGTTGGAAACGGTCGCGAAGGTGTCGGTTACCGCTTGTTTCCAGTTAGCTGGCAGCGGTACGAAGCGGTTGTCGTTGATGGCGGTGTCGTTGTTGATGGCTGCATCGTAGTGACGCAGGAAGAAGTCTTGCACTTGGGTAGTCTGGGCAGCGTTGGCGTAGCACTGGCTGAAGATCAGGTTAGTGAAGCCCAGGATCGGGTAGCCGGTGGATGGGTAAGCGAAAGTGGACGAACCGCTTGCAGTAGCGGCGAATACTGGAACCCAGTTGTCTTGGTCAGTGGCGTCGATGAACGAACCATTCGGACGGGCTTGGGTTGGCGCGAGGATCTGACCGATAGCGGCCGATACGTTGCCTGGAGCAGGCGAAACACCGCCAATCTTGGCAACTTTGGTGGCGTCATCCAGACCGGCCAAAGTAGTCGCCGCGTAGTCCGGGCTCATGTAGGTGATACGGCCTTGGGCAGCGTTCAGCGCAGTCATCACGCCTTGGCTGGTGGTAGCAGGCACTGCGCCGGCTGGCAAGGTGCCGGCGCTGACGCCGGCAACGAAGCCGTAGCTGTCTTTGAAGGTAGTGGTGACGGCGAACTTCTTGGCTTCGGTGCACTTGGCGTTGAGGAAGCGGGTGAACAGCTCGGTGGTGCCGCTCGACTCGTCACGGTAAACCACGACGATCGGGCCAGTACGGCCGGAGCCGGTGATTTGGTTCCAGGTGGTCAGGCGACCGGAGAACACGCCGCACAGTTGTGGAACAGTCAGGTCAACCGCGTTGGTGCCGGTCTTGTTGAACGGAATGGCAACCGAAGTGGCCACCGAAGGCACCTGGATCAATTTGCCCCAGGTCGGCTGTTTGTTGGTTTTGTAAGCCAGCAGCTCGGCAGCCGACAGCTTGGAATCGCTACCCGCCCAGTGCACGTTCTTGTTGGTCACACCGGCCACAAGCTTGGTGTAGTCGTTGTTCAGGAACGCAGCCTTGCCGTTGCCGCTGCCAACGCCGATGTAAGGGGCGAAGCCGGCAGTCAGTACGCCGGCAGTCTGGTACAGCGGCTGTGGCAGAGTGGCGCCGCCGCCGTTTACGTCTGCGAATGCAGCCTGTGCCGAGCACAGGGCAGCGAGGGTCATGGATACCGCGAGAACGTTGCGCTTAAACATGAAGAAGCTCCTTTCGTCGTGTTTGTACGTTTGGGGTAGATGGCTCTTGCATGACGCCATGGCTTCGGTCCCAAGCCGTCTTGCGGGGGTGGCCAGGGGTGAAAACCATGGGAGAGAAAGTCGCAGTTTCCGATGACGGTTATGGGAAAAAACCTCGGGAGGAAACGCTTGATTTTTAAAAAGATTCTCGGGTGTTTTGGTCATGCTTTTGAGCGGTTTGGGGGTAGGTGACAGCGAGGTTTCAGTGGGTGGGGCTGGAGGCCGTATAGAGCTTGGGATGTGACGAAATGAGGAACCCGAGGTTGAACGGGAGTACAGGAATTTTACTGAAAACACACAGACCCCATGTGGGAGCTGGCTTGCCTGCGATAGCGGTGGGTCAGCTAAAAATTTTCCAGCTGGAAGACCGCTATCGCAGGCAAGCCAGCTCCCACAGTTGATTTGGTTCACACAGCAGGATCAGGTGACGAGTTGGTTGATTTCGATGATGGGCAGCAATACGGCCATGACGATGACGAGCACGACCGCGCCCATCACCACGATCATCAACGGCTCCAGCAATGCGGTCATGCCCATGGCCCGCCGTTCAATATCGCGGGACAACGTCTGCGCCGCGCGCTCCAGCATCGGCGGTAGCGAACCGGTTTTTTCGCCGCTGGCGATCAGGTGGATCAGCACCGGTGGGAACACCTTCTCCACCGCCAGCGCCGGGGCGAGGTTGACGCCTTCGCGCACTTTGGCGGTGGCGTCGCTGACGCACTGGTCGAGGCGGTCGTTGGACAGGGTTTGCCGCGCCGCCTCCAGCGCACGCAACAGCGGCACACCGGCGCCGCCGAGGATCGCCAGGGTCGAGGCGAAGCGTGCGGTGTTGAGGCCCAGCACAAAGCGCCCGATCAACGGCAGGCGCAACACGCGGCTATGCCAATTCAGGCGCGCCACGGGGTTGCGTAGATACAGGCGCCAACTCCAGAAACCGCCGACGATCCCGGCAAAACACAGCCAGCCCCAGGCGCGGATGAAGTCGCTGGCGTTGAGCATCGCCAGGGTCAGCCCCGGCAAGTCCTGGCGTGCCTGGGAGAACGCGCTGACCACCTGCGGCACCACGTAGCTCAACAGGAAAATCACAATGCCGATGGACACCAGCCCCACCACCCCAGGGTAGATAAACGCGATGAGGATCTTGCCGCGCAGGTTGTTGCGTTCCTCGATGTAGTCGGCGAGGCGTTCCATCACCTGGGCCAGGTCACCGGACTCCTCCCCCGCCGCGATCAGCGCGCGGTATATCGACGGAAAGTCCCGTGGCCGCGCCGCCAACGCCTCCGCCAGGCGCATGCCGCCACGCACATCGGCGCGTACGGCGGCCAGGGTCTGGGCGATGTGTTTTTTCTCGGCCTGCTCCACCGTCGCGCTCAACGCCGCTTCCAACGGCAGGCTGGCGCCCAGCAGGCTGGCCAATTGGCGCGTGGCCCAGGCCAAATCGTTGTCCGAGAGCTTGGGGGTGAACAGGCTGCTGCCCGCAGCTTGCTGGTTGCCTTCGAGCTGCACCAGCAACGCGGTCAAGCCGCGCCCGCGCAGGCTGGCAAACGCCGCGCTCTGGCTGTCGGCCTCCACATGGCCGGACTCGACCTTGCCGCTGGCATCGGCGGCTTCAAAACGATAGCGATTCATCAGGCGTCCCGTGTCACACGCAGGATTTCTTCGGGGGCGGTGGCGCCGCTGCGCACCCAGCGTTCGCCGTCTTCACGCATGCTGAACATGCCGGCGCGGCGGGCGGCCAGGCGCAGGTCCTGCTCGCCGGCGCCCTGGTGGATCAGGCTGCGCACGTCGTCATCGACGCTGAACAATTCATGAATCCCCGTACGGCCGCTGTAGCCGATCTGGTTGCAGTGCGCACAACCAACCGGGCGCCAGGTGCCGGGCGCGGCCGGGTCTTCCTGCTTGCAGTGCGGGCACAGGCGGCGCACCAGGCGCTGGGCCAACACGCCCAGCAACGACGAGGCGAGCAGGAAGGGTTCGACGCCCATGTCAATCAACCGGTTGACCGCCGACACCGCATCGTTGGTGTGCAGGGTCGCCAGCACCAGGTGCCCGGTGAGCGAGGCCTGCACGGCGATTTGCGCGGTCTCCAGGTCGCGGATCTCGCCGATCATGATGATGTCCGGGTCCTGGCGCAGGATCGCGCGCAGGGCGAGGCCGAAGGTCATGTCGATCTTGGCGTTGACCTGGATCTGGCTGATGCCCGGCAGGTCGTATTCCACCGGGTCTTCGACCGTGAGGATATTGCTGGTGCTCGCGTCCAGCCGCGCCAGGGCGGCGTAGAGGCTGGTGGTCTTGCCGCTGCCGGTGGGGCCGGTGACCAGCACGATGCCGTGGGGCTGGCGGATCAGGGTGTCGAGACGGGCCAGCAGTTGGGGCTCCATGCCCAGGGTTTCCAGCTGCAAGCGCCCGGCTTGTTTGTCCAGCAGGCGCATGACCACGCGTTCGCCATGGCCGGTGGGCACCGTGGACACGCGAATGTCGATGGGCCGCCCGGCCACGCGCAGGGCGATGCGGCCGTCCTGGGGCAGGCGTTTTTCGGCGATGTCGAGTTGGGCCATGATCTTGATCCGCGAGACCAGCGCGCCGTGCAGCGCCTTGCGGGGGGACACGACGTCGCGCAGGGTGCCGTCGACGCGGTAGCGCACCACGGAATGGGTTTCGTAGGGTTCGATGTGGATGTCGCTGGCTTCGTCGCGGGCGGCTTGGGTGAGCAAGGCGTTGATCATGCGGATCACGGGGGCGCCGTCCTGGGTGTCGAGCAGGTCGGTGACTTCGGGCATGTCTTGCATGAGGCGGTCGAGGTCGACCTCGTTTTCGGCGGCGCCGACGACGGCGGCGGCGCTGCCGGTGTCGGCGTAGGCGCTGGTGAGGAGGCCGTCGAGTTCGTCGTCGCGGACTTGTTCGATGGGGGATTGGCCGAATTGACGGTGGACTTCGCTGATGGACCAGCCGGGGGTTGAGGGGCACACCGTTAGCAGCATGCCTTCGGCGTTGTGGCGCAGGAGGATGCGTTGGGATTTGGCCCAGGCGTAAGGGAGTAGGCTCATTGGAGTACATATCCATTATTTGGGTAACGGCTACCTATGGTTCCGCCCTTACGGCGGGTCACTTTGGAAAAGCCCCAAAGTAACCAAAGGGCTCTTGCCCCAACACTCGGTGCCTCGCCTAGGCTCGGCATGCCCGTAATCCGACATGGATTTGGGGGGCCGCCGCCACGCGCCATCCATGGCGCGGGGCGGCTAAACCGGCATCCCTGCCGGTTTACCCCCCAAATCCATGCCGAATTCCGGCCAGCGTGTTTAACGGGGCGCCTAAGATCAAAATCAAAAACAAAGCGCGGCGGCCTAGTAGCCGACCGGGTTTCTGAAGCTGACGCGTTCCCCTGTGGGAGCTGGCTTGCCTGCGATGGCATCAACTGGGTGTGCCTGATGTACCGAGTTGTCTGCATCGCAGGCAAGCCAGCTCCCACAGGATGGTGTACACCGGACCAGCTCTTGATCTGCTTTTGATCTGCTTTTGATCTTGATCTTGCTTTTGATCTTCGTCGCCCCGTCAAACCACGCTGGCCGAACGCAGGCTTGAATCCGTGGGCAACCCGGCAGGACGCCGGGTTAGCCGTCCTGGGCCAGGGATGGCCCATGACGGCGGCCCACGGATTCAAGCCTTCGTTCGGGCATGCCGAGCCTAGGCGAGGCACCGAGTGGTGGGGCGAAGGCCTTTTGCTTACTTTTGGGCCTTTCCAAAAGTGAGCCGCTGTAAGAGCGGAACCATAAGTCGCCGTTACCGCAGCAACGGATATGTACACCGCAATCACTGCGGCACCGCCCGAATCACAGCCCGCGGCGCCTGCTGACCAGGAATCGCCTTCTCCACCGACGGCAACTGCGGCGCCTGCACATCCGGCATCGCCCAACTATGCTCCGGCTGCAACCCCCCTTGCGCCCGCCGCATAAACTCATACCGATTCAACGTAATACTGCGCCCCGCCCCACTGTCCCGAATAATGTAGGGCCGCAAAAACACCATCAGATTGGTCTTCGTCACACTGCGCTTTTCATTACGAAACAACGCCCCCAACCCCGGAATATCCGACAACCACGGCACCGCATCATTACTCTGGCTATACCCATCCTGCAGCAACCCACCCAGCACCATGATCTGCCCGTCATCCAACAAAATACTGGTATCAATCGCCCGCTTGTTGGTCACCGTCCCCGCCTCCACCGAAGCTCGCGTATCCACGCTGCTGACCTCTTGGTAGATATCCAGCTTCACCGTGCCGCCCTCGGAAATCTGCGGCCGCACATTCAACTTAAGCCCCACCTCTTCGCGCTGCACCGTCTGGAACGGGTTGTTGCTGGTGCCCCCGCCACCGGTCACATAGCTGCCGGTGACAAACGGAATCGTCTGCCCGACAAAAATACTCGCCGCTTCGTTGTCCAGCGTCAGCAGGTTCGGCGTCGACAGCACGTTGGTACCGCCCTTGCTCTTCAACGCGCGGGCCAGCACCTTGAGATCCAGCACCTTGCCAATCCCCGGGATGTCCACGGTGCCATTGACCAACCCGATGTTCAGCCCCTTGGGCAGCACGTCGATACTGGTCTTGCTGGTAGGCGTCGAATTCACGCCACTGCCGCCAAGGTTGACCCCGCCAAAACCACCCTTGCCGCCCAGGTTACCGGCCTGCCATTGCACGCCAAACTCGGTGGCATCGTCCTCGCCGACTTCGACGATCAGGC
Organism: Pseudomonas sp. Marseille-Q1929; assembly: GCF_017316265.1. Classification (NCBI taxonomy): domain Bacteria; kingdom Pseudomonadati; phylum Pseudomonadota; class Gammaproteobacteria; order Pseudomonadales; family Pseudomonadaceae; genus Pseudomonas; species Pseudomonas sp. Marseille-Q1929. The sequence continues at coordinate 29,403 of NZ_JAFLWU010000018.1, forward strand.
TTTCAATCACCACCTGCGCGCGGCGTTGGTCGAGCATGTCGATCACTTCCCGCAGGTTGCGGTACAACGGGTCCGGCGCGGAGATCAGCAAGGTGTTGGTGGTAGCGTCGGCCTGGATGGTCACGCCGCCGGCGCTGAAGGCGGTGTCCTGGTCCTTGCTGGTAGTGGCGCCGGTGGTTTGTTTGTCCTGGCCGTAACTCGATTGCACACCGCTGCCGGTGGGTGTGCCGCTGCTGTTTTGCGCGGCGCTGCCTTGGGTGTTCTGGCCCGTGCCGCCCATGGCACTGAGCTTGCCCCGCGCTTCGTCGCTGACCCCGGATTCACTCTCGCCGGTCAACAAACCGCGCAGCGACTGCGCCAGCTTGCCCGCCTGGGCGTTGCGCAGGTACACCACGTGCATATTGCTCGGGTTGCTCTGGGCGTTGTCGAGCTTGTAGATCAGGTTGCGCGCCAGCTCGGTGCGTTCGGGGCTGCCGGAGCGGATGATGATCGAGTTGGAGCGCGGGTCGCCGACCACGTTGATCTTCTGGGTCTGGTCGGCGCCCTGGGTGTCGAGCAGTTCGGCGACCATCGCCGCGATGTCCACGGCAATGCCGTTCTGCACCTTGACCACGTCGGTGTCGATGGCGCTGGGGGTGTCGATGCCGCTGATGATCTGCGCCACGCGGGCGAGGTTTTCTGCGTAGTCGGTGATGACGATGCTGTTGTTGCCGGGGTAAGCGTTGATCGGGTTGTTCGGCGACACGATGGGGCGCAGCACCGGGATCAGGTTCACCGCGTTTTCGTATTGCAGGCGGAAGGTGCGGGTCTGCATGCCGCTGCTGCCGGCGCTGTAGATCGGCCCGCCGAGCAGCTTGGCGTCGGCTTCGGGCACCACTTGGGCGACGCCGCCTACATCCACCACGCTAAAGCCCTGCATGCGCAGCGCCGCCAGCAGCATGTCGTAGGCCTGGTGCGCCGGCACCTGGCCTTCGCTGACCAGGGTCAGGTTGCCTTTTACCCGCGGGTCCACGAGGAACTGTTGGCCGGTAGCGCGGGACAAGGCGCGCACCACCGCCTGGATGTCCGCATCGACAAAGTTCAGCTGCACCGGCTGGTCACCCAGCGGGTTGCGCGCCTTGATCGCGGCCGGGGCGTGACCACGGGCGCTGCTGGTGATGGGGTGTTGCACGGCGGGCTTGGGCGCGAGTTCGCGTTGGCGGTCCAGCGGGCTGTCGCTGCTGCGGCGGGTGTCGGCCAGGGGTTGGCCGAGTTCGCTGTCCACCAGCAACGGCTTGGCCGCCTGGTTGCTGCACGCACTCAGGGCCAGCAACAGCAACGGCGCGGCCATACGAAACGGGGGAACTGACCACTTCATGAAGCTTCCTTAGCGCCAAGCGCCTGATCCATGCGAACGGTCCCGGACACAGTGCCGGCCGAGTTATCGACGGCATCCCCGGCACGTTGCAAACGCGCCTCGGACACCTCCAGGGAAAACGAACGGGGATTGCCCAGCAGCCAGTCCACCACCGCGTCGGCCGGGGCGTTGTCGAAGGTCAGGTGCCAGCCGCCCGGGGCCTGCGCCTGCAATTGGTAATGGCCTTGCAGGCCGGCGCTGTCGAGGGCCTGGCGCAGCGTGGCTTCGTCAGCCTGGCGCGGCGCGGCGACGCCTTGCAACAGCACCTGCAAGGCTTCGGCCTGGGCGCGCAACTTCGGGGTTTCGGCCTGCCAGTAGTCGATTTTTTTCAGCGCGGGCTGGATCAGGATCAGCCAGGTCAACAGGCCCGCCAGCAGCACGCCGACGCCGGACAGCATGCGTTTTTCGCGCAGGGCCAGACCGTTCCAGAACAGCCGCAATTGTCGCGTCCACTTATTCATCGCTGGCTCCCGTCGCTGCCGGGCCAATGCTCCAGCCGTGCTCATCGCGTGTCGCGGCAAAACCGGCCTGGGCCAGCGCGGCCTGCCAGTCGGCCTGGGCCGTCGGGTTGCGGCTGTCCGTGAGCAATTGCAGGTGCAGGCGCCCTTGTTCAAAGGTCAGGCGCTCGACGCTGGCGACCATAAACGGCAGGTTGCTGCCCGCCAGTTGCAACAGGCTGCTGAAGCGCTGGCCGGGATCGGCGGCGGCACCGGTCTGGCGCGCGGCCAATTGTTGCCGGGCCTGCTGCAAGGGGTTGAGCACCACCGGCAATTCGGGAAATGCCTGGCGCACCTGCTGGCTCATCAGGGCCTTGAGGCGCTGACCTTCATCCACTTGGCGCGCGGCGTAGAGGTTGAGGCCCAGGGTCCACACGGCCGTGGCCAGCGCGACACAGGCCAGCGCCCTACCCCAGCCACCGCTGGCCGCTTGGCTGAGGCGCGCGTGCAACCCCCAGGCGGGTGCTGCGCCCGTCCAACGCTGCGCAGCGTCCACCAGCGGCATATCCAGCCCTTGCTGGCCCAACGGGTGCACGGCGGCTTGGTGCAGGCTGTCGCGGGTCAACAGGTAGCCGTCATCCAGTGCGGCGGTGCCCACCGGCAAGGCGTAGGGCGCCGGGTACAGTCCGCGCAACTTGAGCGGTACCTGGGCCAGCCGTTCCAGCCCGACCTTGGGCACCCAGGCCACTTGCACGCGGCCTTCGCTGTCGCGCGGGCCGTGGGCCACGTGCATGTGTTCCAGCGGGCCGAGGATCAACGCTTGCGCGGCGCAGGCCACGGCGGCGGCGGTTTTTGCGGCGGGCAGTGGCGGCAGTTCAAGGCTGGTGAGCAGGCTGTCGCGTGGGTGCAGGAAACACTCCGCCGCCTGCCGGTGTTTGCTCAGTTGGATCAGGCTTTCATGGCCTTCGGCGACAACCACGCCACGCTCCAGCCAGAAGAATTTGACCTGGCTCTCGGCGCTCAATTGGTCCAGCGGCGGCAAGCCAATACGCAAGCGTTTCATACGCCCACCCGCGACCAGATCACCTGCGGCTGGCGCTCTTGCGGGCGATGCAGCAACGCGTCGATGGTCACCCGCCGCTGCTCACGCCGCGCCTGGCCCTGTACGCGAAACCACTCGCTGGTAATGCCCACCTGCACCGACTCCACCGCCACCTGGGGCAAGTGCAGGCGGTTGACGAAATCCCCACGGTTGATAAACCACTGGCCGCTGTCACGCTCCGCCACCAGCCCTTGGGCCTGGGACAGGCTGAGCTGGGGCACCACCGCGCTGAGCACTTCGGCGCTGGCGGTGTTGCCGTTGACCCAGCTCTGCCCGGGCAGCACGCTGATATACCCTTGCAGGCGGCGCAGCAGCACGGGGTCCAGGCCTTCGATGGCGCTCAACTCGTCTACGCTGCGCAGCATCGGGTATTTGGCCGGCACTTCGTAGGAGCCGATCACCCGTTGGCTGATGCGCCGGCTCACCGCCGGATCGACCCCCAGCGTCCGGCACAGGCGCTCGAAGCTTTGCAGTTGCTCGGCATCCGGCAACTGGCGGTTGACCAGGTTGCGCAGGTTGAACTTGCCCTGCTCGTCTTCGATGCGCCCTTCAAACGCCCCGCGTTGGGCGTAAGCCCAAGGTTGGTCGAGACGGGTCAGCACGTCCTTCTGACGCGCCTCCCAGAGCATCTGCCGGCTGCGCTCAAGGCTGCCCTGCAACAGCCACTGGCCCTGCACGCGCAATTGTTCGGCTTCAAGGCTGCGGGTGAACACGGTCTGGCGCGTGAGCATGCCACCGGCGATCACCGCCACCACGGCCGCGATCAGCAACGCGCTGATAATCGCCATGCCGCGCTGCTTCGCCGCTGGGGGCGAATGCCGTTTCATGGCGCGCCTTACAACTGCCAGGAGCCGATATCGGCATTCACGCCGTCGCCATCCGGCTGGCCATCGGCACCGAGGGAGAACACATCGACCTCACCGTTGGCGCCCGGGTTGAGGTAGTGATAAGGGTGGCCCCACGGGTCATTGGGCAGGCGATCGAGGTAGGCGCGCCAGCTGCTGTTTTTCGCGTCCGCCGGGCGTTCCACCAGCACTTTCAAACCCTGGGTCATGTTCGGATAGGAGCCGTGGTCGAGGCGATAGAGTTTCAGCGCCTGCATCAAGCCGCCGATGTCCTGCTTGGCCGCCGTGGCGCGTGCCTGGTCCGGGCGATCCAGCACCTTGGGCACGACCATTGCCGCGAGAATCCCGAGGATGACCACCACCACCATGATCTCGATCAAGGTGAAGCCACGCTGGCCGCGAGGGCTGGGCAAGGGGGTTGTTAGGCGCGCGATATCCATCTCGACATTCCTTGGCTGGGGTGCATTTCGTGGCGCAGTGTTGCAAGAACACATGTCAGTCGTATTGAAAATCCTCGGGAGTTTCGGTCGCCAATCGGTCAACTCGCGGCGCTAGTCTGCGGGCCTGTTTCCCGCCTTTGAGAGCGCCATGGTCGGCCGTCGCAACGCGCAAGGTTTCACGCTGATTGAAGTGCTGGTGGCGCTGGCGATCATCGCCGTGGCCATGGCCGCCGCCGTACGCGTGGCCGGGCTGATGACCCAGAGCAATGGCTTGCTGCGGGATAAATCCATGGCGTTGCTGGCGGCGCAGAGTCGCCTGGCGGAACTGCGCCTGGAAGGCCACCTGCGTGGCGGCATAAAGACGTTCGACTGCGACCAGGGCCGCCTGAAACTGCGCTGCGAGCAAACCATCAACGCCGACGGCCGCCTGTTTCAAGTGACCCTGCGGGTGCTCGACGCCAGCCGCGAAGCGCCGCCCCTGGCGCAGCTGGACACCCAGGTCATGGCCGAGTGAGGCGCGGCAACGCGGGGCCATCCGGCAACTTGTCGAGGTTGACGCGGACCTTTTCGCCGCCGCGCTCAAGCTCCACGGCGCTGCCTTCAATCGCCGTCAGGCGCACGGCGGGGCTGAGGCGTTCGCCCACGAGGAAACTGCGCGGCGGGCCATCGTTGAGGCTGAGGATCGCCACCGCACCGCGCGCGCCAGCCAGTACGCCGGTAACCTTGACTTGCAGGGCGCTCGGCGCATTGGAGAACCACTGCAACGCCGGGTTTTCGCTGCGCGCTGCCAACGCCTGGGGCGAGGCCTGGGGCGTGTGGGATTCGGCGGATGTGAGCAGCAGCGGCGTCCAGATCACCCCGCCGGCCAACGCAGCGAGCAGTGCCAGCGCCTGCACGCCGTGGGCGGGTGAAACACGAAGGGCGAATGCCATGGGGTGGACCTCCTGTTTGTCCGTGGCCTCAGCCTACAGGCCAATTCGCACGTTTTTATTTCACAACCTCGCCAGTTCTCCAGGAGCCGACCGATGAAACAGCAAGGCTTCACCCTGATCGAGTTGATGGTGGTGCTGGTGATCATCGGCATCGCCAGCGCCGCCATCAGCCTGACGATCAAACCCGACCCGCTGAAACTGCTGCGCAAGGACGCCGAACGCCTGAGCCAGCTGCTGCAAATCGCCCAGGCCGAAGCCCGCGCCGATGGCCGCCCGATCAGCTTGCGCGCCGATGCCAAGGGCTTTCGCTTCAACCGCCGCAGTGACGATGGCCTGGGCGTGGAAGCGTTCCAGGGCGACGCCCAACTGCGCCCGCGCTTATGGGAAAGCACACCGATGCAACTGACGGTCGAGCCCCGGCAAACCCTGGTCCTCAATGCCGAATGGATCAACCCACCGCTGCGCGTAGTGCTGTCGGACGGGCAACACAGCCTCAGCCTGCAACGCGACGCCGCCGGTTTGCTGCGGGTGGTGAGCCAGCCATGAACAAGTCCCAACAAGGCTTCACCCTGATCGAAGTGATGGTGGCGATCATGCTTATGGCGCTGGTCAGCGTCATCGCCTGGCGCGGGCTCGACAGCGTGACCCGTGCCGACCAGCATCTACAGGCCAGCACCGAACAGACCGAGGGATTATTGCGGGCGTTGAACCAGATGCAGCGCGATATCAGCCTGCGCGCCAGCGTTGAACTGGCCGAACCCGGTACGGCAAAGGACGCCGGGCTGGCCGCCGTGACGGTGCGCAGCTCCGACAGCAAGGGCTTTCGCCTGGAGGTGATCCGCAGCGCGCCGGCCACCGGAGATGGCTTGCAACGGGTGCGCTGGTGGCTCAAGGGCGACTCGCTGTACCGCGCCGCCGCGCCGGCGCGGAACCGCTTCCCGTTGCCGGCAGCCAAGGACGGCGTGGTGGTGCTGGCGGGCGTCAGTGATGTGCAGGTGCGCGTGTGGGACAAGGACAAAGGCTGGCGCCAGTTGAGCGGCAATAAGCGGGAGGAGCCGTTGGGGCTGGAGATCAGCCTGGTGCGCCAGACTCCGCAGGGGGTGGAGCGTTATCGCCAGGTGGTGGGGCCGTTGCAGTAAGGCGCCTCAACTCAACAACACCACCCCACCCGGCAGTTCCGTGCACTTGGCGCCGTACGCGTCGCGAATCAGCAACGCCACGCCGGCCAGCTGCTGCAAGCTGAAGCGCGCCTGCACCCGGCGCTGACCCAGCTCCTTGTTGAGCAATACCAGCATCCCCGGGCGATAGCGATTGATCTCGTCCACCACCGTGGCCAGCGTGGCGTTGTTGAACACCAGCACCTGTTCGCGCCAGGCCACCACGGCCTGGGTGTCCACCACCACGGGCGCGCCGATGCCCGCCGCGCTGTAGGTCAACTGACGGCCGCTGCCCAGGCTCACACTGTGGCCGCCGGCGTCCACCGACAGCGAACCCTCGATGCAGGTCACGCAGACGCTGTGGTCGGTGTTGCGCACATTGAAGCGGGCCTGCGCCGCGCTTACCCAACCGTCGCCGGCCTGGACCCGCAGCGGTTGTGCAAGACGGGCGACCACCTCGACTTCGCCTTCCAGCAATTCAATGCCCTGGCCGATCCGGCTGATGCGCGTCTGGGTATTGAGTTCCAGGCTGACCCCGTCACTCAACAGCACTTGGCGCTGCTCGCCGACTTCGGTGCGATAGTCGGCCGTGAGCCCGGCAAAACCACCCGGCGTGCCGACGCGCACCATGACCAACGCCGCCGAGGCGGCTATCGCGCCGCCCAGGAACGCACGACGGCCAAAGCTGCGCGGTGGCGCGGCGTGCTCGAGGGCGGGGGCCAGTTGCTGCCACAGCGCCTTGGTTTGCTCGAACGCCAGGGCATGTTCCGGGCTCTGGGCGCGCCAGGCCTGCAAGGCCTTGGCGTCGGCCACGGTGGCGCGGCCCGACGTCAGCAGGAGCAGCCAGTCGCGGGCTTCATCATGCAAAGGACTGGCGGAGGCTGCCCGGGCGGTGGAGAGGTTAAAAATGTTCAAGCGCGCACATACTCACGGTTTTATCAGGGACTCGACACTAAGACGGTTTTCCGGCCCCGGGACCGAACCGCTGAATCACTTTTCTTTCGAGGCGCTTGGCGCAGTGGCCGAGGGCGGCCTTGATTTCCTTCTCGACCATGCGCGTGGAAATGCCAAAACGCTGGGAGATTTCCAGGTGAGGCGCTTCTTCCAGGCGCGCGGCGATGAGGATTTTGCGTCGGCGTGCGGGCAGCTCATACAGGGCTTTGACCAGCGATTGCACCTCGCGCTGGCCGCCCACCACCCGCGATGGGTCCTGGGCTTCGTCGGCGGTTTGCAGCAGCTCTTCGACTTCGCTGCCGGTGAGCAGGCGCGCGTCGGCCTGGCGGCGGTCGGCGGCGATGTTCAGGGCCATGCGGTAGAGGTAGGCGTTGGGTTGTGCGAGGTTTGGCGGCACGTCCATGCGGTCCACCCGCAAGTAGGTTTCGTGCAGCACGTCGTTGGCCAGGTCCTCCGACCCCAGGCGCTTGCGCAAACGCACCTTGAAGTCTTCGTAGGACGCCAGGAACAAACTGACCATCGTGCTATGCCCGGTATTTTTCATCCGTGCGTGGCTCCCTTCCCTGCTGTGCATTCCATGCGTGTTCCTGTGGTGTCGGGCATCAAAAGCAAAGTCACCGGCTGGCGCAGCGAGCTCGGCGCGGGGCGTTCGACCCGGGCCGCACTGAGGTTGCGCACCAGTGCTTCATCGCGTTGTTCATCGCCGGTGGAGCTGACCAGCCGGCTGTACTCGATCAGCCCCTGCGGGTTGACCCACACCTGCACCAAGGCACGGAAACTGCCGGGGCGGGTCAGGGGCGAGCCGCACAGGCTGGTCTCGATAGCCTGCTGCAAGGCCGTGGCGTAGCTGTTGTTGATCCGCGCGGCGTTGCGTGCCGACGCGCCCTTGGTGGTGGCAGGCCGACTGACCTGCGCCAGTTGCAGGGTGAACGCATCACTGCGTGCATAACGCGCCATCAGGCCACTCCCTGTCAGCAACATTGCCAGAGCCTCCTGCGCCGTGAAGCGCCCATGCACGCTGATGGAGCGTCGGCCCCGGGTCAGTTCGCGATCCACCAGCACCGCCATGCCGGTGGCACGGCTGTACGCTTGCAGGGCGTGCTCCAGGTTTTGCGCCGGCAGGTCCAACGTCAGCAACGCCGGTTCCGCCTGCACCACGCGGCCTCCTGCCAGCAGCCACAGCAAGACCAGGGCGCATACGGCGCGCCGCCAGGCCCCCTGCTCACCCCCCGCTCTGCATCGCTGCACGGCCGACGTGTCCTTGAAAACCGTCATCCTGAGGCCAGTTTATGAACCTGATGTTACGGTGATGGCAAAAAAAACGTCACCCGGACGGGACGCCCGCTGCACTACACTTTCAAGCCATACCGGCCCACTCCCTCGGGCCTGCCAGGAGGCCCTGATGAAACTGTTCCCCACCCTTGCCAGCCTGTTGCTGTGCGCCGCCCTGCCCGTGCTTGCCCACGCCGACAACAGCAAGAGCACCTGCACCGAAGTCTCGGTGGACGGCTACAAGGCGCCCGACTACGGCTGCCTGAGCCAACAGATGGGCAGTGACAGCAATGCGACCAAGGCGGCGAAGAAAAACCGTGAGGCGCAAACCATTCCCGTCGACAAACGCGCGCCGAACGCCGTGGGCCTGTCCACCCCGGCGGCCACCAGTGTGCGCATGGGCAATACCTTCGGCACTTCGGTGAAACCGCAACGGCCCTGAGCCTTTTTGACGAAATTTTCATCTGTGCCTGCCTATGATCGCCTCCCTCGTTGGGGAGTAACCGGCTTCTGACCCTGTTGGAAGCGTTCGTATCAACATATTCGGCAACCTGCCGTGGTACGAACATCGCTTTGCGGTTGGTGAGACCAGCGACACTTCCATGCCTGAAGTCGGGCGCGTGGACGTGTCGTTGTGTCCCATAGCCCGACTGGAAGCCTGACCGTGAACCCCATTTCCCTGATCCTCCTGGCCCTGGCCATGTCTACCGACGCCTTTGCGGCGGCCATCGGCAAAGGCTCCAGCCTGCACAAACCGCGCCTCACCGAAGCCCTGCGCGCCGGCCTGATCTTTGGCGTGATCGAAGCCATCACCCCGATGATCGGCTGGGCTATCGGCCACGCCGCCACGCGTTGGGTGGAAGACTGGGACCACTGGATCGCCTTTACCCTGCTCGTCGCCCTGGGCCTGCACATGATCTACAACGGGCTCAAGGCCGAGGATGAAGAGGCTGAAAAGCCGACCCAGCATTCCTTCATGATTCTTGCGGTAACTGCTTTCGCCACCAGCATCGATGCCCTGGCGGTGGGCGTGGGCCTGGCGTTTGTCGATGTGAATATCCTGGTGGCGTCGGCGGCGATTGGCCTGGCGACCATGACCATGGTGACCCTCGGCATGATGCTCGGGCGCGTGCTGGGCACGGTGGTGGGCAAGCGTGCGGAGATGGTGGGCGGGGTGGTGTTGATGGTGGTGGGGGCGACGATTTTGTATGAGCACTTGTCGGTCTAAAGAACCACACCTCAATCAACCTGAATAACTTGTCTGTGGGAGCTGGCTTGCCTGCGATGGCATCACTGTGGTCTTGCTGATAGACCGAGGTGTCTGCATCGCAGGCAAGCCAGCTCCCACACAAGCCAGTTCCCACAGAAAGAAGTGCCCACATTCAAGCGGGCCTTGTTATCAGGCCGCGTTGCGCTCTTTTTTCAAGCTGTCCATATCAATCACAAACCGGTATTTCACATCGCCCTTGAGCATCCGCTCATACGCCTCATTGATGCCCTGGATATCGATCATCTCGATGTCCGAGACAATCCCATGCTTGGCACAGAAGTCCAGCATGTCCTGGGTCTCCTGAATCCCGCCGATCAACGAACCCGCCAGGCTGCGGCGCTTGAAGATCAGGTTGAACACCGACGGCGACGGGTGCGGGCTGTCGGGGGCGCCGACCAGGGTCATGGTGCCGTCACGCTTGAGCAGGTTGAGGAACGCGTCGAGGTTGTGGGGCGCGGCGACGGTGTTGAGGATGAAGTCGAGGCTGTTGGTGACGGCGGCCATTTCATCGGCATTCTTCGACACCACAACTTGGTCGGCGCCCAGGCGCAGGCCGTCTTCGCGTTTGTTCGGCGAGGTGGTGAACAAGGTCACATGGGCGCCCATGGCGTGGGCGATCTTCACCGCCATATGGCCGAGGCCGCCAAGGCCGACCACGCCGACTTTCTTGCCAGGGCCGACCTTCCAATGGTGCAGCGGCGAATAGGTGGTGATGCCCGCACACAGCAACGGCGCCACGGCGGCCAGGTTGCTGTCGTCGTGGGAGATGCGCAGCACGAACTTCTCCTTGACCACGATGCTGTCGGAGTAGCCGCCAAAGGTGTTTTCACCGCCAAACACCGGGCCGTTGTAGGTGCCGGTAAAGCCGTTTTCGCAATACTGTTCCTCGCCCTCGGCGCATGACGCGCAGTGCTGGCAGCTGTCCACCATGCAGCCGACGCCGGCGAGGTCGCCGACCTTGAATTTTTTCACACTGGCGCCCACCGCCGTGACGCGGCCGACGATTTCATGGCCGGGCACCGACGGGTACAGGGTGTTGTTCCACTCGTTGCGCGCGGTGTGCAGGTCGGAGTGGCAGACGCCGCAATACAGAATGTCGATCTGCACATCGTCCGCCCCCGGCGCGCGGCGCTCGAAGGTGTAGGGCTTGAGGGCATCCTTGGCGTTCTGCGCGGCGTAGCTGTAAGTCTTGGCCATTTCGTTCACCTGTGTGTTCGGACATGCGTGTGATCTGGGTTGAGAGATCAGTGGACCAGCATAGACGCTGAACCGTTCAACCGAGCACACCGGTACAAGCCCTTCGTCCGGTTTCACGCAATAGTGGGCTAGAGTTCTCAGCCCACCCACCCAGGAGTTTTCCATGAGCACATTCGTTGCCAAAGACGGCACCCAGATCTACTTCAAGGATTGGGGCAGCGGCAAGCCCGTCCTGTTCAGCCACGGCTGGCCGCTGGATGCGGACATGTGGGAATACCAGATGGAATACCTGAGCAGCCGCGGCTACCGCACCATCGCCTTCGACCGCCGTGGCTTTGGCCGCTCGGACCAGCCGTGGACCGGCAATGACTACAACACCTTTGCCGACGACATCGCCCAACTGATCGAACACCTGGACCTCACCGACGTGACCCTGGTGGGCTTCTCCATGGGCGGCGGCGACGTGTCCCGCTACATTGCACGCCATGGCAGCAGCCGTGTGGCCGGCCTGGTGTTGCTGGGCGCAGTGACGCCGATCTTCGGCCAGCAGGCGGACTACCCACAGGGTGTACCGCTGGATGTGTTCGCCGGGTTCAAGGCCGAGTTGTTGAAGGACCGCGCGCAATTTATCAGCGACTTCAACGCACCGTTCTACGGCATCAACAAAGGCCAGAACGTCTCCGCCGGCGTACAAGCCCAGACCTTGCAGGTCGCTCTGCTGGCATCGCTGAAGTCGACGGTGGATTGCGTCACCGCGTTCTCCGAGACCGACTTCCGTCCGGACATGGCCAAGATCGACGTGCCGACCCTGGTGATCCATGGCGATGGCGACCAGATCGTGCCATTCGAGACCACCGGTAAAGTGGCCGCCGAGCTGATCAAGGGCGCCGAGCTGAAAGTCTACAAGGACGCGCCCCACGGGTTTGCCGTGACCCACGCCCAGCAGTTGAACGAAGACTTGCTGGCGTTCCTGACGCGCTGAAACACCGCCTCCTTATTTGGCCGGGCTTGCCCGGCCTTTTTTTCACTTGAAACGCTCGCTCAGCACCAGGCGGCCTGGCCCGCTGATCAGCAACGTGGTGAAAATGATCAGCAGCAACCAGCCAAACTGCGCCTCGAACAGGCTCCACTCCGGGTGCACCACCAGCAAGGCAATCAACAACACGGCGAGGATCGGCAAACACGCCCAGCGCACCAGCACCCCGGCGATGATCAGCAACGGGCACAGCACCTCGGCGAAAATCGCCAATGACAGCGTGACCGTCGCACCCAGGTGAAACGGGTCTTCGATCAGCTGCAATTGCTCGCTGAAATTGAGCAACTTGGGCAAGCCATGCACCCACAGCAGGAACAGCGCCCCGCTGGCCCTTAAAAACAGCAGCCCCAGATCCTGACACTTCGATTCGTTCATTTGCGCTCCCGGTGAGTTGACCCTGTGTGGCGGTCAATTCTGTCGGCAGTCGCGTGCGCACGCTTGCAAGCCTGTGCTGACCTCAATCCCCCGTGCCGGCAAACGCCGCGACGATTTCATCGATCACCACCCGCACCCGTGCGGTGTGGCGCAGGTCGGCGTGGGTCACCAGCCACACGTCATAGGGCAACGGCCGCGCACGCTGCGGCCACAGGCGCACCAGGCCGTCGCGCTCGCCGGTGTACACCGGGATTTCGCCAATGCCGATACCCGCGGCAATCGAGCGGCGCACCAACAGGCTGGAACTCAGGGCGGCAACGATGCGCCCACGGCCGAGCGGCTCGGACACCAGCGTCAGGTCCTTGTGGTGTTGCAAGTACGGCTGATACACCACCAGGTCGTGGCCGTCGAACAGGCTTCCAGGCTCGGGCACACCGTGCCGGTCGATATAGCCTTGGGACGCAAACAACCCCACCGGCCAACGGGCGATGCGCCGGGCGATCAGGTCAGGGTTATCGGGCCGGGTATTGCGCACCGCGATGTCGGCTTCGCGCTTGGCCAGGCTGAGGATCTGGGTGGAGGCATCCAGTTGCACACGCACGTCGGGATGTTTGTCGTGCAGGCGGGCGATGGCCGGGATCAGGAAGTCGATGGCCAGGGAGTCGGTGGTGCTGACCCGCACGGTGCCGGTCAGGCGCTCATCCAGGCCCTGGATCTGGCGCTCCAGGTCGAGGGCCGAGCGTTCCATTTTCTCCACTGCGCGCATGGCCGCTTCGCCCACGGCCGTCAGCGCATAGCCCTCGGAGGTGCGCAGGAACAGCGTCGCACTCAAGGATTTCTCCAGGGCGTTGATACGACGGCCGACGGTCGCCTGATCCACCCCCAGCACCCGCGCGGCGCCGCGCAGTGTCGATTCGCGGCAGACCGCGAGGAATACCCGTGCATCGTCCCAGTTCATTGCTTCCCCCAGTGCTGCATATATGCATCGGTGTGCCGCTTATTCGCAGCATTATTGCATCAACAATCATCGCTATGCTGGGCACCAGAGAAAAACTCCCAGGACCGCCATCATGCTCGACACTCACACCCCCTCACACCGCGCGATCTGGCTGCCGATCTTCGCCGGCCTCTGTGCCAGCCTGGTCAGCATTGGCCTGGCGCGGTTTGCCTATACGCCGTTGATCCCCAGCTTGATCCAGGCCCACTGGTTCAGTGCCAGCGACGTGGTGTACCTCGGCGCCGCCAACCTCGTGGGTTATTTGGTTGGCGCGCTGATCGGTCGGCCCCTGGCCCAACGAACCTCGAACAAAAGCACCCTGCGCTTGATGATGGTCGCGGTGACCGTGGCTTTTTTTGCCTGTGGCTTCCCGTTGTCGCTGGTGTGGTTCTTCGCCTGGCGCTTGCTGTCGGGGATTGGGGGTGGCGCGATCATGGTGTTGGTGGCCGCGACAGTGCTACCCCACGTACCGGCGGCACGTCGAGGCTTGGCCAGTGGCGCGATTTTCCTGGGTATCGGCTTGGGGATTGCCGGCTCCGGTACCCTGGTCCCGCCGTTGTTGAGCCTGGGCTTGCAGCAGACCTGGTTTGGCCTGGGCCTGTTGGCGCTGGTGCTGACGGCTGCGAGCTGGCTTGCCTGGCCCAACGACACGCTGCATGAGACGGTGGTGCACGCGGTGACGCCCGTGCCAACGCCCGCCGGTGTGTACTTGTTGTTTGCGCAATACGCGTTTATGGCCGCAGGCCTGGTGCCAGCCATGGTATTCCTGGTGGATTACGTGGCCCGTGGCCTGGGCGATGGCGCGCAGGTTGGCGCGATGGTCTGGGTGATGTACGGCCTGGGCTCGATTGTCGGGCCGGTCACTTACGGGTTCCTGGCCGACAAGCTCGGCGCGCGTTCCAGCATTCGCCTGGTGCTGGCGGTGCAAGCGGTTGCCGTCGGCCTGTTGCCATTTACCCACTCGTTTATTGCCTTGGCGACGCTGGCGGTGATCCTTGGCTCGTTTCCACCGGGCATCGTGCCGCTGGCCCTGGCGCGCGTGCATGAATTGCTGCCCAACCATCACCAGCAACAAGTGGCATGGAGCCGCGCAACGGTATCCTTCGCGACGTTCCAGGCACTGTCCGGCTTTGCCTATTCGGTGCTGTTCAACGGCAGCGGCGGCAACCATGCGCTGCTGTTTATGCTGGCGGCCGGGGCGATTGTGATCGCGCTGTTGCTGGAGTTGGGCCTGCTGCTGAACCGCCGACCGCTCACCACGGTCCCAACCCATACGCTCACCCTAACAGGACTCACCCAATGACCCTGCCTAACGACATGACCCTGATTGAAATCACCACCCCCGGCGGCCCCGAGGTGCTCAAGCCACGCCAGGCGCCCGTGCCCACTCCGGCGGCCGGCGAGATCCTGATCCGTGTGCACGCCGCCGGGGTCAATCGCCCCGACGCCCTGCAACGCGCGGGCAAGTACCCGATGAAGCCCGGCATGAGCCCGATTCCCGGCCTGGAAGTGGCGGGTGAAGTGGTGGCGTTGGGCGCAGGCGTCAGCGAATACGCCCTTGGCGACAAGGTCTGTGCGCTGACCAACGGCGGCGGTTACGCGCAATATTGCGCGGTACCCGCCGGCCAGGCGCTGCCGATCCCCGACGGCCTGTCGTGGATTCAAGCCGCGGCGATCCCGGAAACCTTCTTTACCGTGTGGGCCAACCTGTTCGGCATCGGCGGCGCCCACAAGGGCCAGCGCGTGCTGATCCACGGCGGCACCAGCGGCATCGGCACCACCGCGCTGATGCTGTGCCGCGAGTTCGGCATCTACACGTTCGCCACCGCCGGCAGTGCCGACAAGTGCGCCGCCATCCGTGACCTGGGGGCCGAGGCGATCAACTATCGCGAGCAGGACTTCGCCGAGGTCATCGGCGCCGAGGGCGTGAATGTGATCCTCGACATCATGGGCGGCTCGTACCTCAACAACAATCTGAAGGCGTTGAGCATGGACGGCCGCCTGGTGATGCTGGGCTTTCTCGGCGGTGCCAAGGCCAATGACGTGGACCTGCTGACCATCCTCGGCAAACGCGCGATTGTGACCGGCTCGTTGCTGCGCGCACGGACCAAAGATGAGAAAGCCGCCATCGCCGAGCAACTGCGCGAGCATGTATGGCCGGTGCTGTCAGCCGGGCGCTGCCTGCCGATGATTGATCAGGTGTTTGACTACACCGAAGCCGACAAGGCCCATGGGCGGATGGAAGGTGGCGAGCATATTGGCAAGATTGTGTTGCGGGTGATCTGAACCCATCACCCATCAACTGCAGAAAGCTGGCTTATGTGGGAGCGGGCTTGCTCGCGAATGCGGTGCATCAGTCAACATATCTGTGTCTGACACACCGCTTTCGCGAGCAAGCCCGCTCCCACATTTGATCTGCTGTGTATTAAAGACCGCAGTCCTAGCTGTAGAACGGGTAATCGGTATAACCCTGCTCCGAGCCACCATACATGCCTTCAACCCGCAGCGAATTCAGCGGCCAACCGTTGAACAGCCGTTGCGGCAGATCCGGGTTGGCAATGAACGGCCGACCAAACGCGATCAAATCCGCCAGCCCCGCCTGCACCAGTTTCTCACCGCGTTCAGCGGTATAACGCCCGGCATAGATCACCCGCCCGCTGAAACTCTCACGCACGGCACGGCGGAAGGTTTCCGGCAGTTCCGGCGCGTTGTCCCAGTCGGCTTCGGCGATGGACAGGTAGGCGATGCCCGCCGCTTCCAGCACTTTGACGGCTTCGATGTAGGTGTGGTGCGGGTCCTCTTCCACCAGGCCGATGTACACCCGGTCCTGGTCCGTGCCGCTGAACAGCGGTGAAAAACGCACACCCAGGCGCTGCGGGCCGATGGCCGCGCTGACGGCCGCGACGATTTCCCGCAGGAAACCCAGGCGGTTGTGCAACGAGCCGCCGTATTCATCCTCGCGCTGGTTGGCATGGGCCGAGATGAACTGGTTGACCAGGTAACCGTTGGCCGAATGAATCTCCACGCCGTCAAACCCGGCCGCTATCGCGTTGCGTGCCGCCTGGGCGTACAGCCCGACCAGGTCCTTGACCTCTTGCGTACTCAGCGCGCGCGGCACCGGCGGTTGCACCAGTTCACCGGCGCCCGGCGCGGTTTCGATAAAGGCCTTGACCTGCTGCGGCTGAATCGCCGACGGCGCAACGGGTGCCGCGCCGTCGGGTTGCAAATCGTGGTGGGACACGCGCCCCACATGCCACAACTGGGCAAAAATCACCCCACCCTCGGCATGCACCGCATCGGTGACCTGGCGCCAGCCCTCGATCTGCGCCGGCGTGTAGATGCCCGGCGTCCACGCATAACCCTGGCCACGCGGTTCGATCTGCGTGCCTTCGCTGACCATAAAGCCCGCCGAAGCGCGTTGGCGGTAATACTCGGCCATCAAGTCAGTGGCGATATCACCCGGTTGGGCGCTGCGCTGGCGGGTCAACGGTGGCAGCACAATGCGGTTGTTCAGCGTGTGTCGGCCCAGTTGCAGCGGGGTGTTCAAAACGTGGTCGGTCATGTGGGGGTTTCCAAATTCGGGACGAGCAAAAACCTTGGCGACCCCAACGGGCCGCCAATCAATACAGGGATGAATTAACTTACGCGGTGAGTTTCAGCAGCGCCTTGGCCACATCGCTGGAGCTGCCCGGGTTCTGCCCGGTGACCAGCAAGCCATCGACGATCACAAAGGATTGCCAATCGGCACCCTTCTCGTACTGGCCGCCAAGTTTCTTGAACTCGTCTTCCACCAGGAACGGCACCACGTCGGTCAATTCCACCGCCGCTTCTTCCGAGTTGGAGAAGCCGGTGACACGACGGCCCTTGACCAACGGCTCACCGTTGACCGCCTTGACATGGCGCAGCACGCCCGGCGCATGGCAGACAAAACCGATGGGCTTGCCGGCGCGTTCGAATGACTCGATCAGCGCAATTGAAACCGGCGACTCCGCCAGATCCCACAGCGGGCCGTGGCCGCCTGGGTAGAACACGGTGTCGAAGTCGTCGGCATTCACCGCGTCCAGCTTCAGCGTGGTGGCCAGGGCTTTCTGCGCAGCCGGGTCGGCGGCGAAGCGGTGGGTCTGTTCGGTCTGGAAGTCCGGCAGGTCGCTGACCGGGTCCAGCGGTGGCTGCCCACCGGCCGGGGATGCCAGCACCACCTCGGCGCCGGCGTCCTTGAACGCGTAATACGGTGCCGCAAACTCTTCGAGCCAGAAGCCGGTCTTGCGGCCGGTATTGCCCAACTGATCGTGAGAGGTCAAAACCATCAATACTTTCATTGTCGAGTGCCTCGGGATGACTGAGGGTTGAAGCTTAGGAGCCGGGGCGCAACGGCACAACGTCATATCCGCAAGGTTTTCGGACATGCACGGTGGCAGTTGCCGTTTGCCCGCCAGCCGCCGACAATCCCACCTCCCCCGCCCCTTGGAGAGATGCGATGCACAGCGTTGCGCTGCTGGTTTACCCGAATTTTGAATGCCTGAGCCTCAGTGTCGGCTCGGTGTTCGAGTGCGCGAACCTGCTGCGGGGCGAGCCGGCCTATGAGTTCCACCTGGTGTCGGAGAGTGGCGGCGCGGTGATGACGTCCCAGGGGTTCTCGGTGAACACCACGCCGATCCGGGCGGAGGGCTACGACACGCTGATCGTCGGCGGTTATATGGAATTCCGCCTGCCGGAGGCCAACCTGCTGGCGTTGGTCACGGCGGCCGCGGCCCAATCGCGGCGGGTCGCGTCGCTGTGCATGGGCATCTTTGTGCTGGCCGAAGCCGGCCTGCTGGAAGGCAAGCGCACCACCACCCACTGGATTCACGCACCGGCCTTTCGCAAGCGCTACCCGCAGATCCAGTTGGACGAAGACCGCTTGTTCGTGGTGGACGGCCAGATCTGGACCGGCGCCGGCATGAGCGCCGGCGTGGATATGGCCCTGGCCATGGTCGAGAACGACCTGGGCAGCGACCTGGCGCGGCGCATCGCGCGCAAACTGGTGATCGCCCAGCGCCGGGGCAGCGAGCAGTCGCAGCTGTCGGCGTTGCTGGAACTGGACCCGAAATCAGACCGCGTGCAACTGGCCCTGGCCTATGCCCGCGAAAACCTCACCCACGATCTTTCCGTGGATGCCTTGGCGGACGTCGCACGGCTCAGCCCGCGCCAGTTCAGCCGGGTGTTCCGCGAAGAAACCGGGCAAACCCCGGCCAAGGCCATCGAAGCCCTGCGGGTAGAAGCCGCGCGCACCCTGATGGAAACCAGCCGCCACCCGGTGGAAGTGGTGGCCCGCGAAACCGGTTTTGGCGACCGCGAGCGCATGCGCCAGGCGTTCCTGCGCGCCTTCGGCCAGCCGCCGCAAGTGATGCAACAAGCGTTTAATGCAGCGCCACACGCGTGATCAAGTAGCTCACCAGGTTCGGTTCATCCTCCAACTCCAGCGTCTGCACCGGGCGCGGCAGGTTATCCAGCACGGTGCGCCAGAACGCCTGGGACACTTCATCCTGGTCATAGAAACGCACCAGCCAATTGGCCTCGCCGCTGCACAGCACCTGGGTGGCGATGGCGCGGCCGATACCTTTGCGGCGGTAGCGCTTGAGAATAAACAGATCGGCCAACTCCAGGGCGTCCATCCCCGGGATCTCGCTGCCTTCGATCAGCAGGAAGCCGGCGATATAGCCGTCCACCAGCAGCAGGTTGGCGCTCCATTGCGGGTCTTGCCAGTAGCGCGCCAAGTGTTCGTCATGGATGTAGAAACGGCCGTCCCCCTCGACATCTTCCTGCTCCCAGTCCGACGACTCGTAGGCGTAGTACTGGTAGAGATTGCGGATCAGCTCGGCCTCTTCGGGGCCGGTCTGGATCAGTTCTACGGTGGTTTCAGGCATGGGACTCTCGGTGAAAAAATGCAGGGCGCCATTGTTCACAAAACCTTCATGCAGGCCAATACATTGTCCAACCTTTCTGTTTGCTGAACCGAAGGCGGATTTGTGCAGGCCCATTGCAACATCCAGAAACATTTAGCCTAGACTGCCCGGGATTCCGTTTTTTTCTCAAGGACACGCACTGTGAGCAATGTCTGTACCGCGGGCCTGGATGTGGGCTTTGCCTCCCTGGATTACTTGCAAATCTTCATCCTGGGCGTGATCCAGGGCATCACCGAACTGTTGCCGGTGTCGTCCACCGCCCATATGCGCGTGGTACCCGCCCTGCTCGGCTGGCAAGACCCGGGCTCGGCGTTTTCGGCGGCCATGCAGTTGGCGGCGCTGGCGGCGGTGGTCAGTTACTTCTGGCGCGACGTGCGCCAGGTGACCACCGGCAGTATCAGCGCAGTGCGCCGGGGCGACTACAACGACCGCTGGTTCAAGCTGGCAGTGGCGATTGTGCTGGCGACGATTCCCATCGGCATCGCCGGATTGGCGCTGTCTTCGACCTTGAACGCGTGCAACTCGCCGTTGCGTGGGTTGAGGGTGATCGGCATTTCCTGCGTGGTCATGGCCGTGCTGCTGGCCGTGGCGGAAGTGCGCGCACGCCACACCCGGGAAATGGGTGAGATGCGCCTGCGCGATGCGCTGATCGTCGGCATTGCGCAGATTGGTGCGTTGATTCCGGGGGTATCGCGCTCCGGCTCGACGCTGACCGCCGCGTTGTTCCTCAATTTCAAGCGTGAAGAAGCGGCGCGTTTCTCCTTCCTGCTGGGCCTGCCGGCCATTGCCCTCGCCGGGCTGAAGGAGCTGTGGGTACTGCTGCGCGCCGACCTGCCGGCGCATGCCTGGCCGCACCTGTTGTTCGGCCTGGTGGTG
Source organism: Pseudomonas sp. Marseille-Q1929 (assembly GCF_017316265.1). Taxonomy (NCBI): domain Bacteria; kingdom Pseudomonadati; phylum Pseudomonadota; class Gammaproteobacteria; order Pseudomonadales; family Pseudomonadaceae; genus Pseudomonas; species Pseudomonas sp. Marseille-Q1929. The sequence continues at coordinate 49,634 of NZ_JAFLWU010000018.1, forward strand.
GCGAGCGTCTCGGCGTTTTTTGCGATCTGGGGGTTGATGAAGTTTTTGGAGCGGTTTTCGACTTGGCCGTTTGTGATTTATCGGGCGTTGTTGGGGGTGTTCCTGATTGTGGCGGTCAGCACTGGCCTGCTGACCTGACACAATCCTCAAAGCACAGCAAAACCCTTGTGGGAGCTGGCTTGCCTGCGATGGCATCGACTAGGTGTGCCTGATGTACCAAGTTGTCTGCATCGCAGGCAAGCCAGCTCCCACAGATTGGCAGATCATTTCTGACAGCTGCGCCACACCTCGCGGATCAACGCTTGCAGCTTCAAGGCCTCACTCCAGCGATCACTGATCTCACGCCCATCCGCCCCAGTGATGGCATACGGCGGCGGGCCCAGCTCGCAGGTGAAGGACAGGCTGTGCGGCGTGTCGGGCCGCGCCAGCCAGTCTTCGATCCCGTAGCGCCACCACTCGGTGAAGCGCTGCAACCAGGGTTGGTGCTGGGGAAAGTCCAGCGAAACCTGCACCTGTTCGCTGCTCGCCACACGCCCATGAAACCCCCAGCTGTGGCGCAGGATCGTGCGGATCTGTTCGTCGTCCTCGGCGGTGCCCGGCTCGGGCAATTCGCGCCCGACCACGTAATGGGACAAGTCGGCCAGTAGCTGCAAATCCGGCATCTGCGCCAGCAGATCCAGGGTAAACAGCAGGTCGTTGGTCAGCCGATAGCGATGGGTTTCCAGCAGCACCGGAAAATCCACCTGCTCGGCCAGGCGCTGCCAGCCTTCCACCAGCCGCACCGCATCGGCCTGGGTACGCGGGCGCACGTCGGCCTGCAAGGTGAGGTGATGACAGCCGTAGCGGCTGATCACATCCAGCGCGGCCGCCAGGTCGTCCACCGATTGCGGGAACAGTTGGCCCTCGATCTGCAAGCCCCTGGCCGAGGCGGCGGCGTGCAAACGCGCGACATCGGCGGGCTTCCAGTAGTGGTCGGTGATGCCGTCGAAACCGGCGGCTTTGATGCGGTCCAGTTGGACCTCAAGGGGGCCGGGTTCGGTCTGCATCGCCCACAGGGATTGGAATACCAGGAATTGGCGCATCTCAGCCTCGCAACAGGTGTTTGAGGGACAGCTCGGGGTCGGCCAGGTCGGCCGCGTTCAGCGCCATACACGCCGTGATCAGGCGTTCACACAGCTTGATGTCCTTGGCCGCGCCATTGCCCGGCGCCCAGCCGCAGGCACCTTGCAAACGCTGCTCGGCGTCGAGGTAGAACTGCAGCAAACCACCGCCGGGCAAGGTGCGGCTGACCACGGCGGGCGTCATCACCCCCACGGTGAGCAAGCCCCAGTCGTACTGGTCGGACCAGAAACCCGGCAGCGCGTCGAAGGGCAACTCGCGCCCCAGCAGGTTCAGCGCCGCATGCCGGCCCTGGGCTTCGGCGTTGCGCCAGGTTTCCTGGCGCTGGTACAAGCCATCCTGGCGAAACTCACACACATCACCCGCCGCATAGATGTTGGCCGCGCTGGTGCGCAGAAACCCATCCACACGAATGCCCTGCCCCACGTCCAGCCCGGCCGCCGTCGCCAGTTCGATATTGGGCTGCATGCCGATACCCACCACCACGCGGTCGCAGGGCACGCGCTGGCCGTCCACCAGCAGCACAGCGTCCGGCTGGATGGACTCCAGTGCCACGTTCAAGCGCACATCCACCCCACGCTCACGATGCAAACTCAGCAATGCCTCGGAAATGACCGGCGGCAATACCCGCCCCGCCAGTCGCGGCCCGGCTTCCAGTACCGTGACTTCACAGCCCAGGCCACGGGCCGTCGCTGCCACTTCCAGGCCGATAAAGCCACCGCCGACCACCACTAATCGCGTGCCGGGCTTTAGCGCATCACGCAGGGCCAACGCTTCATCGTGGGTGCGCAGGTACAGCACGTTGGCCGGTGCCTGGGGCAAGCGCCGGGCGCGGCCACCGGTGGCCAGCAGCAAGCCGGCGTAGGGCAGCCATTGGCCGTCGGCGAGTTGCAGGCGATGTTGCTCGGGCTGCAACTGCGTCACCGGGTTGGCGGCGATATGTTCGATGTTCAACGCGGCCAAGCGCTCGCGGTCGCACAGGCTGTAGCTGGCCAGATCCGCAGTGTCTTGCAGCAGCCCCTTGGACAGCGGCGGCCGTTCGTAGGGCAAGTGCGGTTCGTCTCCGATCAGGATCAGGCGCCCTGTGTAGCCTTCTTCGCGCAGGGTCAGCGCCGCACGGCCACCGGCATGGCCGGCGCCGACGATAATCAAGGGAGCGTTCATCGTCACACCGTGACGGCGAGCAACACCCGCCCCGCTTCGACCCGTACCGGGTAGGTCTTGAGGTTGACGCACACCGGCGCGCCCATGGCCTTGCCGGTGCGGTAGTCAAAGCGTCCGTTGTGCTTGGGGCATTCGATCACGTGGTCCATCACCAGGCCGTCGGCGAGGTGGATTTTCTCGTGGGTACACAGGCCGGCGGTGGCGAAAAACTCATTCTCCGCCGAGCGATACACCGCGTAGGTGTGTGCGCCGTGGTCGAAGCGCAGCACGTCTTCTTCGTCTATTTCGCCCACGGCGCAGACGTCGATCCATTGATCGTTCATGGTGTTGTTCTCTTGTTTTTGGAGGGCTCAACCAACAGCGGTTTCGGCATGCACAGAGGCATTGGCCGTCGACTCCGCACGGGGACGGATCGGCCGCTGGATGAAGTAGTTCGGATCGCTGCGCTGCTTCCACACCGTTGGCAGGATTTCCTTGTAGGCCTCGAAGATATTTGCGTACGGCGGCGGGCAGTCGCCACGAATCTCTTCATGCAGTTGCTCAAGGGCGTGGTACGGCACCATCGGGTACATGTGGTGTTCGAGGTGGTAGTTCATGTCCATGTAGATAAAACGCAGCACGCGGTTCATGTAGATGGTGCGGCAGTTGCTGCGGTGGTCGAGCACGTCTTCGGCGAGGCCGACGTGCTGGGTCAGGCCGAACAGGTAGCCGAGCCAGGCGCCGTAAAGGCTCGGCAGGCCGATCAGCATCAGCGGCAACCAACTGTGCAGGTACAAGGCGGTGCCGATGACCACGGCGTAAATCCCCACCCAGATCCGTGCGGCACGGAACACCTTGGGCCATTCGGATTCAGGAATGAAGTCGGCCTCTTGCGCGCTCATCTTGCCAGCGGCATGACGGGCCACGCCGCTGAAGGTTTTCCAGGCCAGGGGCAGGTTGAACAGGCTCAAGAACATCATCAGGAAGCTCGGCGGACGCGGCTCGACGATCTCCGGGTCGCGGCCGACGACGATGGTGTCGGTGTGGTGCCGCGCATGGCTCCAGCGCCACACATGGGGTTCGAAGATGCACATGAAGCTCGCGACCTGATACAGCGCGTCGTTCATCCAGCGGGTCTTGAACGCGGTGCCGTGGCCGGTTTCGTGCCAGCGCGGATTGGACGCGGTGCCGTACAGCACGCCATACACGATAAAAAACGGCACGCAGGCCCAGGTGCCCCAGAACCAGTAGCCGCCAAAACCGCTGGCGACCAGCGCGATCACCCACAGGGCGGTGTCGCGCAGGGCCGGGCCGTCGCGGCGTTGCATCAGTTCTTTCATGCGTTTGCGGGAAATCGGTGATTGATACCAGCTGGCCGAGACCAGGCCTTTTTCGGCAGCGCGGGCGGCTTCGGGGCCGGTGAGGCTGTAGTCGCGCCGGGCGGTGTGAGCGGTGTGTTCAGGCATTGTTATTGTTCTCCGCAAGCGTGGGTTTCAGGTGCGTTGTGCAACCCACGATAGAGAAGCGCTAAATCGCTCTCAAGGCCTTGAATCCATTCCCTATCAAGCTATCATCCAGGCCCAGCGGGGCTTGATAGTTTTCTATCAAGACGCTCAAGGGGCCAGCCATGCACAACAATAAACGCCCAACCATCGCCACCGTTGCCGCCCAGGCGGGCCTCAGCGTGGCCACCGTCGACCGGGTGTTGAACGCCCGCGCGCCGGTCAATCCAGACACCGCCGAACAGGTGTTCCAGGCCGCCGAAGCCGTGGGCTATTTCGCCGCGCGCTTGATCGGCCAGCGCATCCGCGAACGCCGTCCGACTTACCGGTTTGGCATCCTGCTGCTGGCCACCGCCCAGGCGTTCTACGCCAGCCTGGCGCAGGCGATTGCCCAGGCGGCCGAGCACCACGCCGGCGCCAACCTGACCTGCCAATTCGACTACATTGTCGACCGCAGCCCCAGCGCCATCGTCGCGCAAATCGAACAACTGGCCGTGCAATGCGACGCCCTCGCCGTGGTGAGTTTTGCCCACCCGCTGATCAATGCCACGTTGGCGCAGATCCGCGAAGCCGGGGTGCCCGTGGTCGCCCTGCTCTCGGATATCCACGAGCACGCGGCGGAACCCTACGTCGGCCAGGACAACCACGTGGTCGGCCGCACAATGGGCTGGCTGCTCGCCCGCACCTGCGGCGCGCGTAAAGGCAGCGTGGGGATTCTGCTCGGCGGCCACCGCTTCCTCGGCCACCAGGCACGGGTCACGGGCCTGCACAGCTACCTCGCCGAACACGCGCCGGGGCTCAAGCCGTTGGAGCCGCTGATCAACCTGGACAACTGCGACATCACCGAAGAAGCCACCCTCGACCTGATCACCCGCCACAGCGACCTGCGCGGCCTGTGCGTGGTGGGCGGCGGCGGCGACGGCATCATCAGCGCCCTGGCGCAACTGCCCAAGCGGCCGGCGTTGTGCTGCATCTTGCAGGAGTCCACGGAGTTGTCGCGCCAGGCGCTGAGCCAGGGGTTGGTGGATGTGGTGATGGATTCGCAGCCAGGGCAGACGGCGGTGGCGTTGGTGGAGTTGTTGGTGGAGTTGCAGAGTGGCGAGGCGTTTGATCCTATCAAGCATCGGGTGTACGTACCGCCCCAAATCGTCACCTCGGAAAACATCTGCATCTGATACATGGAGATCAAAACCTGTGGGAGCTGGCTTGCCTGCGATAGCGGTGGGCCAGGCACCTCAGTAGTGACTGATGTACCGCCATCGCAGGCAAGCCAGCTCCCACAGGTTGAGTTCCCACAGGTTGATCGGTGTGAGGCTCAGTTGTTGCGATAGTCCCCGGCACTCAAGCCAAACCGACTCATCTTGTTGTACAGCCCGCCCCGCGACACGTTGAGTTGCCGCGCGGCCAAGCGGATATTGCCGCCCGTACTTTCCAGCGCCGCAACGATCGCATTCATTTCATGGCTGCTGAGTTCTTGTGCCGGCTGCGGCTCATGCACGCGCAGCGGCGTGCGCGGCTTGGTGTCCAACGGCAGATCAAGCGGCTGGATCAACGCCCCCATCGCCAGGTTGGTCGCGCGCTCAATACTGTTTTCCAGCTCGCGCACATTGCCCGGCCACGCATAGGCACACAGCAACGCCAGCGCTTCCGGCGCAAAGCCCTCCACCGCCTTGCGCAACGAACGGGCGTAACGCGCGAGGAAGTGCCGGGCCAGCAGCGGAATGTCTTCACGGCGCATGCGCAGCGGTGGCACGGTCAGGTTCAACACATTGAGGCGGTAGTAAAGGTCCTCACGAAACGCGCCCTCGGCCACCGCCTGGCTCAAGTTGCGGTGTGTCGCGGCAATGATGCGCACATCCACGCGCCGCGAGTTCTTCGCGCCGACGCGGGTCACTTCGCCTTCCTGCAACACCCGCAGCAGGCTGACCTGGGCGTCGAAGGCCATGTCGCCAATCTCGTCGAGAAAAATCGTGCCGCCATCCGCCAGTTCGAACTTGCCCGCCGAGCCGCCCCGGGTGGCGCCGGTAAAAGCGCCTTCGACATGCCCGAACAGTTCGCTCTGCACCAGGTCGCGCGGGATCGCGCCGCAGTTGACCGCCACAAACGGGCCTTTGTGGCGCTCGCTGCCATTGTGGATGGCCTGGGCAAACAGCTCTTTGCCGGTGCCGCTTTCGCCGAGGATCAAGGTGGTGGAATCGCTGCGACTGGCGATGCGCCCCAGGTGCAGGGCGTCCTGGATCGCCCGTGACTGGCCCTGGATGGTGTCGAAGGTGTAGCTGGCCTGGGTGCCGATGAGGCGCCGGGTGATTTCGCGGATGCGCCGGTTCTCGCGCAGCGAGACGATCACCCCGCCCTGCTCCAGCGGGCACACCGAAACCAGGCACGCCAGTTGGCTGCGGTCGTGCAGGTGGAAGGTGCAGTCGCGGTCGCGCACGGGCTCGCCGAGGGTATCGCTCAGCTCGCTGCGGCCCAGGTGCTGGAACGGGCGGCCGATCAGCTCCAGGCCCACGCCGAATAACTGCCGGGCGTAACGGTTAAGCGCCTTGATGCAGCCGCGCTCATCCAGCACCACCAGGCCTTCGTTGAGCACTTCGAGCACGGTTTGCTGTTCTTCCAGCAGCGCTTGCAGGGCCATCTGCCGCGACACGGCTTCGGCCGCCGCTTGCACGGTGCCGAGGGTGTGGAAGTGAAACCAGCCGGGCTCGGCCGTCAGGGTCAGCATGGCCAGGGTGACGCCCTGCGCATTCTTGATCGGCGCGGCGGCGCAATGCATGCGACGGCGGCGCAGGCCGCTGGCGAAGTTTTCTTCGGCCAGCACGTAGACCAGACGATCCTCGGCCAGGGCCAGGCCGGTGCAGTTGGTGCCTTGCACCGACTCCAGCAGGCGGCTGCCCACCGGGGTGATGTCCAGCCCGCAGAAATACAGGGTGGTGCCGTCGGCGTCGGTCAGGTTGATATGCCCGCGTGGGTTGTAGGCCAGCAGGCCGTGCATGACTTGCGCGGCGGCGGCGATCAACACGCGGTGAGCGGCCAATGTGGCGGCCAGGGCATCGGCACCGACAAAACGGTAGCGCTCGTCCGCCGGATCGATTCCGGCCTCGACGCTGCGCCGCCACGAATCCCAGATCACTTGCCGCACGTGTTTCGGTCGTTCGACCTGGCCCGCCAGGCACACCCGCCATGCCAACTCCAGCGCCGCGACGGGGCCGTCATTCAGCGCGGCAGGCCCGAGGGCCGTGAGGTAATCAAGGTCTTGCACGCTGAACGTCATGCTCATCGGGGCGTATCCATGTTCATATTTTTGACATGTCAGTATAGGCATGTCATTTAAATGAACACTTTTTGTTTAAAGTTTTTTATTAATCCTTAACAATCAACCACTTAAAAATTGGCACAGGCTTTGCTCCTACCCCTTTGCCCATCAGGACCGTCCTGAGGCCAACAATAAAAAAGGGGTAATTGCATGACCACACAGAACATCCGCCTGGGCTTGATCGGTGCCGGCCGCATGGGCAGCTTCCACGGTTTGACGGCAGCGCGGCATATCCCCGGCGCCAGCCTCGTCGCCATCGCCGACCCGACGCCGGGCCAAGCCGCCCGCCTCGCCGCCGAACTGGGGGTGGACAAGGTCTACACCGACCCGCAGCAGCTGCTCGACGACCCGGACATCGACGGCGTGATCATCGCCGCCCCCGCCCGCAGCCACGCGGAACTGGTGATCAGTGCCGCCCGCGCCGGCAAGGGGATCTTCTGCGAAAAACCCATGGCCATCACCCTCGATGAAGCCGACCGCGCCATCGCTGCCGCCGCCGATGCCCGCGTGCCGCTGCAGGTGGGTTTCAACCGGCGCTTCGCCAAGAGTTTCCGCACCGCGCACCTCGACGTCGCCGCTGGGCGCATCGGCACCCCGCAGTTGCTGCGTTCGGTGACCCGCGACCCGGCCCTGAACAATCCCGCCGCGTCGCCGCAATGGGTGATCTTCCTCGAAACCCTGATCCACGACTTCGACACCCTGCGCTACCTCAACCCCGGCGCCGAAGCCGTGCAGGTGTATGTGATGGCCGACGCGCTGATCGCCCCGGCATACAAGAGCAAAGGCTTCCTCGACACCGCTGTGGTCGCGATCCGCTTCGACAACGGCGCCATCGCCACCGCCGAGGCCAACTTCCAGGCCGTGTACGGCTACGACGTACGCGGCGAAGTGTTTGGCAGCGAAGGCATGCTGAGCATGGGCAGCCTCAATGATTCGGACCTGGTGCGCTACCTGGCCCAAGGCATCCAGGCCGATACCCAGCGCCTGGACACTGATCTTTTGCGCGACGCCTACATTGCCGAACTCAACCACTTCGCTGACTGCCTGCGCACCGGCGCCAAACCGATGGCCAGCGGCGAAGACGCCCGTGCCGCCCTGGCGATTGCCCGCGCGTGCATCGAGTCGTTCCAGCAAGGCAAGGCGGTGGCCGTATGAGCCCGTTCAAACTGGCGATCAGTGCCGAGATGGTGTTTCTCGACCTGCCGTTCATCGAGCGGGTCCAGCGCATCCATGAGCTGGGCTTCAGCGCAGAAATCTGGAACTGGACCGACAAGGACATCGGCGCCCTGGCCGCGACCGGCGCTGATTTCACCTCAATGACCGGCTACATCAGCGGCACCCTCACCGACCCGGAGGGCATCCGCCAGTTGCTCGACAGCGCCCGCGAATCCCTCGGCGTTGCCGAACGCCTGAATTGCCCCAGCCTCAACCTGCATGGCACTGGCCTCGGTGAAGGCGGCCTACCGGTGCAACCGGTCAGCCACACCACCGGGCGCATGTGGCTGAGCGCCTGCAAGACCCTGGAAAAAATCGCCCGCCTGGGGGAAGACGCTGGCCGCGTGTTCCTGCTGGAAAACCTCAACACCGAGGTGGACCACCCTGGCACCCCGTTCGCCCGCGCCGACGACACCCTGGCGCTGATCGAAGCCGTGGGCAGCCCGCACCTGAAAATGAACCTGGACCTGTACCACGCGCAGATCGGCGAAGGTAACCTGATCGAACTGATCCAGCGCGCCGGCAGCGCCATCGGCGAAATCCAGGTGGCCGACGTGCCCGGGCGCAAGGAGCCCGGCACCGGTGAAATCCACTACCCTGCGATTGCCAGGGCCTTGCATGCCATGGGCTACACCGGCGTGGTCGGCCTTGAAGGCTGGGCCAGCGGCGACAGCGAACTGGCCCTGGAGCGATTCCGTCAAGCGTTCACCCTATAACAATAAAAGGAACACCCTTATGAACCGCTATTCGTTGATTGTTGCCTCGCTGTTACTGCTGTTCAGCCCGTGGACGCTCGCCGATTACCGCATCGGCGTGAGCATTGCGCGGGTCGACGATAACTTCATGACCTACGTGCGCAACGGCCTGGAAACGGCCGCCAAGCAGCAAGGCGTGAAGATCCAGTTCGAAGACGCCCAAGGCGATGTGGTGCGCCAACTCAACCAGGTCGAAGGCTTTCTCAACCAGAAAGTCGACGCGGTGATCGTGCTGCCGGTGGACACTTCTGCCACCGCCAACATGACCCGCGCCGCCGTGGCCGCCAAGACCCCTCTGGTGTACGTCAACCGCCACCCGGATGAGCGCACCCTGCCCAAGGGCGTGGTCACCGTGGCCTCCAACGACATCGAGGCCGGGCAATTGCAGATGCGCTTTCTCGCGGAAAAACTCGGCGGCAAAGGCAACGTGGCGATCATCATGGGCGACCTCGCACAGAACGCTACCCATGACCGCACCGAAGGCGCCAAGCAGGTGCTCAAGGACTTTCCCGGGATCAAGGTGGTCGAGCAGCAAAGCGCCGAATGGCAACGCAGCAAAGGCATGGACCTGACCAGCAACTGGCTGCTGGCGGGCACCCAGTTCGATGCGATTGTCGCCAACAACGACGAAATGGCCATCGGCGCCGGGATGGCGTTGCAACAGGCGGGCAAGGCCAAGGGCGATGTGGCGATTGTCGGCATCGACGGCTTGCCGGATGGGTTGGCGGCGGTGAAGCGTGGGTTGTTGGCCGCGTCGGTGTTCCAGGACCCGAAAGCCCAGGCGGCCAAGGCAGTGGAGTCGGCGATTCGGATGATCAAGGGGGAAGCGATCGAGTCGGAGGTGTGGGTGCCGTTTGAACTGATCAAGCCGGAGCAGGTGGCGGTGTTTGAGCAGCGCTACAAATAGTCTGGAGTACACAGATACAACTACTGTGGGAGATCTAACTGTGGGAGCGGGCTTGCCCGCGATGAGGGAGTGTCAGTCGACTGATGTGTGACTGACACACCGCAATCGCGGGCAAGCCCGCTCCCACAGGGGTTCTCCTACATTTTTCTACCGCGTCAGTCCAGGTCGCTGGCGTCGTGCCGCTCGGCCAACTGTTCCTCGACCGGCCCCGAAACCCGATTCACCCGCCGCCCCCGCTGCACTGCCGGTCGCGCTTCAATCGCCTCCGCCCAACGCAGCACGTGCTTGTATTCATGCACCGACAAAAACTCCGCCGCCCCATACAAGCGCCCTTTGACCAACCCACCGTACCAAGGCCAGATGGCAATATCGGCGATGGTGTATTCATCCCCGGCGATGTATTCACTCACCGCCAAACGCTGGTCCAGCACGTCCAACTGGCGCTTGGTCTCCATGGCGAAGCGGTTGATCGCGTATTCCATCTTGCTTGGCGCATAGGCATAAAAATGCCCGAAACCGCCGCCCAGGTACGGCGCGCTGCCCATCTGCCAGAACAGCCACGACAGGCACTCCGCACGGGCCGCAGGCTCTGTGGGGAAAAACTCGCCGAACTTCTCTGCCAGGTACTGCAAGATCGCGCCGGACTCGAACACGCGAATCGGCGTGGCGCCGCTGCGGTCCTGCAACGCCGGGATCTTGGAGTTCGGGTTGACCCCGACAAAGCCGCTGCCGAACTGGTCGCCGTCGCCGATCTTGATCAGCCAGGCATCGTATTCGGCACCGCTGTGCCCCAGGGCCAGCAGCTCTTCGAGGAGGATCGTGACCTTTTGCCCATTGGGCGTGGCCAGGGAATACAGCTGCAACGGGTGCTTGCCGACCGGCAGCTCTTTGTCATGGGTGGCACCGGCAATGGGCCGGTTGATGCTGGCAAAGGTGCCGCCGTTTTCGGTGTCCCAGGTCCACACTGTCGGGGGTACGTAGTCGGTCATGCTTACTGCTCCAGAGGCGCTTGCGATCAACGAAGCGCTCCAGACTAAACCAAAGGTTGATGGCTCGTCACACAGTGAATGCCGCCGCCACCCGCCGCAATCGCATCGATATTGAGCTGTAGCACCTTGCGCTCCGGGTAGAGCCGGGACAGCAAGTCCAGTGCCTTGCGGTCTGCCAGCGGGTCGCCGAACTCCGGGGCGATAACCGCACCGTTTATCACGAAGTAATTGATGTAGCCCGCAGCGAAGTCCGGGTTGCCCTGGCTGAAGCGGTTTTTGCGCGGCTTGAGCGGCGGCGACACGGTGTGCACCTGCAACGGGCGCCCGTCGGCGTCGCTGGCGTTTTTGAGGATCTCCAAATGCGCCAGGGTGACCTTGTGGTCGTAGGACTCGGGGTCGGTGTCGAGGTTGGCCAGCACCACGCCCGGCGCGACGAAGCGTGCGTAAAAATCCACATGGGCGTCGGTGATGTCCTTGCCCTTGATACCCGGCAGCCAGATGATCTTGCGCAGGCCCAGGCGCTCCTTGAGTTCGGCTTCGACCTCGGCCTTGCTCCAGTCGGGGTTGCGGTTGCGGTTGATCCAGCTGCTTTCGGTCATGATGCCGGTGCCCAGGCCATCCACTTCGATGGCACCGCCCTCGCCCACCAGTTCGCTGCGAACCAGCTTGGCTCCGGTTTCTTCAGCGACCAGCGCCGCCAGCAACGCGTCATCGGCGTGCTGCTGCTTGTTGCCCCAGCCGTTGAAGTTGAAGTCCACCGCACGCTGGCCGCCGGCGCCGTCGATGACAAAATTGGCGCCGGTGTCGCGCATCCAGATGTCGTCCAGCGCGGTTTCGACAAAGGTGATATTGCGCGTGCCGCAGTGTTTTTCGGCCAGTGCACGTTCGTCTTCGCGGCAGAACACGGTGACCGGTTCATATGCGGCAATCGCCCGGGCGATGCGGCCCAGGGCGGCTTGCACATCGGCGGTGAAGTCCTCCCAGATCGCGTCCTGGGCGCCAAAGGCGATAAAGGCCTGGCGGTGTGTTTCGCCTTCGTCGGGCATGTAGAAACCGCCGCGCGTGGCGGCGCGGATGTGCGGGGCAATCAGGGTCATGGCGCAGACCACACTGGCTTGTTTGATGAAGGTGCGACGGGTTGGCATAAGCGGCTCACTTGACGGTTGCTGTCTTGAATTTAGTCCACACACGCATGCGTGCACGCATATCGGCCTGGGGGATGTCCTTGCCGGCGATCAACCGAGTGAAGGTGGCCGCATCGGGGTAGATGTCGGGGTTGTCGCGCAGGCTCGCTTCCACGTCCGGACGGGCCTTGGCGTTCGACGTGGGGTAGCCGGTGAGGTTGGTGATGGCGGCCATGTTCTGCGGGCGCATCACGAAGTTGATGAACGCGTAGGCGTATTCCGGGTGCTGGGCGTCGACGGGAATGGCCATGGTGTCCATCCATACCGTGGTGCCTTCGCGGGGGATGTGATAGCCGAACGTCACCGGCTTGCCGGCCGCGTCGGCGGCGCGCTGGGCCTGGGTCATGTCGCCGCTGTAGCCGAGCGACAGGCACAGGTTGCCGTTGACCAGGTCGGTCACCGGTTGTGACTGGAACTTGCGGATATAGGGACGCACCTTAAGCAGCAATTCACTCGCCGCCGCCAGGTCTTCGGGCTTGGCACTGCGCGGGTCGCGGCCCAGGTAGTTGAGGACCACGGCGAGGACTTCGTCCGGCGAGTCGATCAGCGAGATGCCGCAATCGGCGAACTTCGCCGCCAGTTCCGGCTTGAACAGCAGGTCGAGGCTGTTGACCGGCGCGTTCGGCAGGCGCTGTTCAATCTGCCGGGTGTTGTAGGTCAGGCCGATGGTGCCCCAGGTGTACGGCACCGTGGCCTGGTTGGAATGCACATAGTGGGTGCGCAGCTGTTGCAGGCCCGGCTCGATATCCGCCAGCGCCGTGAGCTTGGCGGCGTCCAGGGTTTGCAGGCTGCCGGCACGCATCAAGCGCTCGGCCACGGTGTCGCCGGGGAAGATCAGGTCGTAGCCGCTGCCGCCGGCCATCAACTTGGCTTCCAGGGTTTCGCTGCCGTCCATCACGTCGTAGATCACCTGGATGCCGGTTTCGGCGGTGAAGTTGGCCAGGGTATCGGCGGCGAAATAGTCGGCCCAGTTGTAGAGCTTGAGGGTTTTGTCATCGGCCGACGCGCAGGCACTGGTGAGTAGCAGCGCACAACTCAAGAATATTTTCATGATGGGCGACCGTCGAGGGTGAGCAGGCTGGCGTACATCTCCGGGCGACGGTCGCGGAAGATGCCCCAGGTCAGGCGCTCTTCGCGCATCGCCGCCAGGTCCAGGCGCTGCACGTGCACGCCGGTGCTGTCGCGGTCCGCTTCGGCGAGCAACTTGCCCTTGTGGTCGCAGATAAACGACGAGCCGTAGAAGGCCATTTGCAGCGCCGGATCGGTGGTCGCCACTTCGCGGCCGACGCGGTTGGCGGCCACCACCGGCAGGATATTCGCCGCTGCATGGCCGCGCATGGTCACCTGCCAATGGTCCCGCGAATCCAGCGTCGCACAGCCCGGCTCCGAGCCGATGGCAGTGGGAAACAGCAGCACCTCGGCGCCTTGCAACGCCAGGCAGCGCGCGGTTTCGGGAAACCACTGGTCCCAGCAGATGCCGATGCCCAGGCGCCCGAAGGCCGTGTCCCACACGCGAAAACCGGTGTCGCCGGGGCTGAAATATTCCTTCTCCTGATAGCCGATGGCGTTGGGGATGTGGGTCTTGCGGTACACCCCCAGCAGGCGCCCATCGGCGTCCGCCACACTGAGAGAATTGAAGAACGCGTTGCCGGCCTTTTCGAACCAGCTCAACGGCAGCACCACCCCCAGTTCCCTGGCCAGGGCGGCGAAGCGTTGCAGCACGCGGCTGTGGGCGTACTCCTCGGCCAGCGCCAAATGCTTGTGGTGCTGCTCGATGCAAAAGTACGGCGTGGCAAACAGCTCCTGCAACAGGATCACTTGCGCGCCCTGCGCTGCCGCGTCCCGCACCAGCTGTTCGGCGCGGTCGAGGTTGGCGGGCAGGTCCCAGGTGCAGGGCATTTGGGTGGTGGCAATCGTCAGCAGGCTCATGGCTTCACCCACACGGGCTGTTGTTGGGTGATGCAATGCACACCGCCGCCGCCATGGGCCAGGTGGTTGATCTGCACCGGCACGATTTCGCGAGCGGGGAACGCCTGGGCCAGCACCTGCGCTGCCTCATGGTCAGCAGCAATGCCATAGGCCGGCATGATGATCGCGCCATTGGCGATATAGAAGTTGGTGTAGGAGGCGCAGAACACGTCGGCGGCGCTGTCCACGGCGTCGCTGGCTTCGAACAGTTCGATCAGCTCGAAACGCCGGCCCTGGGCATCGGTGGCCAGTTCGAGGGCGCGGCGGTTCTCGCGCACCACGTCGGCGTAGACCGAACCCTGGTCGCGGGTAGCGTCCACCAGCAGTACGCCAGGACGGGCGAAGGCGCAGACGCCATCGACATGGCCGTCAGTCATGTCGCCGGTGACGTGATCCGGGTCGCCGGGCAGCCAGATGGTTTTGCGGACGCCCAGCAGGCGCGCGAAGATGTCCTCGATCTCGGCCTTGCTCATGCCCGGGTTGCGATTGGGGTTTAGCAGCACCGACTCGGTGGTGATCAGCGTGCCCTCGCCGTCGATATGGATGGCACCGCCTTCGTTGCTCAACGCGGTACCGAAGCAGTCCAGCCCCAGGTGGTTGAGCACTCGGCGCGCCAGGCTTTCATCCAGGTCATGGGCCGACTTGCCGCCCCACGCATTGAAGCGCCAGCTGACCCCGGCCACGCCCTGTTGCGGGAGGCAGATAAAGGTCGGGCCGGAATCACGGCACCAACTGTCGTTGACCGCCTGCGGGATCAGCTCGATGCCGGGGCCGCACAACGCCGTGGCACTGGCCAGCGCGGACGGGTCCACCAGCATCTTCACCGGTTCGAAGCGCGCGATGGCGTTGGCGACCCGGGCAAAGTCCTGCTGCACCTGGGCCAGGGTCACGCCCCAGGTGGTCTCCCACAAGGCTTGGTTATGGGGCCAGACCATCCAGGTCGCCGCGTGCTGCGACCACTCCGCGGGCATCCATCCAATGCTGTCAGGAATTGTAGTTTGCTGCATGACAAGCCCCCATCAGTTAAGTCATTGTGTTCAGCGAAAACTGCCCACGGCGTTGTGTCACACATGCTACGTAGGCACATAAAGCCGAACAAACGATGAATTTTGTAGAAAACTGATTAGAGGAACTTATCAGCATGCTTAACCACTGGCCGCCACTCGGCACCTTGCGCGGCTTCGAAGCGGCCGCCCGGCTGGGCAGTTTCCACAAGGCCGCCGAAGAGCTGCACCTGACCCAATCGGCCATCAGCCAACAGATCCGCAGCCTCGAGGCCTACCTGGAACAGCCGCTGTTTTTGCGCAGTGGGCGCAGCGTCAGCCTGACCGACGCCGGCCACGACTTTCTCAGCACCACCCAGGCGCTCCTGCAACAACTGGCGGTGGGCGTGCGGCGCCTGGGGCAGTACCGCAAGCCCAATCAACTGGTGCTCAACACCACGCCGACCTTTGCGCGACACTGGCTGTTGCCGCGCCTGGCTGACTTTCGCCAGCAGCACCCGGAGGTGGACCTGTGGATTTTCAGCACCGACGAAGTCCCCGACATGGCCAGCCAGACCATCGACCTGGCAGTGCGTGACGACATCAGTTCCCAGGCCGAATGCAGCTTCAAGGTGCTGCATGCCGACCGCCTGTTCCCGGCGTGCCACCCGCGCCTGTTGCACACGCCGCCCGCGCAGCGCACTACCCTGCACGGCGAGCGGGAAATGGACTGGAGCCACTGGGCAGTAGACGCCGGGATCGATGTGGGCCAGCAGGATCAGGGCCTGAACTTTTCCGACCCCGGCCTGTTGCTGGATGCGGTATGCGCGGGCCTGGGGATCGGCCTGGTCAGCCAGTTGCTCAGCCACCAGGCCCGCGCCGATGGCGTGCTCACGCCCTTGGTGGACGCGACGATTCGCGGGCCGAGTTGGGCGCTGCTGACCCACCGCGACAGTGAACACGACCCACTGGCGCGCAGCTTTACCGCGTGGTTGCTGAGCCATTTGCAAATAGACGTGGCATAAGCCGCGCCAGTGCAATTACTCTCTTGGGCCAATGACGTTGAGAGCAATGGAGGCTTCATGAAACTGGTCGGCATGTTGGACTCGCCTTACGTACGCCGCGTGGCTATCTCCCTGGACCTGTACGGGGTGGCGTTCGAGCATCAATCGTTGTCGGTGTTCCGCACCTTCGACGAATTTTCGCAGATCAACCCGGTGGTCAAGGCCCCCACTCTGGTGCTGGACGACGGCACGGTGTTGATGGACTCCAGCCTGATCCTCGACTACCTGGAAGCCCTCGCCCCGGCCGATAAAAAACTGCTGCCCCAGGCCCCCGCTGCACGCGCCCGCGACCTGCAAGTGCTGGGCCTGGCGCTGGCGGCCTGTGAGAAGAGCGTGCAGATCGTCTATGAGCACAACCTGCGCCCGGCCGAGAAACTGCATGCGCCGTGGCTTGATCGCATCAGCGGGCAACTGCTGGCGGCCTATGGGTTGCTGGAGAAGCTTGTGGCGGGCGATGACACGCTGAATCAGGCAAGCATTACTGCCGCTGTGGCGTGGTCGTTCAGCCAGTACACGGTGGCGTCGGTGGTCAAGGCTGAGGCGTTTCCCAACCTGCAACGCCTGGCGGAGCGACTGGAGCAGCATCCAGCTTTCAAAAAGTACCCCATCGAATAAACACCACAGTTTACCTGTGGAGTGCGTTTTTCTGTGGGAGCGGGCTTGCCCGCGATTGCGGTGTGTCAGTTGATGCATCTGTTGCTGAAGCACCGCTATCGCAGGCAAGCCAGCTCCCACATTCGACCAGTGTTGCATGAAGGATTGAGCCTGGCTCAGACCCACCCACCATCCACAATAAAGTTCTGCGCCGAACACATAGCCGATGCATCCGAAGCCAGAAACAAAGCCATATCGGCGATATGTTCCGGCAGCACACTGCCCGGCAGGCATTGGCTGCGGGCGATCAGGGCCTTGGCGTCATCGTCGACCCACATCGCCAGTTGTTTCTCGGTCATCACCCAACCCGGCACCAAGGTGTTCACGCGGATCTGGCTCGGCCCCAGTTCCCGGGCCAGGGCGCGGGTCATGCCGTGGGCGGCGGCCTTGCTGGCGGCGTACACCGGGTAGCCGGCCGAGGCCATCATCCAGCCGACCGAGCCGAGGTTGATAATCGCCCCGCCACCCGCGCTTTTCATCATGGGCACCACGGCCTTGGCGGCAAAGAAGGCGTGCTTGAGGTTGACGCTGATGAGCTTGTCGAAGGTGTCCGAATCGACTTCTTCGAGGGTGTGGCGCACGTCATTGGCGGCGTTGTTCACCAGCACGGTGATCGGCCCCAGGGAATGTTCGAAACGCGCGATGGCGGCCTTGTAGGCGATCTCGTCGGTGATATCGCACTGCACGAACTCCACCGTGTGCCCCTTGGAACTCAATAGCGCCGCCAGGCGTTCGCCCTGGCTTTGCGCACGGTCCACAAAACCGACCTTGGCGCCCTGCGCGGCGAAGGCGCGCACCATGAACTCGCCAATCCCCGATGCCCCTCCGGAGATCAGTACGGTCTTGCCTTCAAGGTCGGGGTATACGGCGTGTGGAGTCGTCATAACGTGTGGCCTCGCTTAATTAGTCTTATTTTATTTTGCATAAAAGGCGTTTAAGGCTATAAATCTGCTGTCGTATCGACAAAATATCGCACATTAGTAGAACTATTCCACTCAAAACAACAAAAGGAAGTTCGATCATGAAGCACCCTCGTTACCTGCTCTCGGGCCTGGCGATGTCCATGCTGGTCGCCAGCGGCGGCGCCCAGGCGGCAGGCCTCAGCAGCGAGCACAAACCCTTCGGTAAAACCAATGACGGCACCGCCGTCGAGCAATACGTGCTGCGCAACAGCCATGGCATGCAAGCCACGGTGATTACCTACGGCGGCGTGTTGCAGTCGCTGAAGGTGCCGGACAAACACGGCAAGGTCGAAGACGTGGTGCTCGGCTTCGACGACGTGCAAGGCTATCAGGCCGGCACCGCGTTTTTTGGCGCGACCATCGGCCGCTTCGGCAATCGCCTGGCGGGCGGCGCCTTTGAACTGGATGGCAAACGCTACCAGGTGCCGCTCAACGACGGCCCCAATTCCCTGCATGGCGGCGCCCAGGGTTTCGACAAGCACGTGTGGAAAGCCACGCCCGTCAAGGCCAAGGACTCGGTGGGCGTGACCCTCACCTACCTGTCCAAGGACGGCGAGATGGGCTTCCCCGGTAACCTCAAGACCGAAGTCACCTACCGCCTCAACGACAACAACGAATTACACATCGACTACACCGCCACCACCGACAAACCCACGGTGCTCAACCTGACCAACCACAGCTACTTCAACCTTGCCGGCGCGGGCAATGGCGACATCCTCAAGCACGTCGCCACCCTGCACGCCAGCCATTACACGCCGGTGAATGCCACGTTGATTCCCACCGGTGAACTGGCGCCGGTGAAGGGCACGCCGATGGACTTCCTCAAGCCCACGCCGATTGGCCAGCACATCAAGGAGGATCATCCGCAGCTCAAATTTGCCGAGCCCAAACAAGGTGGGTTCGATTTCAACTGGGCCTTGGATAGCAAAGGTGACGTAAAAAAACTCGCCGCCGAAGTGCATGACCCCGAGTCGGGGCGGCGCTTGCAGCTGTTTACCACGGAGCCTGGGGTGCAGTTTTATACCAGCAACTTCCTCGATGGGACGGTGACGGGCAAGGCTGGGAAGACGTATCAGCATTGGAGTGGGTTTACGTTGGAGACCCAGCATTTTCCGGATGCGCCGAACCAACCGGGGTTTGCGTCCACCCGTCTGAATCCTGGGCAGACTTACACGCAGAACACAATCTTCAAGTTCACCACGGACTAGAGCCCTGAGCTGGCTTTTGTGGGAGCTGGCTTGCCTGCGATGCAGGCACCTCGGTGAGTCAGGTGTACCGAGGTGATGCTATCGCAGGCAAGCCAGCTCCCACAGGGATCAGCGTTGTTTCATGCGGTCTATGACTACGGCCAGCAAGAGGATCGAGCCACGAATGACGTACTGATAAAACGTATCGATATTCTTCAGGTTCATCGCATTCTCAATAATCGCCAAAATCAACACGCCCGCAATCACATGCCGAATCATGCCAATCCCACCACTCAACGACACCCCGCCCAGCACACACGCCGAGATCACCGTCAGCTCAAACCCCTGGCCAATCATCGGCTGGCCCGAGGTCATGCGCGACGCCAGGATCACCCCGGCCAGCGCGCCGATCAGGCCGTGCACGGCGAAGATCAGGATCTTGGTGCGATCCACATTCACCCCCGCCAGCAACGCCGCTTCCGGATTGCCGCCGATGGCCATGGTGTTGCGCCCGTAGGTGGTGTAGTTGAGCAGCCAGCCAAAAAACAGGAAGCACAGGATCGTGATCAGGATCGGCACCGGCACGCCCAGCAGTTGGCCGTTGCCGAACACGAAGAACTGCTCCTGGGATACGCCCACCGCTTTGCCGTTGGCAAAGATGTAGGCCAGGCCGCGCACAATCTGCATGGTCGCCAGCGTGGTGATCAACGCGTTGACCCGCAGCTTGGCAATCACAATGCCGTTGATCAGCCCAACGGTCAGGCCCATCAGCAGTGCCGCGCCAATGCCCAGCATGACGCTGTCGGTATCGCGCATCACGATGGCCGCGACCACCCCGGCGCAGGCAATCACCGAGCCCACCGACAAGTCGAAGTGCCCCGAGGCCAGGCAGAACAGCATGGTGCACGCGGCGATGCCGACGGTGGAAATCGCCAGGCCCAGGCCGCGCATATTCAGCGGTGAGAGGAAGTTGTCGATAAGCAACGCACAGAGCAAAAAGATGCTCACCGCCGCCAGCAGCATCGCCCAGTTGTCGAGCAGTGCGCGCAGGTCCAGGGGTTTGCGTGCCGTGGGCAACGCGTTTTGTTGAATGGTCATAACGTTCTCTCAGTTCGCCAGGCTGCGCGGCAGGGCCAGTTGCAGCAGGTTGGATTCAGTCGCGTGGGCGCGGGTTTGTTCGCCGCGCAGCGCGCCTTCGCACAGCACCAGGATGCGGTCGCTGATGCCCATCACTTCCATCAGGTCGCTGGACACCACGATCACCGCAATGCCTTGGGCCGCGAGGTTATGGATGATCTGATAGATCTCGGCCTTGGCGCCGATATCGATGCCACGGGTCGGCTCGTCCAGCAGCAGGACTTTCATCGGCATCGACAGCCAGCGACCGAGGATCGCCTTCTGCTGGTTGCCACCGGACAGGTACATGATTTTCTGTTGCGCATTGGGCGTCTTGACCTTCATCGCCTTGATCTGCTGGTCGGCGTTGCCTTTCTCCCAGCCGTCGCGCAACAGCCAGCCGAACGCGGAATGGGCACCACGGGCGCTGATATTGATGTTCTCGGCGACGCTGGAGAGCGGGATGATGCCCTCCTTCTTGCGGTCTTCCGGGCACAGCAGCACGCCGGCGGCGATGGCGTCGCGCGGTGAATGCAGGTGCAGTTTTTCCCCACAGAGCTCCAGGCTCCCGGCGGTGCTGCGGGTCAAACCGCTTAATAACCGGAACAGCTCGGTGCGCCCTGCCCCGACCAGCCCGAACAGGCCGAGGATTTCACCCTTGCGCACGTTGAAGCTGATCGGCTCACGCAGGCCGGGACCTTGTAAACCGTCGACCTTTAACGCCACCTCGCCGTGCTCACGCGGGCGATAATCGTAGATGTCCTGGATATCGCGACCGACCATGCAGGTCACCAACTGGTCATGGCTCAGGGCGCTCATGTCGTCGAAGGTGCGCACAAAACGGCCGTCCTTGAACACCGTCACCGCGTTGCAGATGCGGAACACCTCTTCCATGCGATGGGACACGTAGAGCACCACTTTTCCCTCATCGCGCAAGCGCGTGATGATCGCCATCAAGCGGTCGATCTCCCGCGCCGACAGGCTGCTGGTGGGTTCGTCGAAGGCAATCACATGGGCGCCACGGGACAACGCCTTGGCGATTTCCACCAACTGCCGTTGACCCAGGGACAGGCGCCCGAGCTTCTCCGCTGGGTCGATTTCATCCGCCAGGCCCTTGAGGCAAGCGAGGGCCTGCTTGCGCAGCAGCCCCCGATTGACCACACCAAACCGCGACGGCAAGTGCCCGAGGAACAGGTTCTCGGCCACGGTCATTTCCGGCACCAGGTGCAGCTCCTGGTGAATCACCGCCACGCCGCTGGCGATGCTGTCAGCGGCGCATTTGAAGGCCATCGTCTGCTCGCCAATCTGCACCGTGCCGCTGCTCGGGATATAGGCGCCGCCGAGGATTTTCAGCAGCGTCGACTTGCCCGCGCCGTTCTCCCCCATCAGCGCGTGCACCTGCCCGGGTTGGGCGCTGAAGCTGATGCCGTCCAGCGCCTTGACCCCGGGAAAGGTCTTGCCGATGCCGTCAAAGCGCAGGGCCGCAGCGGTCATTGCCACAACCCGATTTTGGTCAGCTCTTCCTTGAAGTTGTCGCGGGTGATCAGCGTCACTTCATCCATGGCGGTGTACTTCGCCGGTTCCGTGCCTTTGGTGACCCACTCGTACATCATCAGCGCGGTGTTGTAGCCCTCGATGTGCGGGCTTGGCAGCATCGAGCCGAAGAAACCGCTGTTGGGCTTTTTCAGTTCGCCGATGGCGTCGGTGCCATTGATGCCGATGCCGATCACATTGGCCGCCTTGAAGCCG
The DNA here is from genome assembly GCF_017316265.1 of Pseudomonas sp. Marseille-Q1929. Lineage (NCBI taxonomy): Bacteria > Pseudomonadati > Pseudomonadota > Gammaproteobacteria > Pseudomonadales > Pseudomonadaceae > Pseudomonas > Pseudomonas sp. Marseille-Q1929. The sequence continues at coordinate 71,444 of NZ_JAFLWU010000018.1, forward strand.
GCGCTTTCCGTGGCGCGCACGCCGCCGAGCACAGTATTGTCGTTCATGCCGCCGATGATCAGGTTTTTCGCGCCGCTGGGCAGCTTGACCAGGGCCGAGTTGGTGGCGTCCATGCTGCCCGGCACGTCGAGGGTCTTGGCGGCGGTGAAGAGAATGTGATCCTTGGGCATGCCCGCTTCTTCCAGGGATTTGACCGAGCCGTCGGTGCGTTTTTTACCGGTGTCGAGTTCATTGAAGGTGTTGATCACCGCGTAGGTGTCCTTCCAGTCCCAACCGCGTTTTTTCGCTTCGGCGGCCATGGCCGCGCCTTGTTTCTGGCCGACTTCAAACGCCGCCATGCCCAGGTACGGCACGTCTTCCATGAAGTTGCCCTTGGCATCGACAAAACGGTCATCCACCGCGATCACTTTGAGGCCGTTGGCCTTGGCCTTGGCGACAATGGCCGGGCCGAGGGACACGTCCGGTGGGCAGATCACAAAACCCTTGGCGCCATTGGCGGCCAGGCTGTCGATGGCCGACAGGGTCTTCTCGCCATCGGGCACGGCGATCTTGATTACCGTGAAACCGTGTTCCTTGCCGGCTTTTTCGGCGAAGGCCCATTCGGTCTGGAACCACGGTTCTTCGGCCTGCTTGACCAGGAAGCCGATCTTCACTTCTTCAGCGGCCAGCAACAGCCCGCTCAAGCTCATGGCCGAGACCGCCACAGCGGCGCAGCACAGGGAACGGATACCACGACGACGATTCATACGGTGACTCCTTGTTGTTGTTTTTAAGTCTTGGGGGGGTTAACCGGCAAAGCGGTGACAGGGCTTGCCTGGCAGGTCGAGTTCGATGGCCAGCACGGCGCCGTCCAAGGGGTGATCCAAAGGGCTGGCGGCGCTGGTGATGTAAAGGGTGCTGAGGTTTGGCCCGCCAAATACGCAGCTGGTGGGCCGGCTGACGGGCAGCTCGATGACGCGATCGACCCCGCCATCCGGCGCGATGCGCAGCAGGCAGCTGCCGTCCCAGCGTGCATTCCAGATATAGCCCTCAACGTCCATCGCCGAGCCGTCCGGCCCGCCGCGTTCGTGGGGGCCGAACCAGGCATCGGCGGCGCCGAGTTGGCCGTCCGCCTGGATCGCAAACCGGTAGAGCGTGCGATCCATGCTGTCGCCAAAATGCACAAGGCTGCCGTCGTCGTTCCACAGCAAGGTGTTGGGAATGCCCAGGCCGCTGAGCAACGGCGTGACCCGCGCGTCGGCATCGATACGAAACAGGCCGCCGGAACGCCGCGTCACCGGCAGGTCTTCGCCCTGCGCGCCGATATTGTTCTGCATGGTGCCCAGCCACAGGCGGCCCTGGGCATCGCAGCGCGCTTCATTGCCCCGGTTGCCCGGTTGCGGGTCGGCCACGCACAGCAGGGTCAGTGCTTCGCTGTCGAGGTCGAGGCGATACACGCCGCTGCTCAAGGTCACCAGCGCATCACCGCGTTCACACGGGATAAACGCCGAGACATGCTCGGGCAACTGCCACACCCGCAACTGCCCGCCCATCAGGCGCAGCGCCTGTTTGCCGGCGATATTCACCCAGTACAGCGCCTGGGTCGGCACGTCCCAGAACGGGCCCTCCCCCAGTTGCGCACGGTGTTCGGTAACGGCATGAAACGACATGGTGCCTCCTGGATTTTTTGTTGTTCTCAGGTCTGCGTTTTACAACGGATCGCGCGACGGCGTGCCATCCACCAGGCGTTGGATACGCAACGGGTTGGCGTTTTTCAACGCATCGGGCAGCAGGCTATCAGGGTAATTCTGGAAGCACACCGGGCGCAGGAAGCGGTCGATGGCCAGGGTGCCGACCGAGGTGCCACGGGCATCGGAGGTCGCAGGATAAGGGCCGCCGTGCACCATCGCGTCGCAGACTTCGACGCCGGTGGGGTAGCCGTTGAGCAGGATGCGCCCGACTTTCTGCTCCAGCAGTGGCGTGAGTTCGGCGAACTGTTGCAGGTCATTCAGCTCGCCAATGATCGTCGCCGTGAGCTGGCCGTGCAGGCCGTGCAAGGCGGCGCTGAGCTGGGCCTGGTCGGCGACTTCGACAAACACCGTGGTGGGGCCGAAGACTTCTTCCTGCAGCACTTCATCGCCATCGATCAGCAGGCGCACATCGGCCTTGAACAGCTGCGGCTGGGCTTGATTGCCCGCCTGCGGGTTGCCCGCCAGATGCTCGATGCGCGGATGGGCGAGGAGTTTTTCCAGGCCCTTGCCGTAGCTGCCCAGGGTGCCGGCGTTGAGCATGGTCTGCGCCGGTTGGTCGCCGATCAATTGCGCCACCTGCTGGGTGAACGCGGTAAATGCAGGCGATGCGAGGCCGATCACCAAGCCCGGGTTGGTGCAGAACTGGCCGCAGCCTTGCACCACCGACGCGGTAAGGTCGCGGGCGATGGTGTCGGCGCGGGCCTGTAACGCCTGGGGCAAGACGATCACCGGATTGATGCTGGACATCTCGGCAAACACCGGGATCGGCTGCGGGCGCGCTGCCGCCATATCGCACAAGGCGCGACCGCCCTTGAGCGAACCGGTAAAGCCCACCGCCTGGATCGCCGGGTGCTTGACCAGCGCCTCGCCGACGCCGCCGCCAAAGATCATATTGAACACACCGGCCGGCATCCCGCTGGCTTCAGCGGCACGAATAATTGCATCGGCCACGCATTCGGCCGTCGCCATATGCCCGCTGTGGGCCTTGAACACCACCGGGCAACCGGCCGCCAACGCAGCGGCGGTGTCACCGCCCGCCGTGGAAAACGCCAGTGGGAAATTGCTTGCCCCAAACACCGCCACCGGGCCGAGGCCGATGCGGTATTGACGCAGGTCCGGGCGCGGCAATGGCTGGCGCTCCGGCAGGGCCTTGTCGATGCGCGCGCCGTAGAAGTCCCCGCGCCGCAGCACGCTGGCGAACAGGCGCATCTGGCCGCTGGTGCGCCCGCGCTCGCCTTTGATACGGGCGGCGGGCAGCGCGGTTTCACGGCAGACCAGTGCGACGAAATCATCGCCCAGGGCGTCCAGCTCATCGGCGATCGCATCGAGGAACTGCGCCCGCCGCGCCGCACTCAGGGCGCGATAGGCTGGATACGCCTGCGCAGCGGCCTTGGCGGCGGCGTCAACTTCCTGCGGGGTGGCCTGGTAGAAATCCTGGGGCAAGGCTTCGCCGGTGCTTGCATCGACACTCTTGAGGGTCACGCTGCCGTTGGCGCTGCGCTCGCCGCCGATGTAGTTGTGGCCGAGAAACTGGGACATGAAGGGCTCCTTAAAGGGTGATGACGTGGCCGGGTTCGAACGCTGCGTCGCTGCTGCCGACACGGTTGACCAGCGGCGCGCCGAACTCGGCCTGGCTGATCTCGAACACATCCCCCGGCTGGGTACGTATACCGTCGGCGAATGACAGCGTGGCGGTGCCGAAGAAGTGGATGTGCACATCGCCCGGCCTGAGGAACTGGCGGTATTTGAAGTGGTGGTATTCGAGGTTGTCCAGGCTGTGGCACATGTTGGCTTCGCCGCTGAGGAACTCGTTCTGCCAGATCACTTCGCCGTCGCGCAGGATGCGGCTGCTGCCCGCCAGATGCTGCGGCAACTCACCGACGCGCAATTCGGGGCCGTAGCTGCAACTGCGCAGCTTGGAATGGGCCAGGTACAGGTAGTTCTTGCGCTCCATGACGTGGTCGGAAAACTCGTTGCCCACCGCAAAGCCGACGCGATAGGGCTGGCTGTCCGGGCCGATCACGTACAAGCCGCCGATCTCCGGCTCTTCACCGGCGTCTTCGGCAAACGGCGGCACCGGGAACGCGGCGCCGGGGCGCACGACGATACTGCCGTCGCCCTTGTAGAACCACTCGGGCTGCACGCCGGCAACGCCCGCTGCCGGTTTGCCGCCCTCCACGCCCCATTTGAAGATGCGCATGGTGTCGGTCAGCGCGGTTTCGTCGCCGGCCTGGTGCATCTTGTCGCGGGCCGAGGCGCTGCCGAGGTGAGTCAGGCCGGTGCCGCTGATGAGCATATGGGCTGGGTCGGGATGGTCCAGCGGCGGCAGGATCTTCAAGTCGGCAAGCAGTGCCGCGTAGTCATGGCTGGCGCCCAGGCCCAGGCTGTCGACCTGTTGGGCCAGGCCAACACCGGCTTCGATGGCCGCCAGGGCCAATTCACGCACGCTGCGCGCCGTCTGCACCTCGCGCACTATGTTGCCGTCCACCACGCCCACCCGGCGCTCACCGTTGGGCAATTCAAACTGAACTAAACGCATGCAACTTCTCCTTGAATCAAGTACGTGAAGCGCCACGGGCGCTGGCGGCGAATTGGTCGGCGGGCAGCACGTGCTTGCGTTCCAGCACGCGGTACACCACGAAGGTCAGGATCAGCCCGAACACCATCACCGCCGACAGGAAGTACAGGCCCGAGGCGAGGTTGCCGGTGTATTCCTTGAGCGCACCAATCACAAACGGGCCGATGTAGCCGCCGAGGTTGCCCACCGAGTTGATCAGCGCAATACCTGCCGCCGCACTGGCACCGGCGAAGAAACGCCCCGGCAAGGTCCAGAACACCGCGGTGCAGGAAAACAACGCGAATGCGGCCAGGCACAGCGCGGCCATTTGCAGCACCGGCACGCTCAGCCAGGCGCTGAAGAACAGGCCGATGGCGCCCAGTACATAAAGCACTGCCAAGTGGCCGTAGCGATCATTCAAGCGGTCGGAGCTGCGCGGGATGATCAGCAGGCCGATGATGCCGAAGATGTAGGGCACGGCGGAGATGAAGCCGGTGGTCAGGTCACTGCCGCCGAACTGCTTGATCAGGGTCGGCAGCCACAGGCCCAGGCCGTAGATACTCAGGGTCACTGGCAAATAGAACAGCGCCAGCAGCAACACGCGTTTGTCCTTGAGGGCATGCAACGGGTTGCCGTGGCGGGTCTGGCCGTAGGCTTGCAGGTCTTTGGCGAGTTCGCCGGTGAGCCAGGCTTTTTCCTCATCGCTCATCCAGCTGACCTGCTTGGGGCCGTCCGGCAGGTAGCGCAGCACCGGCCAGGTGAGCAGGATCGCCGGGGTGCCAATCACGATGAACAACCACTGCCAGCCGTGCAGGCCGAGGATGCCGTCCATGCCCAACAAGCCACCGGACACCGGGCCGGTGATCATCATCGCAATCGGCTGGGACAGGATAAACAGCCCGAGGATCTTGCCGCGATGGCGCACCGGGAACCATTGGGTGATGTAGTACAGCACGCCCGGGAAGAACCCCGCCTCCGCCGCGCCAAGCAGAAAGCGCATCACATAGAAGCTGTGCGGCCCCTGCACAAAGGCCATGCCGATGGTGATCGCGCCCCAGGTGATCATGATCCGCGCGAACCAGCGCCGCGCGCCGAAGCGGTCGAGCATCAGGTTGCTGGGGATCTCGAACAGGAAGTAGCCAATAAAGAACAGGCCTGCGCCCAAGCCATAGGCGGCATCACCGATGCCGATGTCGGCGCCCATGTGCAACTTGGCGAAGCCCACGGCGGAACGGTCCACGTAGGCGATCAGGTACAGCAGGATCAGGAAGGGAATCAGTTTCAGCGTAATGCGCCGAATAAGCCGCAGTTCCTGGCTCATGGGGGTCGATCTCCACATTGTTGTTTTTATAGAAGCTCGGGGGACGCCTCTCGCGAAAATCCGCCAGGGTCATACCTCAGTTAAGACGGACTATATAGTAGGACTATTTGCAAAACAACTCTTCCAAAGCAGCGATTTTGCGCTTATGTTTAAGCACAGATAGAACATATAGTCATACAATAAGAGAATCGATCATGTCTGATAAAAAGCCCGGCCTACGCTCCGCCCAGTGGTTTGGTACCGCCGACAAGAACGGCTTCATGTACCGCAGCTGGATGAAGAACCAGGGCATTGCCGACCATCAGTTCCATGGCAAGCCGATCATCGGCATCTGCAATACCTGGTCGGAGCTGACGCCGTGCAACGCGCATTTCCGCCAGATCGCCGAGCACGTCAAACGCGGCGTGATCGAGGCCGGTGGCTTTCCGGTGGAATTCCCGGTGTTTTCCAACGGCGAATCCAACCTGCGCCCCACCGCCATGCTCACCCGCAACCTGGCGAGCATGGACGTGGAAGAAGCGATTCGCGGCAACCCGATTGACGGCGTGGTGCTGCTGACCGGCTGCGACAAGACCACCCCGGCCCTTCTGATGGGCGCCGCCAGTTGCGACGTGCCGGCGATCGTGGTCACCGGTGGGCCGATGCTCAACGGCAAGCACAAGGGCCAGGACATTGGTTCGGGCACCGTGGTGTGGCAGCTCAGCGAGCAGGTCAAGGCCGGCACCATTACCCTGGATGACTTCCTCGCGGCCGAGGGCGGCATGTCGCGCTCGGCGGGCACCTGCAACACCATGGGCACGGCCTCGACCATGGCGTGCATGGCCGAAGCGCTGGGCACCTCGTTGCCGCACAACGCGGCGATTCCGGCGGTGGATGCGCGGCGTTATGTGCTGGCGCATATGTCCGGCATGCGCGCGGTGGAGATGGTGCGCGAAGACTTGAAGCTGTCGAAGATCCTCACCAAAGAGGCGTTTGAAAACGCGATCCGCGTGAATGCGGCCATCGGCGGTTCGACCAACGCGGTGATCCACTTGAAGGCTATCGCCGGGCGCATCGGTGTGGAACTCGACCTCGACGACTGGACCCGCATGGGCCGTGGCATGCCGACCATCGTCGACTTGCAGCCGTCGGGGCGCTTCCTGATGGAGGAGTTCTACTACGCCGGCGGCCTGCCGGCGGTGTTGCGCCGCCTCGGTGAGGCCAACCTGATCCCCCATCCGAATGCGCTGACGGTGAACGGCAAGTCCCTCGGCGAGAACACCCAGGATTCGCCGATCTACGGTCAGGACGAAGTGATCCGCACCCTCGACAACCCGATCCGCGCCGACGGCGGCATCTGCGTACTGCGCGGCAACCTGGCGCCGTTGGGTGCGGTGCTCAAGCCGTCTGCTGCCAGCCCGGAGCTGATGCAACATCGCGGCCGTGCGGTGGTGTTCGAGAACTTCGACATGTACAAGGCGCGCATCAACGACCCGGAGCTGGACGTGGACGCCAACTCGATCCTGGTCATGAAAAACTGCGGGCCCAAGGGTTACCCGGGCATGGCCGAGGTGGGCAACATGGGCCTGCCTGCCAAGCTGCTGGCCCAGGGTGTGACGGACATGGTGCGCATTTCCGACGCGCGCATGAGCGGCACGGCGTACGGCACGGTGGTACTGCACGTGGCGCCGGAAGCCGCAGCCGGCGGGCCGTTGGCCACGGTAAAGGAAGGTGACTGGATCGAACTGGACTGCGCCAACGGTCGCCTGCACCTGGACATCCCCGACGCCGAGCTGGCGGCACGCATGGCGGATCTGGCGCCACCGCAAAAAATGATCGTCGGCGGTTATCGCCAGTTGTATATCGACCACGTATTGCAGGCGGACCAGGGTTGCGACTTTGACTTCCTGGTGGGTTGCCGTGGGGCGGAAGTCCCCCGGCATTCCCACTAATTGGGATGCTATGATGCCGGGTCTTTAAGTCAGAGCCTCTCCGTCGTTATGGATCACCAGCCTCCCAAGCCGCGCAAGAGCATGCATGCCCAGATCGTTCAGGACTTGGGCATGCACATCGTTTCCGGGCGCTTCAAGCCCGAAGAAAAGCTGCCCCTGGAGGCCACGCTCTGCGAGGAGTACAAGGTCAGCCGCTCGGTGTTGCGCGAAGCCACGCGGGTGCTCAGCGCCAAGGGCCTGGTGTATTCCAAGCCACGGGTGGGTGCGGTGGTGCGGCCACGTTTGAAATGGCATTTGCTCGACCCGGACGTGCTGTCCTGGTTGATGCAGTCCACGCCCCACAGCGAATTCTTCAACACCCTGGCCGGTGTGCGGCGCATCCTCGAACCGGAGATCGCAGCCATGGCCGCGACCACCGCCACCGATGAAGACATCGCCACCATCGAAAAAGCCTACCTGGGCATGGAAACGGCGAAGACCCACGAAGAGCTGCTACAGGCCGACCTGGACTTCCACCGCGCGATTGCCGACGCCACGCGCAACGACTTGCTGGCCTATATGTGCAACATGCTGTCGCTGCCGCTGCGCGAGTCGATCAACATCACCAACCGCCGCCCGGATATCCAGGGGCTTAGCCTGCCTCGGCACAAGGCGATCCTCACCGCGATCCAGAACCGCGATGCACTGGGTGCGCGGCATGCGTCGCTGGTGCAGTTGGATGACACGCGGGTGGCGTTGGATACGGTGATGAATGTGTTGACGCCGCTCTGACAACCGAGCGTTATCAGGCATAGACATTTCAACTGTGGGAGCCCGCTCCCACATTTTGATTTGTAGTGCTCCAGATTATTAAAGCGTGTAGGCAATGCCGAGCTGTACCGTGCGCGGCGCGCCCGGGTAAGCATAGAAGTTACCGAACGCCCCTTCTTCATAATCGCGATTGAACAGGTTCTTCACGTCCAGGTTGAGCCGCACCTTGTCGTTGACCTTGTAGTAGCTGAGCAAGTCCACCACGGTGTAGGCGTCCATCATGAACGGCGTATTGGAGGTCAGGCCGGCACGTTCATCGACGTACTTGGCGCCCGCGCCGAGGCCCAGGCCCTTGAGGCTGCCATCCTGGAATTCATACACGTTGAGCAGGCTGAAGCTGTTGCGTGGAATGTTGGCCAGGTGTGTACCGACACGCAGCGTGTTGTCCTTGGTCACTTCGGCATCCACGTAGGCATACCCGCCGATTACGCGCCACTCAGGCGTGATATTACCGGCCACGTTCAGGTCAAAACCACGGCTGCGCACCTGGCCGGCGGCGACTTTGTAGTTCGAATCCGCAGGGTCGGTGGTGAGCACGTTTTTCTTGTCGATCTGGTAGATCGCGGCGTCCACACTCAACTGGCGATCAAGGGCCTCCCACTTGATGCCCATCTCATAGGATTTACCCTTCTCCGGCTCAAACCCGCTGCCTTGAAGCGAGGCACCGGTATTCGGCTTGAACGAACGCGCGGCGTCGGCGTAGACCGCGAGGGTGTCCGTCAGGTCGTAGGTCACGCCCACACGGGGGGTAACGGCGTTGTGGCTGGCATCCCAAGGGGCGACCTTGGCGACATAGCTGCGGTATTCATGTTCAAAGCGTTCGAAACGCGCACCCGCCAATACTTTCAGGCGATCGGTGAGGGCCACTTGATCCTGGATAAACGCCCCGTAGGTCTTCAGGTTTTCCGTGTCGTGGGTTGGCGTGTTGACCAACGCCGGGCGCGGCTTGCCATAGACCGGGTTGAAGATGTCACTGGTGTAAGGCGCGCTGGAGCGCTGGATGATCGACTTGTAGTCGTAGTCCTCAAGCTCGATGCCGGTGAGCAAGGTGTGTTCGAACCCACCGGTGGAGAAACGCCCGGTGAGGTTGAGTTGGGTGTCCTTGTCGGTCCACTCCAGCTTGCGGTAGTTGAAGTTGCGGTTGAGGGTGTGCCCGTCGGTGGCCAGGCTATTGGCTTCGATGCCGTTGCCTTGCAGGGTGCCGTCCAAGTACTGGAAGCCGCCGCCCAAGGTCCAGTTGTCATTGAGCAGGTGCTCGAAACGCAACTGGGCCACGGTATTGTCGTTGTGCAGCTTGCCCACATCCTTGTCGCCCCAGAACGTGTCGCGCGAGGCACTGCCTTTTTGCGTGGCAAAGCGCGTCAGGCCACGGTCCAACGGGTGATTATTGCGCATGAAGTCGCCTTCGAAGATCACCTTAGTGGCGTCGGTAGCTTGCCAGGTGATCACCGGCGTGATGCCGTAGCGTTCGGTTTCGACGTGGTCGCGGAAGGTCTCGCCGCCCTCGCCCACCACGTTCAGGCGGTAAGCCAGGCGGCCTTCTTCATCCAGCGGGCCGGAAGCATCCAGGGTGCCGCGCTTCATGCCTTGGTCGTTCAACTGGCTGCCCAGCGTCACGGTGCGCTCAGGCAGCGGTTGCTTGGACACCACGTTGAAGGTGCCGCCTGGATCGCCACGGCCGTAGAGCATGGTGGCCGGGCCGCGCAGCACTTCGAGACGTTCGATGGTGTTGGCGTCCGGCATGTTCGGGTAGCCACGGTTGATCGGGAAACCGTTGCGGTAGAACTCGCCGGTGGTGAAGCCACGCACGGTGAAGGTGGTGAGGCCCTGGCCGCCAAAGTTATTGGCACGGCCGACGCCGCCGGCGTAGTCCAGCGCGTCTTGCAGGCGGGTGGCGCCGATGTCTTCGACGGCGTCCTTGGTCACCACGCTGATGGACTGCGGGGTTTCATGAATCGAGGTGTCGGTGCGCGTCGCACTGGCGGAACGTGTGGCCAGGTAGCCCTTGACCGGGCCCTGGGCGGTCTCGTAGTCCGCGGTGCCGGTGATGGAGGTGGCTTGCAACTCCAGGCTGGCCTTGTCGGCGGGGGCGACTTCGGCCCAGGTCAAAGGGGAAAACGCCTGAAGCACACAGATGGAAACCAGGGTACGACGCATGAATGATGAACCTAGTGAATGGGCCAAATGGGGCGGCATAGCTGCCAGATTTTCGCGGCGCGATGGTATATCACGCCGCCCATTATTGATATGCGTTCTCATTCACTATTTTTTGGGTAACCGCTTTGTATCGAATTGATAAACGCCAGGCACAAAAAAGCCACTCGCGTGAGTGGCTCCTGAAACGCTGGTTCAAGCCTTAGCGATAACGCTCCAACCAGTGCGCGTAAGGCGCCGGCAAGGTCCACGACGACTTCTCGACACCCAGCTCCTTGGCCGCAAAGTACGCCCAATGCGGATCAGCCAAATGGGCACGGCCAACCGACACCAGGTCCAGATGCCCGGCCTGCAAGGCGCCTTCTGCCAGTTGCGGCGTGCCAAAGCCCCACGCCGAAGTCACCGGGATACCCGCTTCACGGCGCACACGTTCGGCAATCGGCCCCATGAATGCCGGGCCCCACGGGATATTCGTGTCGGGAATGGTAAAGCCAACGCTGACGCTCAACAGGTCCAGGCCACCAGCTTTGAAGCGGCGGGCCAGTTCGATGGATTCGGCGAGGGTCTGCTCGTCGCGGCCGTCGTATTCCAGCACGCCGAAACGGGCGGTCAGCGGTAGGTTTTCCGGCCAGACTTCACGCACGGCGGCCAGGGTTTCCAGGAGGAAGCGGCTGCGGTTGTCAAAGCTGCCGCCGTAGGCGTCGGTGCGCTGGTTGGAGTGTTCGGAAAAGAAGCTCTGGCCCAGGTAACCGTGGGCGAAGTGCAGCTCGATCCATTCAAAACCGGCGTCACGGGCACGGCGCGCACCATCGACGAAGTCCTGGCGAACACGGGCGATGTCGTCCAGGGTCATGGCACGTGGCACCTGCGGCAGGTTCGCACCAAAGGCAATCGCCGACGGCGCGATGGTTTCCCACGAGCGCGGGTCGGACGCGGCCATATGGTCATCACCTTCCCACGGGCGGTTGGCGCTGGCTTTACGCCCGGCGTGGCCGATCTGGATGCCCGGCACCGAACCCGCGGCCTTGATGGCCTTGACTATTGGCACGAACGCCGCGGCGTGGGCATCGCTCCAGATACCGGTGCAGCCCGGGGTGATGCGGCCTTCCGGCGCGACGGCGGTGGCCTCGACCACCACCAGCCCTGCCCCACCACGGGCCATGCCCGCGAGGTGCACGTGGTGCCAGTCGTTGACGATGCCGTCATCGGCCATGTACTGACACATCGGCGGGATGGCAATGCGATTGCGCAGGGTGACGTCTTTGAGTGTGTAGGGTTCGAACAAAGCGGCCATGGGACAACTCCGGCAAAGTGATGGTTGATTCGATAGTTCGATGGTAATCGAACTATAGTATTCAGCGATACCCCCCTGTTATCATTCGTTTCATGCGAGCCTTCAAACACCCCCTAGTCCAAGACCTCACCCTCGAACGCGTGCTCTACGCGCTGAGCGACCCGGTGCGCCTGGAAATCGTGCGCTGCCTGGCCGGCGTAGCCGAAGCCACGTGCGGCGAATTGGATGGCGGGCGGCCCAAGTCGAGCATGTCCCACCACTTTCGCGTGTTGCGTGATGCGGGGTTGGTGCAGACGCGGAGTGTGGGGACTACCCATATGAACTCATTGCGCAGTGATGTGCTTGAAAGTCGCTTCCCCGGCCTGCTCCACAGCATCCTCGCCCAGCACTAAGAAACGTTTCAGCAGCGAACCTTTCCCCCCAAACCCGCGTCCGAGCTAAGGCACTCTTGCCCACTGCTCGCCGCGAGGTCGTCGTTTGAAAGCCGCCATCATCAAAAAATACCGCCTGATCATCAAGACCATGGGCTATGTAGGCTGGGCCTTGTTCTGGCTGTTGCTGTGGGATGTCGCCGTCACGGTGGATTTCATGCTGTTCCTCACCTACAAGATCAACCTGCCGCTGATGCCCCTGACGTTGCTCGGTTCGGCGCTGGTGGTGCTGATCAGTTTTCGCAACAGCAGCGCCTATAACCGCTGGTGGGAGGCGCGCACGCTGTGGGGGGCGATGGTCAATAATTCGCGCAGTTTTGCGCGCCAGGTGCTGACACTGCTAGATGACCCCGACAGCGAGGTCAACCCGGTCAAGGCCACCCTGCTGCGCCGGCATGTGGCCTATGTGAACTGCCTGGCGGCCCACCTCAAGGGCCAACCCTGCCCCGATGAGGTGCGTGCGTTCATCCCCACCGACGAGTTCGCGCGCAACGGCACCACCAATAATTTTGCCAACGACATCCTCACCGGCTCGGCAGCGTTGCTGGCCAAGGAATACAAGGCCGGCCACCTGGACAGCATCCGCCTGGCGCGGCTGGAATCGACCCTGGTGGATTTGTCCAACGCCCAGGGCGGCATGGAGCGTATCGCCAACACGCCGCTGCCCTACCCCTACGTGTATTTCCCACGGCTGTTTATCTCGCTGTTCTGCCTGATCGTACCGATAGGCCTGGTGGAATCCCTCGGCTGGTTCACCCCGCTGGCCTCGACGGTGGTGGGTTTTATGCTGCTAGCCATCGAGCGCATCGGCACCGACCTGCAAAGCCCGTTCAACTCCAGCGAGCACCAGATCCAGATGGACACCATCTGCGAAACCATCGAGAAAAACCTGCAATCGATGCAGCGTGATGCCTTGGGTGGCGAGCGCATCGGTTAAACCCTGCCAACGGCCTAAAGTGCGTGACCCACCGGTCGATATACCGGGGGTACGCATGGGCTATCCCCTCTAAAAACAACACATGCGACGCTCTTCGCTTTCCTCCGCCTTGCCAACTCTAATAAGTACCCTGCGGGAGATGTCATGAATATCAAACACAAGCTGACCTGGGCGTTTGCGGCTGTCGCCTGCGTGCCGGTGATCCTGGTGGCCGTGCTGGTGGTACTGAACCTGCGGGATGCGGCCGAGGCCAATTTCGTCGACAGCAGCAGCCGTGAAATCCGCCAGATCGACAACGGCATGAAGCAATTCTTCGACGGCATCAGCCAGAACGTCGAATTCGTCGCCAAAGACCCACGCATCGCCGCCGCCAAAGACCTGAAAAGCTACGCCGGTGCCGATGCCGCGCAAATCCCCCTGACCCCGACCAACAAAGCGCTGCTGGACATCTTCGACCAGTTCGCCAAAAGCCACCCGAGCACCGCTTACCTGTCTCTGGGCCTGAGCGACGGCGGCTACGCCAGTTGGCCCGACGACACCAAGCTGAACAACTACGACCCGCGCCAACGCCCCTGGTACAAGGCCGCCGTGGCCGCGCCGGGCAACACCGTGCGCACCGGTGCTTATTACTGGGCACCGGATGACGTGGTGCTGATCGGCACCGTGCGCACCGTCGCCGACGCCACCGGCAATATCCTCGGCGTGGTCGGCCTGGACGTGTCGCTCAAGCAACTCACCGAACTGGTGCGCAACATCAAGCTCGGCGACAGCGGTTACCTGATGCTGGTGGAAGCCAACGGCAACGTGTTGGTAGACCCCAGCGATGCCAAGCACAACTTCAAGCCCCTGGCCGACCTCGGCCCGCAATACGCCGAGCTGGCCAAGCGCACCGACGGCGCCACCCAGATCGAGATCAACGGCGTGCCCTACATGGCCAACGTGGTCAGCTCCAAAGACCTCGGCTGGCGCTTTATCGGCTTGATCAAGCGCGACGAGGTGATGGCCGGCGCGTCGAGCCTGACCTGGTTGATCGCCGCCATCGCCGCGGCCCTCGCCGTGGTCTTCGCCCTGGTCGGTGCAAGTTTTGCCAGCATGATCGTGCGCCCCATCCGCAGCGTTGCCGACGGCCTGCAGGAAATCGCCGAAGGTGAAGGCGACCTGACCCGCAAACTCACCGTGCAGGGCAAGGACGAAACCGCGACGCTGGCCGGCTGGTTCAACCAGTTTCTCGGCGCGATTGCGCAACTGGTGCAACGCATCGGCAGCGCCTCCACCGACCTGCAAAGCGCCGCCGCCGACACCAGCACCGTGGCCAACAACATGAACCAGGCCGCTGGCCGCCAGCGTGAAGCCGTGGAGCTGGTGAGCACCGCGTTCAACGAAATGGTCGCCACCGCCAACGAAGTCGCGCGTTCGTGCAGCGCCGCCGCCACCAGTGCCGACGAAGGCTACCGCGACGTACACGACGGCCAGCAGCACATCGGCGAAGCCACCGGCAGCGTGCTCAAGTTGAGCGAAGACCTGCAAAAGTCGACCCAGACCATGCAGTTGCTGGAGCAGGACAGCCAGAACATCAACACCATCCTCGACACCATCCGCTCGATTGCCGAGCAGACCAACCTGCTGGCGCTCAACGCGGCAATCGAAGCCGCGCGCGCCGGCGATCAGGGCCGTGGTTTTGCGGTGGTGGCCGACGAAGTGCGCGCCCTCGCCCGCCGCACCGCCGACTCCACCGGCGAGATCGACAGCCTGCTGGGCAACCTCGCCCGGCGCACCCAGGAAGTCACCCAGCAGATGCAGGGCAGCCTGCTGGTGTCCCACACCAGCGTGGAACGCATCCAACAGGCCCGCGACAGCTTCGACAAGATCCGCGGCTCGGTGGACTCGATCCGCGACCAGAACACCCAGATCGCCACCGCCGCCGAAGAGCAGCACCAGGTGGCCGAAGAGATCAACCGGCACATCGCGCAGATCCATGCCGATGCGCAACTGGTGGAAGGCTTTGCCCACTCGGCGCAGACCGGCTCGGGTCGGTTGACGGATATTTCCGGTCAGCTGAAGGGGTTGGTGGGTCGGTTCAAGTTCTAGCCTGCCAGGTTCGAGACGGTGAGCCATTCACCGTCTCGCTCGCCTACCCCTGCGACGCATCCACCTTGAGTTCCGTCGAACGCCCGGTGGCCTTGAAAAACATCAACACGCCAATCCCCAGGACAATCCAGCACGTGCCGCCGACCTTGGCGTAAATGTCGGAATTGACCAGCACGTAGCTGATGATCACAAAACCGATCAGCGGCACCAGCCCGTGCACCAGCCGGCGACCGGCGCTGCGGTAGTGCCAGGCCACCGCCACATGCAGCAGCAGGAACGCGGTCAGCGCACCAAAGTTGCACATCGACGCCAGCAGGTTGATCTGCCCGACAAAAAACAGACCCAGCACCAGGCTCAAGCCCGCCACCAGAAAAGTCGCGCGTTGCGGCACACCGGTGACCGCGTGCACCTGACTGAGAAACTGCGGCAACTGGCGATCCCGCGCCATGGCGAACAACAACCGCGACGTCGCGGCCTGGGCTACCAGGGAGTTGGCGATTGCAGCGCCGATGGCCACGGCCAAGGCGATCACCACTTGCAGCCAGGGCCCGGCGACCAGGCGGCCGATTTCGTAGAAGGCATTGTTCGACGCATCCGCATCCGGGTATTGCACAAGGTTGGGTTGCAACAGCGCCGCCAGCCACGTCTGCACCATAAACAGCGCAGCCACCAGCGCCAGCGACCATAACGTTGCGCGCCCGACCGCACGGCTGCCGCCACGGGTCTCCTCCGACAGCGTGGAGATGGCGTCGAAACCGAGGAACGACAACACTGCCACCGACAGGGCGCTGAATATCAGCGGCAAGGAAAATTCAGCCGGGTTGTACAACGGCTTCAAGGTCCAACTGGCGCCATTGACGCCGTTGCTGATGGCGACACTGGCGAGCACCACAAACACCCCCAGCACCACCAGTTGGCCATAGAGGAACAAGCGGTTGGCGCGGGCCGTGGTCTGGATGCCGCGCAGGTTCACCACGGTATTGAGCACCACAAAAAACACGATCCACAGCGGCTGCGGCACAGCGGGGATGACGTTGGCCATGGCATTGGCGCCAATCACGTAAAGCAGGGTCGGCACCAGCAGGTAATCGAGCAGGATCGCCCAGCCCGCGAGGAACCCCAGTTGGCTGTTCAGGCCGCGCCCCACATAGGCATATACCGAGCCGGCGACCGGAAACGCGTGGGACATCTGCTGGTAACTGATCGCGGTGAACAGCATGGCGACAAAGCCGATCAGGTACGTCAGTGGCACCATGCCGTGGCTGGCGTCGAACACCCCGCCAAAGATCGAGAACGGCGCCAGGGGCACCATGAACACCATGCCGTAGATCAACAGGTCACCCAGGCTGAGCTGGCGCTTGAGTTGTTGGGTATATCCGAAACGCGCGAGCTGCGCGCTGTCACCGGGTGTGGAAGGGTCGATCATGATGGCGCTCCGCAAGGGTTGAACAGAAGCCTCACTCTAGGGCGACGCAGGCACTGGCTCTATCCTGAAAAGTACTAGGTTTTGGCATTGGCAGACTGTTTGCTTCCAAAATGCTGCAGCCCAACGCCCGGAGGCGCCATGCACACCGACCTGATCACGTTCAGCGAGCAACTCGCCCACACTACGACGCTGGATGCGTGCCTGGCCGAGGTTCAATCAGCCACCAACCAATTGGGTTTCAAAACCCTGATCTATGACTACGCGCCCGTCCCCATGAGCCATGAAGGCGCACTGATCACCCCGTCAGTGTTCAAGGCCCTGAATGCGCCGGGCGACATGCACGCCTTGTGGTGCGAGCGCGGTTATTACCAGATCGACCCGGTGCAGCAACGCGCGGCGCGGCAAACCCTGCCGTTTGTCTGGTCGTTCTGCACGGACACACACTGGAACGGCGCCCTCACCGATGCCCATCGCCCGGTGGCCCACTACATCCGCGACTACGGCCTGAGTACCGGGCTGACCGTGCCACTGCACCTGCCCGACGGCGGCTTTGCCACGCTAACCGCGATTGTCGACGGCACGCCCGCCGACGCCGAACAACAGGCCCAACGCAACCTCGGCGAGATGCTGGTGCTGGCCCATGCGTTCCAGGCCCAGGCCAGCGAGCTGCTGGCGCCAGCGGAGCGCCGCTGCACCCATATTCATCTCACCCCGCGCGAACGCGAGTGCCTGCAGCACTCGGCCAAAGGGCTGACGGCCAAGGGCATTGCCGCCACCCTCAACCGCTCCCAGGCGACGATCAACCTGCACCTGGTTGGCGCCGCGCGCAAGCTGGGCGCACGCAACCGCGTGGAAGCGGTGGTACGTGGCCTGCATTACCGGCTGGTGGAGATCTGAGAACCTATAATTTTTGCCAGTGCCCTTGAGCAATCACCTTGACTAGCCTGTGCACCTATCGCCCCCCAACGAGGTACACAGCATGCAGGTTCGCGAAGGTTATGCCAGTTTCCGTGGCCACCGGACATGGTTCCGGGTCACGGGTGATCTGAACGCCGGGGGCCCGCCCCTGATCATTGCCCACGGCGGCCCCGGTTGCACCCATGACTACGTCGACAGCTTCAAGGACCTGGCCGCCACTGGCCGCGCCGTGGTGCACTACGACCAACTCGGCAACGGCCGCTCGACCCACCTGCCGGATGCGCCCACCGAGTACTGGGTGGTGGACCTGTTCCTGGCCGAACTGAACAACCTGATCGCTCACCTGGGCATCCACGATTACGCCCTGCTCGGCCAGTCCTGGGGTGGCATCCTCGGCGCCGAACATGCGGTGCGCCAGCCAGTTGGCCTCAAGGCGTTGATCATCGCCAACTCACCGGCGTCCATGGCGCTGTGGTCCGAGGCGGCGGACCGCTTGCGCCTGGCGCTTCCCGCCGAAGTACAGGCCACCTTGCTGCGCCACGAAGAGGCCGGCACCACCGACAGTGCCGAATACCGCGCAGCGTCGGACGTGTTCTACGCCCGGCATGTGTGCCGTATCCAACCGGTGCCCGCCGAAGTCGCGCGAACGTTCGCCGCCATTGACGCAGACCCCACGGTCTACCACGCCATGAACGGCCCCACCGAGTTTCATGTGATCGGCAGCATGCGCAACTGGACCATCATCGATCGCCTGTCGCGCATCCAGGTGCCGACGCTGCTGATCTCCGGCCGCTACGACGAAGCCACACCCGAGACGGTGCAGCCGTTTGCCGACGGCATCAGCGACGTGCAATGGCAGATTTTCGAGCGCTCCAGCCATATGCCCCACGTTGAAGAGCGTGAAGCGTGCATGGCCTGCGTGGCGCAATTTCTGGAGCAACGCCTGGACTAAAACAGCGGATCGGGCCGTGGGTCAGCGGTCACTTCGGATCGCGCCCACGGCTGCTCAACCCACTGAGCAACTGATACACCCCCAGCAGGGCACCGGCCAGCAACAAGGTCCACTGCACACTCAGCGCCGCCGCCAACAGCCCGGCCAACAAGCCGCCAATCGCTTCAAAACCGAAACGCATGGCGATGTAAAAGGCAATCACCCGCCCGCGCAGCGCTTCCGGCGCGGCACTTTGCAGGGTCATGTTGCTGCTGACATTGCTCACCGTAATGCCGAATCCCAACCCAGCCAATGCGGCCAGGGTGAACCCCAACGGCAGATTCGCCGCCACCGCACACAACGACACCACGCACACCACCGTGCCCATCACAATGATGCGGCTCAGGCTCGATGAACTGCCGGCGAATGCCAGGAAGATCGTCGCGAAAAACGCGCCGGCTCCCGCCGCGCCCCACAGCCATCCGAGGGTTTGGGCATCGCCGCTGAAGGCGTGCTTGGCCAGGATCGGCAACAGCACCGTGTAGCAGGACGCCAGCAGGTTGACCATCACCACGCTGACCAACAGGCGGCGGATGGACAGGGTATTCCACAAATAGCGCAGACCTTCTCGGAAGATCTCCCCGGTAGAACCCTGCGCCCTAACCTGTGCGCGGCTTTGCACCTTGCCCAAGCCGATCAACAGCATGCCAAAGGCGATGGACGTGAGCAGGAAGCAACCGGCCTCGCCGCTCCAGGTGATCAGCAAACCGGCCAGCGGCGGGCCGATAAAGCGCGCGGCGTTGATCAGCATGGCATTGAGCACGAGGGCGTTGGGCAGGTCCTTGGGCTCATCGACGAAGCTGGCGATCAAGGCTTGGCGCAGGGGTGTTTCCAGGGCATTGAGCAAGCCCAGCAACAGTGCCATGGCGATGATCACCTCGCGGCCCATCCACTGCTGCCAGGTGAGCACCGCCAGCAGCAGGGATTGCACGGCCAGGGTGGCCTGCACCGCCATCAGCAGGCGGCGCTTGTCATGGCGGTCGGACCAGGCGCCCGCCAGCGGCCCGACCAGCAACTGTGGCAACAGCGTCAGAAACGCAATCGCCCCCAGCAGCACGGCCGAGCCCGTCAGGTGATAGGCCAGCCACGACAGCGCGACCTGTTGCACCCATTTGCCCAGGGTGGAGAGGCCCTGGCCGACAAAGTAGATCTGGAAATTACGATGGCGCAGCGCGCGGATCGGCGTGGGCCAGCGGGTGGTAGACGCAGGATTCAAATAAACTCGCAGCCCTTTTGTATAAGGGATTTAAGGACCCAGGTACGGTCGTTTTCGCCCAGCGCAATCTGTTCCAGTTGCTGCTGTTCGGCGGCATGTTTGGCGTAGGCGCGATCATACACCTCGGCGACCTGGTCGAACGGCACGCAGAGCAAGCCGTCTTCATCGCCGATCACCAGGTCACCCGGCTCGATCACCATGCCCGCCAGGGCAATCGGCACATTGACCTCGCCCGGGCCGTCCTTGTACGGGCCGCGATGGGTGATACCCGCCGCAAACACCGGGAACTCCCCGGCACCGATGCTCGCCGCATCGCGAATCGCGCCGTTGATGACAATGCCTGCCACGCCTTTCTTGATCGCATACGCCACCATCATTTCGCCGATCAGCGCGTTACTCAGGTCACCGCCGGCATCCACCACGATGACGTCGCCCGGCTGGGCGATATCCAGCGCGTGATGCAGCATCAGGTTGTCCCCTGGGCGCGCCTTGACGGTCAACGCTGGTCCCACCAGGACGCCGGTGCGGTGCATCGGTTTCAAGCTCGCGCCGCCGGCGGTCATGCGGTTCATCGAATCACTGATATTGGCGACGGGCACGCTGCGGTAGCGCTCGACCCACTCGGCGGCGACCTTGCGCTGTTGCTTGAGCACTCTGAATCCGATGGACATGGGGTATTCCTCTGCTGGTTTTTGTGTTTTTTTGAAACGCCATTTCAAAATTAACATCATGATTTGCAACCAGCAAGGCTCAAACCGGATTCAAAACCCAACACTCCGCGCTGAAAAAAAAATTAAATCTGAATAAACGTTAGATTCCATTGGGATTTCCCACTGATCCAACGCCGTTCAAAACAGTCCGGCTGAATTTATTTATTGCAACGCCGTTTCATTATGCTAGTTTTCAACCACTGTTGAGCGCCGCAAACGGCCGCCAACTGCACACAGACAAGAAAACCAAGGTGCGCACAATGACCCGAACCCTCCTGCTGACCGGCCCGGAACTGACCGCCGACGCCATGGCCCACGCCGCTGCCCACGGCGTACGCGTCATCCCTACCACGCCCTACGCACCCGCCGATGAACTCACGGCGATCATTGCCCGCGAACAACCGGACGCGATCATCGTGCGCCAGGGCAAGCTGACCCGGGAGATGATCAACGCCTCGGCCGCGCTGAAAATCATCGCCAAGCACGGCGTGGGCTACGACACCATCGACATCGCCGCCGCCGCCGAGCGCCAGATCCCGGTGACCATCGCCCTCGGTGCCAACGCACAATCGGTGGCCGAGCACGCCCTGGCCCTGATGTTCAGCGTGGCGCGCCAGACTGCCCTGCTCGATGCGCGCATGCGTGACGGGCATTGGGACAAAGCCACCTCGGTGGGCATCGAACTGTCCGGTAAGACCCTCGGCCTGGTCGGCCTGGGCGCCATCGGCCAGATCCTCATGGACCTGGTGGCCCCGCTGCGCATGACCATCAAGGTGTTTGATCCGTACCTGGCGGACCTGCCGAATGTAGAACGGGCCAACAGCGTGGATGAGCTGCTGGCCAGCTGCGATATCATCAGCCTGCATTGCCCGCTGACCGAGCAGAACCGCAACCTGTTTGGCGCCGCGCAATTCAAGCGCATGCGCCCGGGCGCGATCCTGATCAACACCGCGCGCGGAGAACTGATCGACACCGAAGCGCTGGTCCACGCCCTGAGCACCGGGCAAATCGCCGGCGCGGGCCTCGACACGTTTAACCCCGAACCACCGCCGGCGGACTCGGCGCTGTGGGGTTTGCCGACACTGGTCGCGACGCCCCACGTCGGCGCCAACACCGCCGAGGCCCGTGACCGCGTGGGCCTGCTGGCGCTGCAACAGATCATCGATTTCTGGGACGGCACCGCGCCGCCGCCGCGTGCGGTGGTCAACCGCCATCTCTACGCACACTGACATCGCCCGCGTTGCAAGCGCGGGCCCATCACGCTTCTCCAAAAAAAACAAAACGGGAGAGAGTCATGTCCATCAGTTCTACCGACATCAGCGCCATCGAGCGCTCAACCATGCGCAAGGTGGCGTGGCGGCTATTGCCGTTCCTGATCCTCTGCTACCTGCTGGCGATCATCGATCGCGGCAATATCGGCATGGCTTCGTTGCAGATGAACCAGGACCTGGGCCTGACCCCGGCGATCTTCGGTTTTGCCAGCAGCCTGTTTTTTGTCTCCTACTTCCTCGTGGAAGTGCCGAGCAACCTGGCCCTGCAACGCTTCGGCGCGCGGGTGTGGATTGCGCGGATCATGATCACCTGGGGCCTGATCTCCGCCGGCACCGCGTTTGTCACCGGCGCCAACTCGCTGTACGTGATGCGCTTTCTGCTGGGCGCGGCTGAGGCCGGCTTCTTCCCCGGCGTGCTGCTTTACCTCACGTACTGGCTGCCGGCGGCCTACCGTGGGCGCATGGTCGCGATCTTCATGGTGGCGATTCCCGGCGCCAACTTCATCGGCTCGCCACTGTCCGGCCTGCTGCTGAGCATGGACGGCTGGTTCGGCATGCGCGGCTGGCACTGGCTGTTCATCATCGAAGGGATTCCCGCCGTACTGCTGGGCATCGCCTGCCTGTTCGTGCTGACTGACCGCCCCGAACAAGCCAAATGGCTGAGCCACGAACAACGCCACTGGCTCACCAGCCGCCTCGACGAAGAGCGCAGCCGCAAGACAGCCATCGGGCACATCTCACTGTGGAAATTGCTGCGCCATAAACACATCTGGGTGCTCGCACTGATCTACTCCGGCGCCTCGGCGGCGGGCAGCACCATGAGCGTGTGGGCCCCGCAACTGCTCAAGACCTTTGGCCTGAGCAACCTGGAAATCGGCATGGTCAACGCCATTCCTTACGGGCTGGCGTCGATCCTGATGATCCTGTGGGGCCGCAGCTCCGACAAGACCGGCGAACGCCGCTGGCACACCGCGACCACCTTGCTGCTGATCACCGCAGGTTTGCTGCTGGCGCTGGTGACTTCTTCGTTGGTAGCGACGGTGTTCATGTTGTCGATGGTGCTGATCGGCGCGTACTCCATGAAAGGGCCGTTCTGGGCGCTGGTGTCGACCTGGCTCTCCTCCTCCACCGCGGCCGCTGGCTTGGCCGCCGTGGGCGCGATGGCCAACCTGATTGGTGGTGGGATCATGGTCAATGTGTACGGGACCATTCATCACGCCACCGGCAGTTATGCGCTGGCATTGCTGCCACTGGCGGCGCTGTGTGCGGCGGGGGCGGTGATGGTGTTGTTGATGGGGCGCAAGCAGATGAAGGAAACCGTGGAGTTCAACAAGGCTGCCAACGCCAGCTGACTGTGGGAGCTGGCTTGCCTGCGATGCAGGCACCTCGGTACATCAGGCACACCCAGTTGATGCCATCGCAGGCAAGCCAGCTCCCACAGGGAAGCGCTCTTGATCTACACCACTCAGGTCGGCTGTCAGGCCGCCGTGCTCTTGCTTTTGATCTTGATCTTGATCTTGATCTTAGGCGCCCCGTTAAACACGCTGGCCGGAATTCGACATGGATTTGGGGGGTAAACCGGCAGGGATGCCGGTTTAGCCGCCCCGCGCCATGGATGGCGCGTGGCGGCGGCCCCCCAAATCCATGTCGGATTACGGGCACACCGAGCCTAGGCGAGGTGCCGAGTGTTGGGGCAAGAGCCCTTTGCTTACCTTGGGGCTTTTCCAAAGTGAGCCGCCGTAAGGGCGGAACCCTAAGTCGCCGTTACCTAAATAACGGATATGTACACCGCCAAGCCGCCATCGCAGGCAAGCCAGCTCCCACCTCAAAGCGATGTGTAGCCAACAAAAACTCAGTCGCCTGACAGGCCGCCTTCGCGAGCAAGCCCGCTCCCACAATGGGATCGCGCAGTCACCGAGAACACCCAAGATTGCCCCCACCCGCCAATACCAGTATTTTGCAGCCTACCCCCAACAAGGAGCACCCCATGGTAAAAACCCGCCCACGCCCCGCAGTCACCGGGGTGGCTTCGGCCGATCGGGTGCTCACCGTGCTCACCGCCTTCAAGATGGGCGACACCGCCCTGGAACTGGCCGAGTTGGCCGCACGCACCGGGCTGGTCAAAAGCACCATCATGCGCCTGATGGTATCCCTGGAAGACCACGGCCTGATCACCCGCCTGGCGGACGGTCGTTATCAACTGGCCACCGAAATCATGCGCCTGAACACCGTCTACCAGGACGGCCTCGACCTTGAACGCCACATCACCCCGCTGCTGCACCGCCTGACCCAGGAAACCGGCGAAACCGCCTCCTTCTATGTACGCCACGGCGCCTATCGCATGTGCCTGTACCGCGTAAACTCGCCCCACCACCTGCGCCTGCACCTGCAACCGGGGGACACCCGCCCCATGGACGGCGCCGCCGGGGCCGAAGCGTTGCGCACGCCGTATTCGCTGGCCGCGAAGATGATCAAGCCGATCTTCTCCCACGGCGCCACCGACCCCCACGCCGCGTCCATGGCCCTGCCGATCTTCGGCCCCGGCGAAAACCTCATCGGCGCCCTGGTGCTGTCCGGCCCCGCCAGCCGCCTGACCGCCGAGCAAGCGCAGACCCTGCACCCGCTGTTCCAGCAAGCCGCCGTCGAGCTAACCCGCAGCCTGGGTGGCGATGCCCTCGCCGATGACGCCGCCCCACACGGCAAAAAATCCGTCTAGAGTCTTTAGCAGACGCGTGCAGCAGGTGGGTGCGATGCACATCGCACCCTGGGCGACATTTGGCCACACCGCATCATCGCAGCAACTGTAATAGTCTATTGCAGGACTCCAATGTACTAACTAGTTACTTATCTTGCTAAAATCGCGTCTTTGCCCTCTCACCTTCGAGCATTTATCGATATGAAACGAGCATCGCGCGCCGCTGGCGTCCCTAGATTTATCCTGCTGGGCCTGGGCGTGATCATCGCCCTGCTCGGCGTGGCGCTGGCCGTTGGCGGCGTCAAACTGGCCAGCCTCGGTGGCTCGCTGTACTTCCTGATCGGCGGCCTGGCCATGGCCCTTTCCGGCCTGCTGATCGCCTGCCGCAAGCCGGCCGGTGCGTGGTTGTTCGCCGCCTTCCTGGTCGGCACGGCCATTTGGGCCGTCGCGGATGTGGGCCTGGTGTTCTGGCCGCTGTTCTCGCGGGTGTTCATGTTCGCGGCCATCGGCATGGTGGTGGCCCTGGTCTACCCTTGGCTGGTCGGCCGCCCGGCACGCGCCGCCTATGGCGTGGCCGGCGTGCTGGCCGTCGGCGTGGTGGTCGCGGCGGGCAATATGTTTGTCGCCCACCCAAGCGTGTCGCCCACCGGTGCCGGCCCTGGCATCACCCCGGTAAACCCGGCCGATGCACAGAAAGACTGGGCGCACTACGGCAACACCGAAGGTGGCAGCCGCTTCGCCGCGCTGGACCAGATCAACCGCGACACCGTTAACAAGCTGAAAGTGGCGTGGACCTACCACACCGGTGACGTCGCCATCAGCGACGGCAACGGCGCCGAAGACCAGCTGACGCCCTTGCAGATCGGCAACAAGGTGTTCATCTGCACCCCGCACAACAACCTGATCGCCCTCGACGCCGACACCGGCAAAGAGCTGTGGAAGAACGAAGTCAACGCCAAGTCGGCGGTGTGGCAGCGTTGCCGGGGCATGGCCTACTTCGACGCCACCGCGCCGATTGCCCAGCCGAGCCAGCCAAACAGCTCGCCGATCATTGCCGCCAGCGTTCCCGCCGGTGCGCAGTGCCAGCGTCGCCTGCTGACCAACACCATCGATGCGCGCCTGATCGCCGTAGACGCCGATACCGGCAAGTTCTGCGAAGACTTCGGCACCCACGGCCAAGTGGATTTGAAAGCCGGCCTGGGTAACGTCCCGGACAGCTACTACCAACTGTCCTCTGCCCCGCTGATCGCCGGCACCACCGTGGTTGTTGGCGGCCGCGTTGCCGACAACGTGCAGACCGACATGCCAGGCGGCGTGATCCGTGGCTTCGACGTGATCACCGGGCACATGCGCTGGGCCTTCGACCCGGGCAACCCGGAAGACAAAAACGCCCCGGCCGACGGCAGCACCTATGTGCGCAGCACGCCGAACAGCTGGGCGCCGATGTCCTACGATCCGCTGATGAACACCCTGTTCCTGCCGATGGGCAGCTCGTCCACCGACATCTACGGGGTTGAGCGCACACAGTTGAACCACAAATACGGCGCCTCGGTGCTGGCGCTGGACGCCTCCACCGGCGCGGAAAAGTGGGTGTACCAGACCGTCCACAATGACCTCTGGGACTTCGACCTGCCGATGCAGCCAAGCCTGATCGACTTCACCGCGCCGGGCACCGACAAAGCCGTGCCTGCGGTGGTGATCGGCACCAAGGCCGGGCAGATCTACGTGCTCGACCGCGCCACCGGCAAGCCGCTGACCGACGTGCAGGAAGTGCCGGTCAAGGCCGCCAACATCCCCAACGAACCGTACTCGCCCACCCAGCCGAAATCCCTCGGCATGCCGCAGATCGGCGCGCAAACCCTGACCGAATCGGACATGTGGGGCGCCACACCGTACGACCAGCTGCTGTGCCGCATCGACTTCAAGGGTATGCGCTACGACGGCCTGTACACCGCGCCGGGCACCGATAAATCCCTGAGCTTCCCGGGTTCCCTGGGCGGCATGAACTGGGGCAGCATTTCCACCGACCCGGTGCATGGCTTTATCTTCGTCAACGACATGCGCCTGGGCCTGTGGATCCAGATGGTGCCGTCGCAGAACAAGGCGCAGTCCTCGTCCGGTGGCGAAGCGCTGAACACCGGCATGGGCGCCGTACCGCTCAAGGGCACGCCGTATGCGGTGAACAAAAACCGCTTCCTCTCGGTGGCCGGCATTCCGTGCCAGGCGCCGCCGTTCGGCACCCTGACCGCCATCGACATGAAGACACAGAAAGTCGCCTGGCAAGTGCCGGTGGGCACCGTTGAAGACACCGGCCCACTGGGGATCCGCATGCACCTGCCGATCAAGATCGGCCTGCCGACCCTCGGCGGCACGCTGTCCACCCAGGGCGGCCTGATCTTTATCGCCGGCACCCAGGACTTCTACCTGCGCGCCTTCAACAGCGGCAATGGTGATGAAGTCTGGAAAGCCCGCCTGCCCGTGGGCAGCCAGGGTGGGCCGATGACCTACGTGTCGCCGAAAACCGGCAAGCAGTATGTAGTCATCACCGCTGGCGGCGCACGCCAGTCCACTGACCGTGGCGACTACGTGATCGCCTACGCCCTGCCTTAACCCCTCGATCAAGCGCGGTGCCCCCGCACCGCGCTTTCTGTCTGGAAGAACCCGCATGCCCCCCACTTCTCACATCCCCTTCGGGCGCCTGTTGCTGGGCGTTGCCCTGAGTGCCGCCCTGCCCGTGCAAGCCGATGACAGCACCTTGACCGGCGACTGGGGCGGCCTGCGCCGCGAACTGGAAGACACCGGTATCCGCTTCACCGGCGATTACAGCGGCGAGACCGCCTACAACGCCCACGGCGGCCAACACCGCTCGGCGCGCTACTCGCAAAACCTCAAGCTTGGTGTGCAGTTCGACCTGGGCAAGCTCTACGGTTTCAACAATGGCGACCGCATCCAGCTCACCATCAACGACCGGCGCGGCAACAGCGCCTCCGAAGACCTGGTGGGCAACCGCCTGCCGATCCAGGAAAACTATGGCGGCCTGTACACCCGCCTCACCGAGCTGAGCTACGAGCGCACCCTGTTTACCCCGGCGCTGAACGTCAAGCTGGGTTACATGGCCATGGGCAACGACCTTGGCGGCCTCGACAGCGGCATCCTGTGCAACTTCATGAACGCCGGTTTCTGCGGCCACCCGTTGAACATGTCCGGTGGCAGCGGCTGGACCAACTACCCGAATGCGCGCCTCGGTGCGCGGGTCAAATACGACTTCGCGCCCAACTGGCAGTTGCGCGTGGCGGCGTTCAACGTCGACCCGGAAAGCAACGGCAATTCCAGCCGTGCCTGGCATTTGACCCCCAAGCACACCACCGGCACCGTGGTGCCCATCGAGTTGGTGTACAAACAGGCGGGCCGCCTGCCGGGTGAATACAAGCTGGGCTATTACTACGACAGCTCCGACGTCAAACGCATCGGCAGCAGCCAGGAAGTCAGCGGTCGCAGCGGGCATTACCTGCTGATCGACCAAGCCGTGTGGGCGTCGGATTCATCCGCGGGCCGCGTGCTGCACGCCTTCGGCCAATACTCGGCAGCCAGCACCGCCGCCTCGCCGTTCACCAAGTGGTACGGCACGGGCGTGGTGCTGTACAAACCGTTCGACGGCCGCCCGCGTGACACCGTCGCCCTCGGTTATGGCCGTGCCGTGCCGAACCCGCGCAGCCGCGATGTGCAGGAGCTGGCGGCGTTCAATGCCGGCACCGACTACCCCAACCTGAACAACGCCGAGCAGTTGATCGAACTCAGCTACGGCTACCAGGCCACGCCCTGGCTGACCTTGCGCCCGGATGTGCAATACATCATCGAGCCGGGGGCGTTTTCCGGGGACAACATCGACAACGCGCTTGTGCTGGGCCTGCAGGTCAAGGCGACGTTCTAAACCACCGGCAGCGCATTATTGATAATCTCGCGCGCGTAGTTCGCCAGTTGCTTGGCGTTCATCGCCGCGACCTCATCCGCCTCGATGGGCGGATGGGCGATGATGCTGACATCCGTCCTGCGCCACGCGTTGTAAGCGATATGGTTGACCGCTGGGCTGATCGTCACCGGGACGATCCCCACCCCCATCTCCTTGGCCAGCCGAAAGGCGCCGCTCTTGAACGCAAGCATCTTCTCACCATGGGTGCGTGTGCCTTCCGGGAAGATCCACAACGATGTGTTGTCGGCCACCACCCGCCTGGCGAGCTTGCGCAAACCTTCGATAGACGCCCTCGGGCTGCTGCGATCGATGAACAGGCTGCCGGTCAACCAGTACAACTGCCCTACCAGCGGCAACCATTTGAGTGAGTGCTTGGCGACAATCACCGTGCCGGGGTTGAGCGCTTGCGCCACGATCAGCACGTCATGGTTGCATTGGTGGTTGGCCACATAAATATAGGGCTGGGTCGTGGGCACTCGGTCAAAGCCATGCACATCGACACGCACCGCGCAGAGGCGATTGATCAGCGCGTAGACTCGACAGGCCACGTACAGGTTTCGGTTCTTCGAGGGGTTGATCAACATGTAGAGGCATAAAAACGGAAAGCTCAACACGATCAATAGCAGTACCAACAAGCCTCTGGCCAACGCAATCATAAATAACCCGCTTCAGGCCGCCAGGCACAAGGCGCGGGTGGTGGTGTCGTCGATGTCGATCCAGAAGGGCACGATGCGTTGGTTGTCGATGAGGTGCGGCGCCGAGATACGGCGCGTGGTGACGCCCATCCGCTTGAGCAGCCGCTCGTTGCCCACCGCGCTGAACGCAATCAGGCGAAAGGCGCCCTTGGAGCGCGCCACATCAATCACTTCGCGAACCAGCTTCACCGTGTTCTGCCACGATTGCTCGGCGCTCAACACCTGCCCCTTGGGCTGGCTGATGGCGAACCGCGACAACTCCCAAATATCCGCAGAGAACGGCGGCGGGCTTTCCCCCATCAGATGCGGAAACACTTCGCCCAGCAGATACGGGCCATTGGTGGGCAGCAACCGGGCGCAGCCGAAGATCTCGCGATCACGGTCGCAGGCCAATACATAGACGGTATCCGGGCGATCAAACGCATCCAGCTCAAGCCCCTCTTCGCACGGCAAAGGCCAGCCCAGGGTTTTGACAAAGACCTCATACCGATACTTTGCCAGGGCACTTGCCATGCCCGGCAATAGTTCACCGCCTGTCCCCGTTACTGCCGTAAGCATGCCAACCACCCAGCCAATACAATCAGCCGAGTACAGCAAACCGATGATTGTGTGAGTAGCTGCCCGAATGGGCAGGTGGACTAAATCCAGACGCTATGCATCCACCGCCCGGAACAGCCTGTATAATTCGGCTCCGCCCTGCAATCACGGGCGTTGAGCACGGAAGGTATTCCTGGTGAATGACTGGCGCGAAACGTTAGTCGAGGCAGTTTCGGGCTGCACGACCGAACATGAACTGTTCAATAGAATTAATACGATAACGTCCCACTTGGGCTTCGAATTCTGCTCTTACGGATTAAGAATTCCGTTACCGTTAAATGCCCCCCACTTTGTGTTGCTGTCGAACTATCCGACCTCCTGGGAAAACAAATACGTCAGCGAGAACTATTTCTCCCAAGACCCTACCGTCGAGCATGGCCTGACCCGCTCCATTCCCCTGCATTGGTCCGCCGCGCAACAGCACAAACAATTGGCCTTCTGGGAGGAAGCCCGGCACTACCAACTGAACCACGGCTGGTGCCTGTCTTCACAGCGCGGGCCCAACGCGATTGGCCTGCTTTCGGTGTCCCGCTCCAATGAATATATTTCTGCACTGGAGCTGGAAAGCGTCGAAAACAAGCTGATCTGGCTGACGCAGTTGGCGCATGAGTCCATGACGCGGTTTTTCTCCGACAAGTACCTGCCTGAAATCGACCAGGCGCTGACCGTGCGAGAAAAAGAGACCCTGCGCTGGACGGCGCTGGGCAAGACCTATTTCGAGATCGGCATGATCCTGACCATCGACATCCGCACGGTGAAGTTTCATCTGGTCAACGCCATGCGCAAACTGCAGGCCAGCAACAAGGCCGAAGCGGCCGTCAAAGCGGCCCTGCTGGGGCTGCTTTTTTAACCCTGGCGGTACTCCCCTGGCGTACACCCAAACTCGCGACGAAACACCGTGTGCAGGTATTGCGCCGACTTGAAGCCGCAGCTCGCCGCGATGTCGGCAATCGCCAGTGCGCGGTTCTGCAGGCCTTTGGCGGCTGCGGCGAGTTTGAAACGCAAGATCTCGTCATGCACGCTGCAACCGCGCACCAGGCGAAAGTGCGACTCCAGGGACGAGCGCGAGATGCCCACATACGCCGCCACCTGGGCAGTCTTGATGCCCTGGCAGGCGTACTGACGGATAAACAGCAGCGCCTGCATCACGTAGGGATCGCCCAAGGGTTGATGCAGGCTGGAGGCTTGCACGTTGATCGCATCCGGCGGCACCAGGATCTGCTCCCCCGCGCAGGGCTTGCCGTGCAGCATCTGGTGCAGCAGCGCGGCGGCGGTGCGGCCCATGGTCTCGGTGCCCTGGATCACCGAACTCAGCGGTACCCGTGTGAGCGTGCGGGTCAGCGGGTCGTTGTCGATGCCGATCAGCGCCACCTCTTCCGGCACCGCAATGCCGGCGGTGAGGCAGGCTTGCAGCAACTGCCGGGCGCGGGCGTCGGTGACGGCGATGATGCCGATGGGTTTGGGCAGGCTTTGCAGCCAGGCGATCTGTTGCTCGACGGCGCTGTCCCACAGCGGCGCGCTGGTGCCCAGGCCGCGATAGACCTCGACGTGCAAGCCATCGCGTTGCAACAGGCGGCGGAAGGCTTTCTCGCGCTCCTGGGCCCAGCGGTTGGCCTGGGCCTCGGGCAGGCTGAAACAGGCAAAGCGCGTAAGCCCCGCTTCGATCAAGTGCTCGTAGGCCAGCTTCATCAAGGCATGGTTATCGGTGGCCACATAGGGAATGCCCTGCGGATAGGCCCGCGCATCCGCGTAAGAACCACCCACCGCCACCACCGGCACCTTGATCCCGGCCAACGCTTCGCCGATCAGCGGGTCATCGAAGTCGGCAATGATGCCGTCGCCCTGCCAGCGCTCGATGCCTTTGAGGCGGCACAGGAAGTCTTCTTCAAGGAACAAGTCCCAGGACGCGCGGGTGCTGCTCAGGTAATTGCCGATGCCGGCGATGATGCCGCGGTCGTAGATCTTGCTGCCGTTGAACAGCAAGGCAATGCGGTGCACGGGCGGTAGGGTTTTCATTGTTTTTATCCTGGGGCCGGTCGCCACAGACTAGCCCTCGCCACGCAAAATCGCACCACCCGTTGGTGATTTTCATAATCGCCGGGGCCAACGCCGTTGCTAGTATCGAGCCACCGCCAAGAACAATAAGGAAAACGCCATGCCGTACTTCCCCGGTGTCGAGAAGGTCCGCTTCGAAGGCCCCAACAGCGACGCTCCCCTCGCCTTTCGTCACTACGACGCGAATAAGCTGATCCTCGGCAAACCCATGCGCGAACACCTGCGCATGGCGGCCTGTTATTGGCACACGTTTGTGTGGCCGGGGGCGGACATGTTTGGTGTCGGCACCTTCAAGCGCCCGTGGCAGCGCAGCGGCGACCCAATGGAAGTGGCCATCGGCAAGGCCGAGGCGGCGTTTGAGTTTTTCTCCAAACTGGGCATCGACTATTACAGTTTTCACGATACCGATGTGGCCCCTGAAGGCAGCTCGCTGAAGGAATACCGCAACCACTTCGCGCAGATGGTCGACCACCTGGAACGCCATCAGGAACAGACCGGCATCCAGCTGCTGTGGGGCACCGCCAATTGCTTCAGCAACCCGCGCTTTGCCGCCGGCGCCGCCAGCAACCCGGACCCGGAAGTGTTCGCCGTTGCCGCCGCCCAGGTGTACAGCGCGATGAATGCGACGCTGCGGCTCAAGGGTGCCAACTATGTGCTGTGGGGCGGTCGCGAAGGCTACGAAACCCTGCTCAACACCGACCTCAAGCGCGAGCGCGAACAGCTCGGGCGCTTTATGCGCATGGTGGTGGAGCACAAGCACAAGATCGGCTTCAAGGGCGACCTGCTGATCGAGCCCAAGCCCCAGGAGCCGACCAAGCACCAATACGATTACGACAGCGCCACGGTATTCGGCTTCCTGCACGAGTACGGGCTGGAGCAGGAGATCAAGGTCAACATCGAGGCCAACCATGCGACGTTGGCCGGGCATAGTTTCCACCACGAGATCGCCACGGCGGTGTCCCTCGGGATCTTCGGCAGCATCGACGCCAACCGTGGCGACCCGCAGAACGGCTGGGACACCGACCAGTTCCCCAACAGCGTCGAAGAGATGACCCTGGCCACCTATGAAATCCTCAAGGCTGGCGGGTTCAAGAATGGCGGCTATAACTTTGATTCCAAGGTACGCCGCCAGAGCCTGGATGAAGTGGACCTGTTCCACGGGCATGTGGCGGCCATGGATGTCCTGGCGCTGGCCCTGGAACGCGCGGCGGCGATGGTGCAGAACGATCGCTTGCAACAGTTCAAGGACCAGCGGTATGCCGGTTGGCAGCAGCCGTTGGGCCAGGCTGTGCTGGCCGGCGAGTTCAGCCTGGAGTCGCTGGCCCTGCATGCGTTTGCCCATGAGTTGAACCCCCAAGCCGTAAGCGGCAGACAGGAGATGCTTGAAGGCATCGTCAATCGCTTTATCTATCGCTGACCGTGTTTGTTTTGAGTCTTCCAACAACAATAAAAGGACGCACAAACCATGAAACGCACACTGATCGCCACCGCCCTGGCCCTGCTCGCCCTGCCGGTGATGGCTGACCCGGCGCACCCGAAGATCGGCTTTTCCATCGATGACCTGCGCCTGGAACGCTGGTCCCGCGACCGCGATTACTTCGTCGCCGCCGCCGAAAAACTCGATGCCAAGGTCTTCGTGCAGTCGGCCGATGCCAACGAGCAAAAACAGATCTCGCAGATCGAAAACCTCATCTCCCGTGGCGTCGATGTGATCGTCATCGTGCCGTTCAACGCCACCGTATTGACCAACGCCGTCGCCGAAGCGAAGAAGGCCGGGATCAAGGTGGTGTCCTATGACCGCCTGATTCTCAATGCCGACATCGACGCCTATATCTCCTTCGATAACGAAAAAGTCGGCGAGATGCAGGCCAGCGGCGTGTTGCAAGCGGCGCCCAAGGGCAACTACTTCCTGCTCGGCGGCGCGCCCACCGACAACAACGCCAAGGTGCTGCGCGAAGGCCAGATGAAAGTGCTGCAACCGGCCATCGACAAGGGCGATATCAAGGTGGTGGGCCAGCAATGGGTCAAGGAATGGAACCCCACCGAAGCCCTGAGCATCGTGGAGAACGCGCTCACGCGAAACGACAACAAGATCGACGCCATCGTCGCCTCCAACGACGCCACCGCCGGCGGTGCGATCCAGGCCCTGGCCGCGCAGAAACTGGCGGGCAAGGTGCCAATCTCCGGCCAGGACGCCGACCTCGCCGCGATCAAGCGCGTGATCGACGGCACGCAGACCATGACCGTGTACAAGCCGCTCAAGCTGATCGCTACCGAAGCGGCCAAGCTTTCGGTGCAACTGGCGCGCAGTGAGAAACCGGCCTACAGCTCGCAATACGACAACGGCAGCAAAAAAGTCGACACCATCCTGCTCACTCCCACCCCACTGACCAAGGCCAATATCGACCTGCTGGAAAAGGACGGGTTCTACACCAAAGAGCAGATCGCCGGGCAATGACCGCCATGGCCGACTACTTGCTGCAAATGCACGGCATCGTCAAAACCTTTGGCGGTGTCAACGCCCTCAACGGCATCGACCTCAAGGTGCGGCCGGGGGAATGCATCGGCCTGTGCGGCGAGAACGGCGCCGGCAAATCCACCTTGATGAAGGTGCTGTCGGCGGTGTATCCCCACGGCACCTGGGACGGCGAAATCCTCTGGGACGGGCAACCCCTCAGAGCGCAGTCCATCAGCGAAACCGAGGCCGCGGGCATCGTGATCATCCACCAGGAACTGACCCTGGTGCCCGACCTCTCGGTGGCCGAAAACATCTTCATGGGCCACGAGCTGACCTTGCCGGGTGGGCGCATGAACTACCCGGCGATGTTCCACCGCGCCGAAGCCCTGATGCGCGAGCTCAAGGTGCCGGACATCAACGTCGCGCTGCCGGTGTCGCAGTACGGTGGCGGCTACCAGCAACTGGTGGAAATCGCCAAGGCCCTCAACAAACAGGCGCGCCTGTTGATCCTCGACGAGCCCTCCTCGGCCCTGACCCGCTCGGAAATCGAAGTGCTGCTGGACATCATCCGCAGCCTCAAGGCCAAGGGCGTGGCGTGCGTGTACATCTCCCACAAACTCGATGAAGTGGCGGCGGTGTGCGACACCATCGCGGTGATCCGCGACGGCAAGCACATCGCGACCACGGCCATGGCCGACATGGACATTGCGCAGATCATCACGCAGATGGTCGGCCGCGAGATGAGCAACCTCTACCCCACCGAGCCGCACGCTGTCGGCGAGGTGATTTTCGAGGCGCGCAACGTCACCTGCTATGACGTGGACAACCCCAAGCGCAAGCGCGTCGACGACATTTCCTTTGCCCTCAAGCGCGGGGAAATCCTCGGCATCGCCGGGCTGGTGGGCGCCGGGCGCACGGAACTGGTGTCGGCACTGTTCGGCGCCTACCCCGGGCGCTACAGCTGCGATGTGTGGCTGGACGGCCAGGTGATCGACACGCGCACGCCGCTCAAGGCGATCCGCGCCGGGCTGTGCATGGTGCCCGAAGACCGCAAGCGTCAAGGCATCATCCCCGACCTTGGCGTGGGCCAGAACATCACCCTGGCGGTGCTCGACACCTACGCCCACCTGACGCGCATCGATGCCGAAGCCGAGCTGGGCAGCATCGACCAGCAGATCGCGCGCATGCACCTGAAGACCTCCAGCCCGTTGCTGCCGATCACCAGCCTGTCCGGTGGCAACCAGCAAAAGGCCGTGCTGGCGAAGATGCTGATGGCCAAGCCACGGGTGCTGATCCTCGACGAACCCACCCGCGGCGTGGACGTGGGCGCCAAGTATGAGATCTACAAACTGATGGGCGCGCTGGCAGCCGCAGGCGTGGCGATCATCATGGTTTCGTCGGAACTGGCCGAGGTGCTGGGGGTGTCGGACCGTGTGCTGGTGATCGGCGAGGGCCAACTGCGCGGCGACTTCATCAACGCCGGGCTCACCCAGGAACAGGTGCTCGCCGCCGCGCTCAGCCACAACAATAATAATGATCGGAAGACCGCGTAGATGAATCAGGTCAAACAACTGTTCAGCCGCTACAAAATGCTCGCCCTGGTGATTGCCGTGGCGGTGATCTGGGTGTTTTTCAGCTGGCAGACCGAGGGCGGGTTCCTCACGCCGCGCAACCTGTCCAACCTGCTGCGGCAGATGTCGATCACCGGGATTCTGGCGTGCGGCATGGTGCTGGTGATTATCAGCGGTGAGATCGACTTGTCGGTGGGCTCATTGCTCGGGTTGCTGGGCGGGTTGGCGGCGATCCTGGATGTGGTGTATCACGTGCCGTTGTTGGCCAACCTGAGTCTGGTGGCGCTGTGTGGGCTGATGATTGGCTTAGCCAATGGGTATATGACGGCCTATCTGCGCATCCCGTCGTTTATCGTCGGTTTGGGCGGGATGCTGGCGTTTCGCGGGATTCTGCTGGGGATCACCGGGGGCACGACCATTGCGCCGGTGTCGCCGTCGCTGGTGTATGTGGGCCAGGGCTATTTGCCGCATTCGGTGGGCATTGGGCTGGGCGTCTTGTTGTTTGCGCTGACGCTCTTTTTGACCTGGAAACAACGACGCAATCGCGCATTGCACGGTCTGGCAGCGCACTCGCTGGCGCGGGATCTGCTGCGCGTCGCGGTGATCGGTGCCGTGCTCGCCGGGTTCGTCACCACCCTCAACAGCTACGACGGCATTCCCGTGCCGGTGCTGTTGTTGCTGGTGTTGCTCGGGGTGTTCAGCTACGTCACCAGCCAGACCGTGTTTGGCCGCCGCGTGTATGCGGTGGGCAGCAACATGGAAGCCACGCGGCTGTCGGGTATCAACGTGCAGGCGGTGAAGTTGTGGATCTTCGGCATCATGGGCGTGATGTGCGCCCTCGCTGGGCTGGTCAACACCGCGCGCCTGGCGGCGGGTTCGCCGTCGGCGGGGAACATGGGCGAACTGGACGCCATCGCCGCGTGTTTTATCGGCGGCACCTCCATGCGCGGCGGCTCGGGCACGGTGTATGGCGCGTTGCTGGGGGCGTTGGTGATTACCAGCCTGGACAATGGCATGTCGATGCTGGACGTGGACAGTTACTGGCAGATGATCGTCAAGGGCAGCATTCTGGTGTTGGCGGTGTGGGTGGATGTGAGTACGCGCACCGGACGACGCTGAGGGTTTTATTGCCCCAATAATACCGCCCCGTCGCCCTCCTGCCCCAACCGATCCCCCGGATTGCGCAGCGGGCAGTCGGCCAGGGACAGGCACCCGCAGCCGATGCACCCGTCGAGCTGGTCGCGCAGTTGCGTGAGGCTGTTGATTCGCTCATTCAACATGTCTCGCCAGCGCGTCGAGAGCTGCGTCCAGTCCTTGGCCGTCAGCGGTCGCCCTGATGGCAGTTCTTCCAGTGCGGCCTTGATGGTTGCCAATGGAATCCCCGCGCGCTGCGCCACCTTGATCACCGCAATGCGGCGCAGCACGTCACGGTGGTAGCGCCGCTGATTGCCTGGGCTACGTTGGCCGTGGATCAAACCCTTGGCTTCGTAGAAATGCACCGTCGCCACGGTCACCCCGCTACGCCGCGCCACTTCGCCGACCCCGAGGGGGATGTGCACATCGATTTTCGCTGCCATAGCCGCCTTGACCTCATCTATACATGAGGTCTTATAAGGAGTGTCGGCTTGTCCTGGCAAGCCTTCATTCCTTTGACATGGAGTCTCCATGAACACAGCGCAAACCTCTCCCTCCAACTGGGCTGCCTTGCTGTCCGGTGCAAACGGCGTACGCTCACTGGCCCTGGCAGGCGGCGTGGTGCTGCATGCGATCAACGTCTACATCGCCACCACGATTCTGCCGTCCGTGGTCGAGGACATCGGCGGCATCGACTATTACGCCTGGAACACCACGCTGTTTGTCGCCGCCTCGATCCTCGGTTCGGCGTTGTCTGCACGCTTGCTTGGCCGCCTCGGGCCGCGCGGGGCTTACCTGGCTGCCAGCCTGGTGTTCGCCGGCGGCGCGTTGGCCTGTGCGTTTGCGCCTTCCATGCCGGTGATGCTGGTGGGACGGCTGGTTCAGGGCCTGGGCGGTGGGTTCTTGTTCGCGCTGTCCTACGCGATGATTCGCCTGGTATTCGATGAACGATTGTGGCCACGGGCAATGGCGCTGGTCTCCGGGATGTGGGGTGTCGCAACGCTGGTCGGACCAGCGGTGGGCGGCGTGTTTGCCGAACTGGGCCTCTGGCGGGCGGCGTTCTGGTCCTTGATTCCAGTGGCCGGGGTGTTCGCGGTGCTGGCCGCCGCCGTACTGCCTGGGCGCAGTACAGACCGCGTTGAGCCCACACCGTTGCCGATCACGCAGTTGTGGTTGCTGACAGCGGCGGTACTGTCGGTGTCGGCCGGCAGCGTCTCTTCCACCCTGCCCCTGAACCTGCTGGGACTCGCTGCGGCCGCCCTGTTCACTGGGCTGCTGATCATCACGGAAAGCCGCGCCCGCCATCGACTGTTGCCCGCTGGAGCCTTTCGGCTGACCACTGCACTTGGCGCGCTGTACGCCACGATGGCGTTGTTGGCCGTCGCCGTCACCAGTGGCGAAATCTTTGTGCCGCTGTTTCTTCAAGTCCTGCACCACCAGTCGCCACTGCTGGCCGGTTATCTTGCCGCACTGATGGCGGCCGGCTGGACGCTGGGGTCAATCGCCAGCGCAGGCATCACAGGCGCGAATGTTCGCCGGGCGATCCTGGCCGGGCCGATCCTGGGTGTTGTAGGCATGCTGGCGCTGGCGCTGCTCATGCCTGGCGAAAGCCATGGCGATGCGCAGACGCTTGTGCCGATCTGCGTGGCCCTTGTCCTGATCGGCCTGGGGGTGGGCCTGGCATGGCCGCACTTGTTGACCCGGGTGTTCCAAGTAGCACCCGCCGGCGAACAGGACCTGGCCTCGGCGTCCATTACCACGGTGCAACTGTTCGCCACCGCGTTTGGTGCGGCACTGGCGGGCATGGTCGCGAACATCGCGGGGCTCACTGAACCCGGCGGAATCGAAGGCACGGCAAGCGCTGCGGTGTGGTTGTTTGGGGTGTTTGCGCTGGCACCGGTGGTGGGTGTGCTGATTGCCAGGCGGGTGGTTCGACTGATCGGTTAGTCGCTGCTGATTCTTGTGTGGGAGCTGGCTTGCCTGCGATAGCGGTGCATCAGTACCAAACAGGCCGGCTGACACGCCCTCATCGCGGGCAAGCCCGCTCCCACAGTTTGACCGCGTACAGGCTTTGGTTATTTGGGGAACGATCAAAAAACGTAACAGCTGCTACGGTCTTCATTCTCATAGCGCCACGACTGGATAATACCCTCACCGGACACGAGCACGGAGTATCGACAGTCGCGGATCCAGGTCACGAAGTAGCGCTGGCTGTCGCCCTCCTTCACAACCTGGTCATAGACCTTGTTCTTGTTGACCGGTGACCAATAGGAATCGCCACAGCCGCGACTGCAGTCGTCATAGAGATGGGCATCGAAGCGCGTGCCGACGAACGCGTTCATACCGCTCGTCCATACCGAGTAAGACGGCGCACAACCGGCCAGCAACGTGCC
The DNA here is from genome assembly GCF_017316265.1 of Pseudomonas sp. Marseille-Q1929. NCBI lineage: Bacteria > Pseudomonadati > Pseudomonadota > Gammaproteobacteria > Pseudomonadales > Pseudomonadaceae > Pseudomonas > Pseudomonas sp. Marseille-Q1929. The sequence goes on from NZ_JAFLWU010000018.1 coordinate 110,797, forward strand.
CAACAAGGCGATACCCATGATTGCTTTCAAAGCGTTCTCCAATGAACGGGGGCAGGGATCCATTCCATGCCGGGAAGTCATTTATCGTGACGCAGGGCTGGTTTCATCTTCTTTATAAGCCGAAATCAGCATGTAGAGGGCGACCAACAAGTAAACCAGCGTCAGGACGGCCAACCAGAAAACGCCGTATCGGGCCATATGCGCGTCGAGGCCAATGACATCCTCAGAGACTCGAACCTGTGCCACGCCATCGCTGTAGCCGATGTGTACGTCCTTGTCCCTGAGCGATTCCAGATCACCCTGGAAATAAATCCACAGCGTGTAGACGCCGTTTTGCACAATCGACGGGATCTCCACGCTGCTCATCAAGTCCGGCTTGAGGGTATCGATGCGGGAATCGTCCCTGATCTGGACGATGCCTTTGGCAGGCAGCTTGATGTGGACTTCCTTGATGACCTTGCTGCCGGTGTTCTTCAGCGTGATCAACAACCTGACGGGGTAGTTGTCGGGCCCTCGTTCAAACGGCGCGTCGATTAGAGCCAGATAAGGTGCCTGGCTGAGGTCAACGATCTTATTGATCTGTTCGTGGCTGAGCGCACCGTTGCCGGCATTCTTGATGTCGTCATATAGACGCGTGTACTTGAGGTGTTCAGAAATCGCCCCCAAGCGCTCAGTGAATAGACGTGGCGCACTTTCGTACTGATAGGAAAGATCGGCTTCGAGTTTGTTGTCGTCCTTGAAAACCATATACATGCTCAGGATTGACAGCAGTGCCCCCGGCAAGGCCAGCAATACTCCGAATTTTACCCAGCTCAACGTGGCATTTCCCTATTGATTGATTTGACTGTGGTCGCTCGCTGGGTGAGCGTGCCAAGTTCCTTCAAGTAGGGCAAGCGCCGCGCGCCTGGCGCAGGGGCATCTGCTGGCGACGGGTAAAAAAATGTGGGAGCGGGCTTGCCCGCGATTGCGGTGTATCAGAACCAAAAAGGTTGACTGACACTCCGCTATCGCGGGCAAGCCCGCTCCCACATTGGTTCTTCTACAACCTGGGGTTATTTGGAGACCGGCATAGCGAATTCGGCGCCTTGCTCGATGCTCTCCGACCAGCGCTGCATGATCGACTTCTGCTTGGTGTAGAAGCGCACACCCTCAGTGCCGTAGGCATGCATGTCGCCAAACAGGCTCTTCTTCCAGCCACCGAAGCCATGCCACGCCATCGGCACCGGAATCGGCACGTTGATGCCGACCATACCCACCTGGATACGCCGCGCAAACTCGCGGGCGATGTTGCCGTCGCGAGTAAAGCAGCTGACGCCGTTGCCGAACTCGTGATCATTGACCAGCTTCACGGCTTCGCCGAAGTCGCTGACGCGCACGCAGGCCAGCACCGGGCCGAAGATTTCTTCGCGGTAGATGCTCATTTCCCGGGTCACGTGGTCGAACAGCGTCGCGCCCAGCCAGAAGCCATTTTCCAGGCCGGCTTCGGTCGGCACGTAGTCACGCCCGTCGAGCAGCAGTTGGGCGCCGGCCTGCACGCCTTGTTCGATGTAGCCGCTGATGCGTTCCAGGGCCGCGCGGGACACAATCGGGCCCATCTCGGCTTTCAAATCGCGGCCGTCGGTGATGCGCAGTTGCTTGGCGCGCTCGGTCAGGGCGGCGATGACTTTGTCACCCACATCCCCCACCAGCACCGCCACGGAGATGGCCATGCAGCGTTCGCCAGCACTGCCGTAGGCCGCGCCCATCAGCGCATCCACGGTTTTTTCGATATCGGCGTCGGGCATCACCACCATGTGGTTTTTCGCCCCGCCCAGGCCTTGCACGCGCTTGCCGTGGCGGGCGCCGGTTTCGTAGATGTATTGGGCAATCGGCGTGGAACCGACAAAGCTCACGGCCTTGACGTCCGGGTGTTCGATCAGGGCATCTACCGATTCCTTGTCACCCTGCACCACGTTGAACACGCCTTTGGGCAGGCCGGCTTCACGCAGCAGTTCGGCCATGAACAACGAGGCGCTTGGATCTGTCGGGCTTGGCTTGAGGATGAAGGTGTTGCCCGCCGCGATGGCAATCGGGTACATCCACATCGGTACCATCACCGGGAAGTTGAACGGCGTCACGCCCGCGACAACACCCAGCGGCTGGCGCAGGGTCCAGTTGTCCATGCCCCGGGAAACCTGGTCGGAATACTCACCTTTAAGCAGGTTGGGAATGCCGCAGGCGAATTCGAGGATGTCGATGCCACGGTCCACTTCGCCCTGGGCATCGGTAAACACCTTGCCATGCTCGGCCACGATGATGCGCGCGAGGTCGTCTTTGCGTGCACGCAGCAAGTGCAGGTATTCGAACAACACCCGCGCGCGGCGGATCGGCGGCGTATCGGCCCAACCGTCGAAGGCGGCTTGGGCAGCAGCGACCGCTTCGGCCACGGTCTGGCGGCTGGCCAGGGCGACGCGGCCGGTCTTTTCACCGGTGGCCGGGTTGAAGACGTCCTGATAACGATCATCGCGGGACACGCGCTGGTCGTTGATGTAGTGCTCGATTGTAGTTGTCATGGCAGTCGATCCCAGGTGGATAAGCGTTGGACACACGATAGGCTTTCGCTTTGTTCCAAACCAGAGCAGAATCCTGAACTTATTGTCCACCTATGCGAACAATCCAATCATGGAAAAGGCTGAGATCGAAGGGCTCTGGACCCACATCCATTGGCTGTCGGTGCTGGAAGAGCACGGCACCTACACCGCCGCCGCCGCGCGCTTGGGGGTGAGCAAGTCGGCGGTGAGCCAGCGCATTTCCGACCTGGAAAAGGCCACCGGTACAAGCCTCGTCACCCGCACGACACGCAGCGTGCGCTTGACCGATGCCGGGTTGTCGCTGACCCGCGAAGTGCGCAGCGCCTACGCGCAAATCGCCCGCAGCTTCTCGTCGGTACGCGACTCGGTCGGGGAAATTCGCGGGCTGGTACGGCTGACAGCACCAGTCGCATTTGCTCGTCAGCAACTGGTGCCGCATCTGTCGGAATTTTTGCAGCTGTACCCGCAGGTGCGCATCCAACTGGATGTGTCGGACGCCTTGAGTTCGCTGGCGGCCGAAGGCTACGACCTCGCGGTGCGCCACGGCTTCCAGGTGCCGGAAACCCATGTGGCCTGGAAATTGTGCGACACCGGCTCGGTGCTGGTCGCGACCCAGGATTACCTGCAACGTCACGGCTCACCCCGTGAGCCCGGCGATTTGTCCGCGCACAACTGCCTGTTCTATCCACGCGGCACCGACCAGCCCGCCTGGACCTTCGAACGCGGCAACAAACACGTCGAACGCCTCACCGTGCCCATCTCCGGCAGCTTCGCCACCAACAACAGCGAAGCCCTGCGCGATTCCGCCCTCAACCACCTGGGCATCGCCCTACTCCCGGACTTCAGCGCCCACGCCGCGCTGGCCAGCGGCAAATTGGTGCAGGTGCTCAAGGGCTGGACACTCAAGGGCGCGTTTGCCGATGAGATCTACCTGATCCGGCCGTATTCGCCCCATGTGCCGAAAGCGGTGAGTGCGTTGGTGGGGTTTCTCAAGGAGAAACTGGCGCAGGGGTTCAAATTTGTCGGGTGAACCCAGGCCTTTTAATAGGGCATCGTCATAAGGTTCTGTGGTTGAAAGCCGTAGTTTTGCAGAAAGGCTGAAATCGAGGAAATCTGCCCACTGGTAAGCGCCGGTAACAACGACAGCACATTAACGACTTGAACCCCTCCTTCAAAACAGTGCCACTCGACCAATGCGCTGGCATCTGCCCAGATAAACCGCGTTGGAATATCCGTCCCCCCAAAGTTATCCGGGGCAGACCCAGGGCTTGCATAGACGATATTGATTTTCAAATCAGTAGCGACTGCATTTAACGGAATGGGCTGAAGAAAATACCCTCTGCCAAAGGGGGGTTGATCATAGACATCGACTTTCCCCAGGCCAAAAAAAGGCAGCGCCAACAGGTACGGAAATGTCACCCTTGGTTTAGTGGCCAAGACTTGAGCCTGGGTTGTCGCCGGCACACCACCATTCATTTTCTGATGAACCCACCGGTAGTAAGCCTGGTTACCGTAAGGCAAATAGACTCTGAAAAGCTGAGGCAACCCTAACAATGTATTAAACAGCGCAGCCGGGTACGCAAGAGGTGGAGGATTGGTGCAGGGCCCATCACTGATACTCGGATCATTCCATGCAAGAGGTTGCGCACAGGCCACTGAAGACATTGCCGCAAAGACGAAGCCAGCGAATAAGGTTAGAGGTTTCATAGCGTTCTCTCCCTGAGTCCTGCGAACTTACAACGCCGCCCAAATGCCGGGACCTGTCAGTATTGACAGGTCGCTAGATCTTTTTGCGATGATCGGTGCAACGAGGTGAGCGATTTGTGTAAGGACAGTTGCCCAGCAGAACAAAATGTCCATAATAGACAAATAAGTTCACCCCAGAGGCATCCAATGTCCAGACAGCCGCAAGTCATCAATCAGCTTCAGGCCCGCGAACTCCTCGCCCAAGTCGACGTACCGCAGATCCTGCACAAGCTGTTCCGCGACCTGGCCGCCGGGCAGGCGGTGCAGCCGGCCCAGCAACTGGTGGAATTCCCGCACGGTGCCGGCGACTTCATCAACTACCTGGGCGTGCTGGCCGAAGACGGTGTGTATGGCGTGAAGACCTCACCGTATATCGTGCGTGAGCAAGGGCCACTGGTGACGGCCTGGACGCTGTTGATGTCGATGCACACCGGTCAGCCGCTGCTGTTGTGCGATGCCGCCGAGTTGACCACCGCGCGCACTGCCGCGACGACGGCATTGGCGGTGGACGCGTTGGCGCCGTTATCCGCGCGGCGCCTGGCGATTATCGGCAGTGGCAAGGTGGCCCAGGCCCATCTGCACTACGTGAAAAACCTCAGGGACTGGCAAAGCATCAGCCTGTTTTCGCGAGGCCTGGGCGGCGCTTCAGCGGATGCCGTCACGCACCTCAAAAGCCTTGACCCTCGGCTGACGATCGCGCCTACGTGCGACGCAGCTGTGGATGACGCCGACGTGATCCTGCTGTGCACCTCATCGGCCGGTCCGGTGCTCGATCCTGCGCGCTTGAGCAAACCGGCACTGATCACCTCCATCAGCACCAACGCCCCGCGCGCCCATGAAGTGCCGCCGCAGTCGCTCAATGCCATGCAGGTTTTCTGCGACTATCGCCAGACCACCCCAGGCTCGGCCGGTGAAATGCTGATCGCCACGGAACAACACGGCTGGGACAAACGCCACATTGTCGGCGACCTGCCCGAATTGCTCAGCGAACACGTACAACGGCCGTCCTACGACCGTCATGTATTCTTCCGTTCCATCGGCCTGGGCCTGGAAGATATCGCCCTGGCCAACGCCCTCTGGAGACAGCTATGAGCCACGCAGACTTCATCATCATCGGCGGCGGCATTGCTGGCGCGTCCACCGGCTTCTGGTTGTCGCAGCACGGCAAGGTATTGGTGCTGGAACGCGAAAGCCACCCGGGTTATCACTCCACCGGGCGTTCGGCGGCGCTGTACACCGCTGCCTATGGCACCCCGCAGGTGCGCGCGCTGACCCTGGCCAGCCGGGAGTTTTTCGACCACCCGCCAGAAGGTTTCTGCGAGCATCCATTGCTCACGCCACGGGGCGAAATGACCGTGGACTTTATCGGTGATGCCGCCGAGTTGAACGCGCAATACTTGAGCGCCAAGGCCACCGTGTCGCAGGTCGAACTGCTCAGCGCCGACGAAGCCTGCGCGAAGCTGCCGATCCTGCGCCGGGAAAAAGTCCACGGTGCGCTGTACGACCCGACCGCCAGCGATATCGACACCGACGCGCTGCACCAGGGCTATCTGCGTGGCATCCGCCGCAACGGTGGCGAGGTGCTGACCGATCACGCCGTGCAGGGTTTAAGCCGTGATGCTGCAGGCATTTGGCAGGTACAGGCTGGCGAAAAAACCTACACCGCGCCGACCATCATCAACGCCGCTGGCGCCTGGGCCGACCACATCGGCACACTGGCCGGCGCCGCGCCCATCGGCCTGCAACCCAAGCGCCGCTCGGCGTTCATCTTCGCCGGCCCCGAAGGCATGGACAGCCATCACTGGCCAATGCTGGTGGCGCTGGACGAGTCCTTCTACATGAAGCCCGACGCCGGCATGTTCCTCGGCTCGCCGGCCAACGCCGACCCGGTCGAACCCCAGGATATCCAGCCGGAAGAACTGGACATCGCCATGGGCATCTACCAGATCGAAGAAGCCACCACCCTGACCATCCGCCGCCCGACCCGCACCTGGGCCGGCCTGCGCAGTTTTGTCCCTGATGGTGATTTGCTGTCCGGCTACGATTCCCGGGTACCCGGCCTGTTCTGGGTTGCCGCGCAAGGCGGCTACGGCATCCAGACGTCACCGGCCATGGGCCAGGCCAGCGCGGCGCTGGTACGCGGCGCGCCATTGCCGGAGCCACTGGCGCGGTTCGGCCTCGACGCTGGTATGCTCTCCCCCGCCCGCCTGGAGCCCCATTGATGAACAGCGCTGAACAAGAACAGATCATGCAGAACTTTCGCGCGATGGCCGACGCCATCGCCACGTTGTTCTTTCCCCACGCCGAAGCGGTGCTGCACGATTTGCGCTCGCAAAAGGTCGACTACATCGCCAACAACCTGTCGAAACGGGCGATTGGCGACGACTCGGCGTTGGAGGACATGCTCAGTGATGACGTCAGTGACGTAAATATCGGCCCGTATGAAAAGCTCAACTGGGATGGCCAGAAGATTCGCAGCCTGAGCACTGTGCTGCACGACCACAAGGGTCGGCGCCTGGCGGTGTTGTGCATCAACCTGAATATTTCGTTGTTTGAAAACGCCAAGGCGGCGCTGGATTTGTTCCTCTCGCCGAGCAAACTGATCCCGCAGCCGGACTCATTGTTTCGCGATGATTGGCAGGAGCGCATCAATACGTTTTTGCATGCGTGGATGCGTGAGCGGCAGTTGAGCTTGAACCTGCTGACTCGGGATCATAAACGCGAGCTGGTGTTGGCGTTGCATGCCGAGGGGGCGTTCAAGGGTAAGAGTGCTTCGAACTATGTGGCCAATGTGTTGGGGATGGGGCGGGCGACGGTCTACAAGCATCTCAAGGAACTCAAGGGCCTTTGAGTACACGGCTGTTCTGTGTGGGAGCTTGCTTGCCTGCGATGGCGGTTTGTCGGTGTACATATCCGTTTTTTAGGTAACGGCCACTTAGGGTTCCGCCCTTACGGCGGGTCACTTTGGAAAAGCCCCAAAGTAACCAAAGGGCTCTTGCCCCAACACTCGGCACCTCGCCTAGGCTCGGTGTGCCCGTAATCCGACATGGATTTGGGGGGCCGCCGCCACGCGCCATCCATGGCGCGGGGCGGCTAAACCGGCATCCCTGCCGGTTTACCCCCCAAATCCATGCCGAATTCCGGCCAGCGTGTTTGACGGGGCGCCTAAGATCAAAATCAAAAGCGCGGCGGCCTGACAGCCGACCTGATCGATGAAGCGTACGCGTTTCCCTGTGGGAGCTGGCTGCCTGCGATGGCATCAACTGGGTTTGCCTGATGTACCGAGTTGTCTGCATCGCAGGCAAGCCAGCTCCCACAGGGACCAAGGCTGCCTTGATACCGATGCCCGCCCTCAATCCCCGTAAATGTCCGACTTGAAATACTGCTCCGAAATCTTCTGGTACTCACCACTCGCCCGAATCCCGTCAATCGCCTTGTTCAACTCGGCGACCAACTCACCATTACCCTTGCGCACCGCGATCCCCGCGCCTTCGCCCACGTATTTCGGGTCCTTCAGTTCCGGCCCGACAAACGCGTAGCCCTTGCCCCGTGGCATCTGCAGGAAGTCATTGAGCGGGATGGTGTCGGCAAAGATCGCATCCAGGCGCCCCGCTGCCAGGTCCATGTAGATTTCTTCGTTATTGCTGTAGCGCTTGACGCTGATGCCCTTGGGTTCAAACACCTCGGTGGCATAGCGGTCGGTGGTGGTCGCGCGCTGCACGCCGACGGTCTTGCCCTTGAGGCTGGCGTATTGGTCATCCACCACGGCGCCGTCCTTCATCACCAGGCGCGAGGACGTGAAGTAGTACTTGTGAGTGAAATCCACCGACTTCTTGCGGTCTTCGTTGATGGTCATGGACGACAGGGCCAGGTCGATTTTCTTCACCTTGAGGGAAGGAATCAGACCGTCGAACTCACCTTCGACCCACACACACTTGACCTTCATCTGCGCACACAGGGCATTGCCGATGTCGTAGTCGAAACCGACGATCTCGCCTTTTTCCGTCTTGGACGCAAACGGCGGGTAAGCCGCCTCGATGCCGATACGCAGGGTTTTCTCGGCTGCCAGCAGGTGGCTGGAAGCGAACAGGCCCAAGGCCAGGGCGGTGATGAGGGGGAGTTTCTTCATGATGAGGTTCTCGCGGGTTGTTGTTGGTTTGGCAAGAGAGAAGAAAACGCTGCAACCTTTATTTTGTACTTATAATTCCATACTGGACTTTTACGTCTTTATCGTCAATCACAGTTGTAGCGCGTATGCACCAGCACCCGGGTGAACGCCGGTGCGGCCCGCGCGCCCTCCCGCGCCCCGCGAATCCAGCGCACCGCTGCCGCTACCTCGCCGATAAAGTCGTGGGACAGCACATAGTCCATCACTCCGGTTTCGAGCATCGCGCGGGTATGCCCGGTCAACTCGTGCCCGACAAACACCGGCCGCTGTTCGCCGGGGATGGTGCCGATGGCCTGCGCCACGCCACGGTTGGCCCCGGCGACGTTGTAGATTGCCGCCGGGTAGTCGTGTTTGGAGAAGTAACGCATCAACTGCTCGGCAGTGGTCTGCGGGCGGTCGTCAGACACCATCCGCTCATCGATCTTCAGGTGCGGGAACTCCGCGCGCAGTACCCGCCGAAAGCCCATCTCACGCTCCTGCTGGCAGCGGAACGCCATGCTGGTGACCAGCAGGATCTTCGCCTTCTGCCGCGCCAGCGCGTTGCCGATCAGCAACCCGGCGACGCTGCCGGCGGCGTATTGGTCGTTGCCCACGTAGGCGCTGCGCCCGGAGTTGGGCAAGTCGGTGGTGAGGCAGACCACGGGGATGGCCCGGCGACACAAGGCGCGCACGGCACGGTTGATCGCCGGGTGTTCACGGCAGACCACAATCACTCCGTCGGCGGTGGCGCCATCGGCCTGCACACGATCGGCGAAAGCCGCGGGGTCGACGCTGTCGCTCGTCACGTAGTGACCGTCAACCACCACGCCGGGGGTTGAGCTGTTCACCGTCGCCTGTGCCTCGGCCAGCGTCGTGTTGAAGGTTTCCCCCGAGTCGCAGAACAGCTTGATATGCAGGGTGGCCGTGCCGTTGGCCAGGTCTTGCCTGAGCTTGTCCAGCGCCGCCAGTACTTTGAGCCGCGTCTGTTCGCGCACCCCGGCACGGTGGTTGAGCACACGGTCCACGGTGGCGACGCCGACCCGGGCGACCCTGGCGATCTGCTCCACCGTGGGGCCCTTCCAGAATTGCACAGGGGTTTGCTGAGACATGGCGGACCCGTCCTCAATGATGTGAATACCATCATTTATAAACCGTAGCGCCCTATTTGAAGAGTTTTTTGTGCAGCTCAACTTGATGGGTTTTCCATCAGTTTTAGCCCTTGCTCGTGCTTGAACGCAGGCGAGCCGCTGCGAATAATCGCCCCATAACAACCACAACACCTGTCAGGAGCTTCGCGATGAAACTGGGATTTGTCACCGATACCCTCGGCAACCTGCCGTTGGGCGATGTGCTCAAGCACGCTGAACGCATGGGCTTGTCGGGCCTGGAAGTGAACACCGGGGGCTGGTCCACCGCGCCGCATTTCAACCTGCAGCAGATGCTCGAGAGCAACGCCGCACGCCGCGATTTCACCCGCAGTTTCGAACAGCACAACCTGGAAATCATTGCCCTCAACGCCAACGGCAACCCGCTGCACCCGACCCAACCGGAACAGGCGCAGTGCCTCAAGGACACGATCCGCCTGGCCGGTGAGCTGGGGATCAAGACCGTGTGCACCATGTCCGGACTGCCCGAAGGCCAGGCTGGCGATCGCATGCCCAACTGGGTCGTCGCCTCGTGGCCACCCGAGACGCAAACCATGCTGCGCTACCAATGGGAAGAACGCCTGCTGCCGTTCTGGAGCGAAATCGCCGACCTGGCCAAGGCCCATGGCGTGGAGCGCATTGCCCTCGAATTGCACGGCAACCAGTGCGTGTACAACGTGCGCTCGCTGCTCAAGCTGCGCGACGCCATCGGCCCGGTGATCGGCGCCAACCTCGACCCGTCGCACCTGTTCTGGATGGGCGCCGATCCACTGGCCGCTGCCGACGCCCTCGGCGAAGCGCTGTACCACGTGCACGCCAAGGACACGCTGCTCAACGCGCCCGTGCAGGCGGTGGATTCGCTGCTGGAAAACGGCTCGCTGATGGACGTGTCGGCGCGCAGTTGGTCCTATATCACCCTCGGTTTCGGCCATGGCGAACAGTGGTGGCGCCAGTTCTGCTACCGCCTGAAAATGGCCGGCTACGACGGCTGGTTGTCCATCGAACATGAAGACGTGCTGCTCAATAGCCTCGAAGGCCTGGAAAAATCCGTCGCGCTGATGCAAGGCGTGATGCCGGTCGCCGCCAGCGACTTCAAACCGCAAGCGATCTAACAGCCTCTCTACACTGAGCCCACGGCGCGATGGCGAAAAAACCCTCGCGCCGCTATTAACAATCATTCTCGTTTGTTATATTCCGCCGCGCTTGCTCCCATGGCTGTCAGGTGGCGTTATGTCCGGCTCAGATCTCAAGGCGTTGTACCTCGCCCATCGCGGCGAAATCCAGGCTTACCTGGACCGCCGTTTACGCTGCAAGGAAACCGCAGCCGACCTGACGCAGGACGCGTTCATCCGCTTGTCGGAACAGATGGGCCGCACGCGCATCGATAATTTCCGCGCCTACCTGTTCTCGGCCGCGCGCAACCTGTTCATCGACCACACTCGCCGCCAGGAACACCGCAAGGGCGAGCCACTGGACCAACAGGCACCCGGCGCGCTGGAACAACCCAGCCCGACGCTGGAGCAAGCCGCCATCGCTCATCAGCAACTGGCCACCCTCAACGACGTGATCCAGAACATGCCCGCGCCCTGCCGCGAAATATTCCTGCTGGTGCGCGTCGAAGGCCTGACCTACGTGCAGATCGGCGAACGCCTTGGCATCTCGCCGAAAACCGCCTACAGCCGCATGGTGCGCGCCCTGGATTTGTTGAAGCTGGGCATGCCCGAGTGAGCCCCTTCACTTATACTGCGCCGCCTGCCCTGCCCTCGTTGAATTGATGACCCATGAGTGTTGAACCGCCGCGCCTCGTCCCCACCCCCGCCCGCCCGGATGACGCCAGTCACCAGGCCAGCGAGTGGTTTGCCCTGGTCCAGGCCGGCACGCCGACCCCGGCCGAGCGCGAGGCACTGGCCCACTGGCTCGCCGCCGACCCGCGCAATGCCCAGGCGTACGCCCGCCTGGAGCAGTTGTGGGCAGCGACCGCCGTGTTGGCGCCGCCGAAGATGCACGCCCCCCAGCTGTCCCGGCGGCGCTTTGTCGGGCTGGGAGCGGCGGCCAGTGTTGTGGTGGTGGCGGCCAGCGCTGGCACCCTGTGGTTCAAGGGCATCGGCGCACCGTTTGCCGACGTGCGCACCGCCGTGGGCGAGCGGCGCACGGTGCAACTGCCGGATGGTTCCAGCGTTGAGCTGGCAGGCAATAGCGCGCTGAACCTGGATTTTTCCGCCACGCGGCGCGCGGTGGAGCTGTTGCAGGGCGAGGCGTTTTTCCAGGTGCAGCCCAAGGCCGCCGAGTTTGTCGTGCAAACCCAGGCGGGCCGAGTGTTGGCCAGTGACGCTGAGTTCTGCCTGGCGTGCGACGGCGCCAGCGCGCTGCTGAGCGTGAGCCGGCACACGGTGCGGGTGATAACACCCAACCAGCAGACCGACCTGGGCGAAGGCCTGTCCCTGCGTTTCAGTGCCACCCACACCGGCGCCATCCAACGCGCCGAGCTGGAGCAGGTGCTCGCCTGGCGCAACGGCCGCCTGGTGTTCTTCGACACGCCGCTGCTCAGCGTGGTCAACCAATTACAGCACTGGCGTGCAGGCAAGATCTTCATCCCCGACCCGCAACTGGCCGCGCGCCGTGTCAGCCTGATCCTCAACCTCAACCGTCCCGAGCAGATGCTCGACGTATTGGCAAAGGCCCTGGCCGTGCGCGTGACCCACTACACCGACCTGGTCACCCTGATTCAACCGGCCTAATCGCAAATAATTCACATCGCCATCAGGTATCGCCACGCGTCATCCGTCGTAAAGGGATTGATAGCGCGACCTCATAGGGAACCACCTGAATGGCAAAGCAACCCCAACCCACCGTGCACTGGCGCGCCGCCGCCCTCGCCTGCAGCCTGCTCATGGTAGCAGTCCCGGCCTATGCGGCCACGGCAGCCAGCACGTCGGTGGACACACTGGCGCTGAACATCCCGGCCCAGCAACTGCGCCAGGCCTTGCTGGTCTTCAGCCAGCAATCCGGGCAGAACGTGCTGCTCGACGGCAACCTCGACGGCGCCCTGCGCAGCTCGGCGGTGGTGGGTGTGTACGCGCCGGAACAGGCCCTGGCCGAACTGCTCAAGGGCAGCGGCTACAGCTTTGCCCGCACCGATGCGGTCACGGTGTACCTGGTACCGGTGCCGCGCCAGGCCGACAACATGACCTTGCCCGCGATCCACATCCAGGACTACGCCGGGGAAGACGGCAGCCCAAGTGTCGGTTATCTGGGCAAACCAAAGTCCACCACCACGCGCCTGGGCCTGACCGACAAGCAAACCCCACAAGCCATCACCGTGGTGACGCGTGAGCAACTGGACGACTTCAAGCTCAACAGCGTGAAGGAAGCGCTGCGCAGCGCGCCCTCAGTCACCGTCGAACAGTTTGAAACCGACCGCACCGCCTTCACGTCCCGCGGGTTCAAGATCGAAAACTTCGAATTCGACGGCATGGGCCTGCCGTTCTCCGGCGGTGTGCTGGTGGGCGAACAGGACATGACCGAATTCGAACAGGTCGATGTACTGCACGGCGCCAATGGCTTGATGAGCGGCGCGGGCGACCCCTCGGCCACCGTCAACCTGGTGCGCAAGCGCCCCACCGACACCTTCCAGGCCAAGATCGACGCCAGCGCCGGATCCTGGGACAACCGCCGCCTGGGCCTGGACGTGTCCGGCCCGCTGACCGACAGCGGCAACGTGCGCGGGCGCTTTATCACCTCCCACGACAAGGGCAATTCGTACCTCGACCAGTACAGCCACGAAGTCAACGTGACCGCCGGTTTGCTGGCCTTCGACCTGTCCGACGCCGACACCCTGACCGTCGGTTTTTCCCAGCAGGACAGCTACTCCAACGGCAGCACCTGGGGCGGCCTGCCCATCGCCGACTACGCCGGCAACCGCATCCACTATAGCGACCGCAGCGCCAGCGTCGGCCAGCCGTGGACCTACTGGAACATCCAGACCCAACGCGCCTTCGCCGAGCTGACCCACGCCTTCGACAACGGCTGGACCAGCACCCTCACCGTCTCCGGGATGAGCCAGCACTCCGACACGAAAATGCTCTACGCCATTCCGCTGACCGCCGACAGCGTGATCGCCTACATCAACCGCACCAAGAGCACCGAGCACCAGGTCGCCGCCGAAGGCCAGCTGTCCGGCCCGTTCAATTTCCTCGGCCGCGAACATGAACTGACCCTCGGCGCCAACTACGGGCGCCTGCACCACCGCGAGCGCGGCCACTACAACAGCGCGTCGGGCAGCCAAGTGGAAAGCCTCGCCGACGTGCTGGCCGGCAACGTGGTGGAACCGGCGATGAACTACACCGACGACCTCAACACCCAACTGTTCACCGACCGCCAGAAAAGCCTGTTCGCCGGCGCACGCTTCAGCCTCACCGACGACCTGCACTGGATCGCCGGTGCGCGCATGCTCAGCGCCGATGGCGACGGCATGGGCTACGGCTCGCCGCACAACACGCGGGTGCACGGCAAAGTCACGCCCTACACCGGCCTGGTCTACGACCTGAACCCGCAGTGGAGCCTGTACACCAGTTGGACCGAAATCTTCAAACCGCAATACCTGCGCAGCACCGCCGGCGGCATCATCGAGCCGCTGGAAGGCAAAAGCATGGAAGTCGGTGTGAAGGGCCGCCTGCTCGACGAACGCCTGGGCGTCACCGCTGCCCTGTTCAAGACCGAACAACAAAACGTCGCCGAAGCCACCGGGCAAATCGTCGGCGGCCAGTACGTGTATCGCGGCGTCGACTACAAAAGCCGTGGCGTCGAACTGCAAGCCAACGGCGAAGCCCTGCCCGGCCTGACGCTGGCCGGCGGCTACACCTACGTGCACATCGAAGACAACCACGGCGACAAGGCCCGCCAATACGTGCCCAGCCACAGCGTGCGCGGCAGCTTGACCTACCGCCTGCCCGGCCTGCCCCACGCCAAGATCGGCAGCCGCGTGCAATGGCAAAGCTCAACCCAGGTCGACAGCAACAGCCGCGTGCAGCAAAGCGCCTACGCCCTGGTAGACCTGATGGCCAGCTACGACTTCGACGACCACTGGAGCACGGCGCTGAACCTGAACAACGTCACCGACCAGAAGTACCTGCTGTCGCTGTACCAGGCTGCGGGCTCCACCAACTACGGCGCGCCACGCAATGTGACGGCGTCGGTGAGCTGGAAGTACTGAGCCATCAGTCTGTGCGCCCGCCCGGACGCAGGTTCTTGATACTGGCAAACGTCGACTCGCCCCGCGCCTGCTCCAGCACGTTGATCGGCATGGGCGCGGGCGCGGAGTGAATGATCGGCTTGACCACGATGGAGCGCTCACTGTCGGTGGCCGAGCGCTCGTCGCTGGGCGGCACGCCGAAGTATTCGCGGTAGCATTTGGAGAAGTGCGGCGTGGACACAAACCCACAGAGCACGGCCAGTTCGACGATGGAAATCGGCGTCTGCTTGAGCAGCTGCCGCGCACGAATCAGCCTGAGCCTGAGGTAGTAGCGCGAGGGCGAACAGTGCAGGTATTTCTGGAACATCCGCTCCAGCTGGCGCCGCGACAACGCTACGTAGGCGGCCAGTTCATCGAGGTTGATCGGCTCTTCCAGGTTGGCCTCCATCAACGCGACGATGTCCTGCAACTTGGGTTGCTGCGTGCCCAACATATGCTTGAGGGGTACGCGCTGGTGATCCTGCTCGTTGCGGATGCGCTCGTAGACAAACATGTCCGAAATCGCGGCGGACAGTTCATGCCCGTGATCGCGGCCGATCAGGTGCAGCATCATGTCCAGCGGCGCGGTGCCGCCGGAGCTGGTGAGGCGGTCGCGGTCGAGGGTGAACAGGCTGGTGCTGAGTGTCACCCGTGGGAAGGCTTCCTGCATGGCGGCCAGCCATTCCCAGTGCACGCTGCATTCATAACCATCGAGCAAGCCGGCCCGCGCCAGCACCCAACTGCCGGTGCAGATACCGCCGAGGCGTTTCGAATAACGCGCCTGGGTGCGCAGCCACTTGACCAACTCGCCGGTCACGGTGCCTTGGATACCGATACCGCCGCACACGATCACGCTGTCCGCCACCGGCACGCTACTGATAGAACCGTCCGGGGTGATGGGCACACCGTCGCTCGCCCACACCGGGTTGCCATCCAGGCTCGCCGTGTGCCAGCGGTACAGCTCCTGGCCGGCCAGCTGGTTGGCCATGCGCAGCGGCTCCAGGGCCGACGCCAATGAGATCAGCGTGAACTGGTCCAACAGCAAAAACACCAGGCTGTTGATCGGCCGCGCGGTCATGGCTGGGTAGCTGCGGCTACGGCCTGTGCTTGAGGTTCGGGATGCCGCGCGGTGATCAAGCCGACCAGGGCGATCAGCAAGGCCAGCACGAGGGTGGATGACACCTCGAAGCGGTGCGCGGGCGTGACCAGCATCACCGTCAGTGCACCACAGATGAACGCGATGACCAGCCAGGTCAGCCAGGGAAACAGCCACATCTTGAACGTCAACGTGACGTTGCGGCGCAACAACACCTTGCGCATGCGCAGTTGCGACACGGCAATCACCAGGTACACCAGCAAGGCAATCGCGCCGGAGCTTGCGAGCAGAAACTGGAACAACCCCGCCGGCATAAAGTAGCTGAGCAAGGTCACGCCCGCCCCCAGTACCGTACTGGCGATCACCGCACCCCGTGGCACGCTGGCGGCCGAGGTCTTTTTCATCAGGGCGGGCGCATCACCGCGCTTGCCCAGGGAAAACAGCATGCGCGAGGCGATGTAGATCGAGGAGTTCATGCAACTGGCCACGGCGATCAACACCACGATATCCACCAGCAGCTTGGCATGGGGAATGTTCATCAGTTCCAGGGCGCGCTGATAGGAGCCCACCGAGGCCAGCAGCGGGTCATCCCACGGCACCACGGAGATCACCACGAAGATCGACAACACGTAGAACACGCCGATGCGCCACATCACCGAACGGGTCGCCCGTGCGATATTTTGCGCCGGGTTGCTCGACTCGGCGGCGGCGATGGTCACGGCTTCGGTGCCGATAAAACTGAACATGATGGTAATGAACGCGCCGACCACCGCCGACAGCCCATTCGGCGCAAAACCGCCGTGTTCCGCCATCAAGGTACTGAGCCCGCTGGCCTCGCGCTCGGGAATCCAGCCCATCAACACGGCAAAGCCCAAGCCAATGAAACCGATGATCGCCACCACCTTGGCCATGGCAAACCAGAACTCGAACTCACCGTATTTGGACACGCTGAACAGATTGGTCACCACCAACAAAAAGATCGACAACAAGGCAAAGAGCCAAGCGTCGATCTGCGGGAACCACTGGTTGAGGATATGCCCGGCGGCCAGGGCTTCGATGGGGATCACCAACACCCAGAACCACCAGTACAACCAGCCGATGGTGAAGCCGGCCCAGCGGCCGATGGCCTGGTCGGCATAGGTCGAGAACGAGCCGGTGTCCGGGTTGGCCACCGCCATCTCGCCGAGCATGCGCATGACCAGCACCACCAGCAGCCCGGAAAACAGATAAGCCAGCATCACCGCCGGCCCCGCCGCCGCAATCGCGTGCCCGGAACCGACAAACAACCCCGCGCCGATAATCCCGGCGATGGAGAGCATGGTGACGTGGCGCGGCTTGAAGCCCTGCGCCAACTGGCCGTTGGAATCCTTGGTGTTCAGGCTATTCATCGTTGTTTTTATTCTCGGTGATCGACGTAAGGCGTACTGACTGAAGAGTCAGGCGATCATCATTTCTTAATGATGAGTCACCTTACGCGGGCCGGCTGGACCGAAAATAGCCTGGGTGCGGCATGAATGCGTCTGATATCGACATCCGTGCGCTAGAAATCCACGCTGGCCGACAACTGCAACGTGCGCGGATAGCCCGGCGAAAACGCGCCGTACGAGGCCACGCCCGACCAGTATTCGCGATCAAACACGTTCTGCACCGTGGCGCGGAAGGTGGTGGGCCGCCCGTCGATCTTCGTCGCATAACGCGCGCCGGCATCGATGCGCGTCCATGAGTCCAACTGCTGGGTATTGGCCTGGTCGACGAACTGGCGGTCGGTATAGATCGCGCCGCCGGTGAGGGTAAAGCCTTCCAGCCCCGGGGTGTCCCACTCGGCCCAGAGGTTGGCCTGGATATCCGGCACGCCCACCGGTTTGTTGCCACGGTTGGCGGCGGTGGCGGACTTGGTCAGCTCGCCGTCGAGGAAGGTCACGCCGCCCATCAGGCGGGTGCCGGGGGCCACTTCGCCAAACATGCTCAGCTCGACACCCCGGTTGCGCTGTTCGGCCTGCACCGAATACACGCCGTTGGCCCCGGTTTCGCCGCTGGGTTTTTCGATCTGGAACAACGCCACCGTGGTCATGAAGGTGCCGTGTTCGTACTTCACGCCAAGCTCATGCTGCTTGGACTCGTAGGGCGCGAAGGTCTCCCCGGCATTGCTCGCCGTGCCCGGTGCCGCGTCGCCTTTGCTCAAGCCCTCGACATAGTTGTAGTACAGCGACACGTCCTCCCACGGCTTGACCACCACACCGAGCAACGGCGTGTTGGCGCTGGCGTCATACCGCGCGCTGACGCCGCCGGCGGCGTTGTAGTTGCGTGACTCGATGGCTTGGTGGCGCATGCCGAGGGTCAGTTGGATGCGGTCGTCGAGGAAGCCCAGGGTGTCGGTCAACGCGATGCCAGACAGCTCCGTTTCGGAAATGCGCAGCACTTTCGGCGTGTTGATGTACTGCTTGGGCGTGTCCACCGGGTGGTAGATGTTGGAACGGATCAGCGTGCCGTTGTTGATGCCCCGCGACAATTCATCCGTGTAACGAGTCGCCATCAGCGTGGTGGTGTGCGTCACCGGGCCGGTGGCAAAGAGTCCGCGCGCGCCCACATCGGCGGTGGAGCGGTCGACGTTGAATTTGTAGTAGCCCGGTGTGTTGCTGGTGTCGCCGGCGTCATTGAGAATGCGCGGCACCTGGTCGGACATGCGCTTCACATCCGAACGCCCGCCACCGGCATGGGCGAACACGGTGAGGTTGTCGTTCAGGTCATATTCGCCGCCGAGCAGCAGCGACTGCTCCTTGGTGTCCGACCAGCCCCACTTTTGCGGCAGGCTGGTGCGGCCATTCGGCGCCGACGGTACCTGCACGCCCGGTTGGAGGGTGAACGGTCGCGAGGCGCCCTCCCAGCTTTCCTTCTGGCTGATGTAGTCAAGGTTCAAACGCAGGCGCTCGCCGCGATAATCCAGGGCGATGGCACCGATGCCGACGTCGCGGCTCTGGTTGTCCACGGCCGTGTCGCCGCCCTGCAGGCTGCCGTTGAAGCGCACGCCAAACTGGTTTTCATCACCGAAACGGCGGCTGATATCAAGGTGGCCGCCGACCTGGCTGTCGGACGCATAGCTGCCGGTAAAGCGCGTCAAATCCTCATCCAGCGGGCGCTTGGGCACGATATTGATCACCCCGCCCACGCCGCTGTTGGGCGAGATGCCGTAGACCAGCGCACCCGGGCCCTTGAGCACTTCGATGCGCTCGGCGTACTCGGTGAACGCGCGGTAGTTGGGCGCCACGCCGTACACGCCGTCGAACGCCAACTCACCGAGGTTGCCCTCGCCAATCGCGAAACCGCGCACGAAAAACGAGTCGACAATACCGCCCGCTTGCCCGGTGGAACGCACCGAAGGGTCACGCTCCAACGCATCGGCGACGGTCACGGTTTGCAGGTCGGCGAGGGTCTTGGCGGTGTAGCTGGTGACGCTGAACGGGGTGTCCATCACGTCCTTGTTGCCCAACATGCCCAGGCGCGCGCCACGGGCGACCTGGCCACCGGCGAACACCTCGGGCAAGGTCGTGGGGCCGCTGTAGACGGCGTTGACGTTCGTCGCGTCAAGGGTCAGGCTCTGCGCGCTGTCGTCGTGCGACTCGGCGGTGGCGGCCCAGGCGTTGCCGCTGGCGGCGGCCAACAACAGGGCAGTACGGATGGCAAATGTTAACCGGCTGGCAACGGGCATGACGTCAAAGTCCTTGCATCGAATGAGAATTACTCCTGATGCCAGCCGACCGGCGAAAAAGTATCAGCCCCCTGTGAATTTTTTGAAAACCGAGACTGAGCCATGCCACCGACCCGCGTCCTGATTTCCCTGCTGTTCGCGATCCAGCTCGTGTCCATGGGCGCGATGGAAATGAGCGGGCCGTTCTGGCCGGTGCATCTGCGCGGGTTGACCGACTCCGATGCGCTGTTCAGTTTCGCCAGCATCGCCGTGTACGTCGGGCCGATGCTTGGCATCCTGCTGACCAGCGCATTCTGGGGGCGTATCGGTGATCGTCATGGGCACAAGCTGATGATGATCCGCGCCTTGGTCGGCCTGACCCTGACCCAGTTGGCGTTGGCGCTGGTCAGCGACATCTGGGCGATCCTGCTGCTGCGTTTTTTGCAGGGCGCATGCGCCGGCTATATCGCCCCGGCCCAGGCATATGGGGTGAGCATCGAAGCGCCGGCGCGGCGCGCACGCCTGTTTGCGCTGTTGCAGATTTCCACCAACGTCGGCTCGCTGCTGGGCGCGGTGCTCGGCGGCTTGATCCTCGACCATGCGACGTTCTTCTGGATCAACCTCAGCGCTGCCGCACTCTGCGCGGTGTGCACGGCGATTGCCACGTTGACCTTGCCCGATGTGCCCCCGCAGAAGAAAACCGCGACCGCGTCCAGCGCCGCGGTGTGGCGCGGTTCGGCGCTGCTGCCGCTGTTGGCGGTGATGGGCATCCTGCTGTTGGCGCGACTGCTGCCGCAGACCTCGTTCGCGCTGTATGTGAGCAGCACGTTCAACGTCAGCAACGCCTGGGTCGGCCTGTGCTACGGCTTGCTCGCGCTGGGTTTCATCCTGTCCGCGACCACGTGGGCGCGGCACTTCGAAGGCCGCACCAGAGCGGACTCGCTGCAGCGCATCGCCTGGGTGGTGCTCGGGTGCATCGCCCTCACCGCCCTGGCTGGTATCACTCGCAACCCGCTGGTGTTTGCCCTGGGCTATCTGGTGTGGGGGGTGTTGCTCGGCGCCACGACACCGGTGCTGATGGCGCTGATTTCCAAGACCGCCGACAGCGCAAGCCAGGGCCACGTGCTGGGGATCGCCCAGGGCACGGCGCAATTCGCCTCGATTGCCGGCATCTCGCTCGGGGGCCTGCTCAGCCAGGTGTATGGGCTGGCGTACACCTACCTGTTCGTCTGCGTGGCCTACGTGCTGGCGCTGCTTGCGATTCTCGCGTTGCGTTCACGCAGGGTTGTCCCTTAGCATTGGGAATACTTCTCAATTGCACGGTTGCGCGTCATGAGCGAAATCCTCGAAGCCGATAACACCCAGCACCTGCGCGCAATCGAGGCGCTGTACAGCGGCCATCACGGCTGGCTGTACGCCACGCTCAAACGCAAACTCGGCAATGCCATGGATGCGGCGGACCTGGCCCAGGACACCTTCACCCGCATCCTCGCTTCCCAGGTCACGGTGATCGACCAGCCACGGGCCTACCTGACCTGCGTGGCCAAGGGCATCCTGGTCAATTGGTACCAGCGCAAGGCGCTGGAACGCGCCTACCTGGAAGCCCTGGCCAGTGCGCCGCTGCAAGAAGCGCCGTCGGCCGAAACCCATTTCATGGTGCTGGAGACCCTGCACGAAATCGACGCGATGCTCGACGCGCTGCCGCCGCTGGTCAAGCGCGCGTTCCTGCTGTCGCAGCTCAACGGCCTCAAGTACGACGACATCGCCGTGCAGTTGGGCGTGTCGCTGATCACCGTCAAACGCTACATGAAACAGGCGTTTGTGCAGTGCCTGATGCTGGTGGAATGAATGCTCAGCCTGCGCAAAGAACCGCCGCTGCCCGCTGACGTCCTCGAAGAAGCCGCCGAATGGTTGATGCGCCTGAGCGAAAGCGACCTGAGCGCCAACGAACGCGCCGAATGGGAGCGCTGGAAGGTCAGCAGCCCCGAACGCGACCGCGCCTGGGCCCGGGCGCAGTTGCTGCAAAGCAAGCTCGGCGGTTTGCCGCCGGCCTTGGCGATGTCGGCGCTGGATCGTCCAAGTCATCCTGAACGCCGCGCGGCGCTGGGCAAGCTGGCGTTGTTGCTGGCAGTGATGCCGGTCGGCTGGGGCGGTTGGAAGCTGGCGCAGTCGCAGCAGTGGACGGCGGATTACCGCACCCATGTCGGCGAGCGTCGTGAGCTGGTTTTGGCCGATGGTTCGCGCATCACACTTAACACTGATACGGCGATTGACGTGCGTTTTGACAGCCAGCAGCGGCTGGTGCACCTGCGTGAAGGTGAGATTCTGGTGCAGACCGCTGCGGATGCTGCGCGGCCGTTTCTGGTGAGTACGCGCCAGGGGCATATGCAGGCGTTGGGGACGCGCTTTACCGTGCGCGAACTGGGCTCGCGGACTTATCTGGCGGTGCTTGAGGGGGCGGTGAAAGTGGTGTTGGCTGAGAATCGCCAGGGTGCGCCGTTGGTGGTTAATGCGGGGCAGCGTACGGATTTTTCTGCGCAGACGTTTGGTGGGGTTGAGGTTGTTGACCGGAATGTTGGGGCTTGGACGCAAGGGATGTTGATGGCGGACAAGATGCGCCTGGCGGACTTTGTGGCGGAGCTAGCGCGGTATCGGCGGGGGTTTGTGCGGTGTGATCCGGGGATTGCGGATTTGCTTATTTCTGGGGCGTTTCCGGTTGGTGATACGCAGCGTGCGTTGAATATGTTGGTGGGGACTTATCCGGTGGTTGTCAGGGGGCATTTGAGTGGGTATTGGGTGACGCTTTCGGCGGCTTGATGGTGGTTTTTCGGTGTGTATATCCATTATTTGGGTAACGGCTGATATTGGTTCCGCCCTTACGGCGGCTCACTTTTGAAGAGCGCAAAAGTAAGCAAAACGCTCTTGCCCCAACACTCGGTGCCTCGCCTAGGCTCGGCATGCCCGTAATCCGACATGGATTTGGGGGGCCGCCGCCACGCGCCATCCATGGCGCGGGGCGGCTAAACCGGCATCCCTGCCGGTTTACCCCCCAAATCCATGCCGAATTCCGGCCAGCGTGTTTAAC
>NZ_JAFLWU010000019.1:0-110616 GCF_017316265.1 Pseudomonas sp. Marseille-Q1929
ATATGTGGCGCGATACAACAGCGTAAGGCGCCACAGCTACAACGGTTATCACTCACCGATAGCGGCGGAAAAGCTAGCAGCGTGAGAACCGAAAAGAATGTCCGAAATTACTGGACCAGTTCAAGCCCGCTCCCACATTGGGCTTGTGCAGGCCCTGAGATCAGTGCAATAACTTGGTATCCAGCACCACCGACCCTTCGCCGATCACGCTTTCTGCGAGCTGCACAAACTCCGCCGTCGTGATGCTATTGGCCCGCATCACCGCCTGCACCAAGTCATCCAGCGAGCGCTTGTTGTGGGTCTTCACGCGAATCTCGCGATCCAGCTCCTGCAACACCACCACCGCCCGCGACACCGTGGCGCCGCTGACGTGTTCGCCGCGCAGGGTGGTCACGTCCTTGCCTTCCTTGGTCAACCGCGCCTGGAGCGCCTGATAGCGCTCATCGGTAATCCCACCCGCACGCCGCACCAGCTCGATGGCGTAATACTCCGCCAGGCCTTCGCTGATCCAGTCGCTGGTGTCGTGATCGTTGAAGCGCCCAATCGCCTGCACCACTTCACGGATCAACGGGCTGCTGCCGTTTTCGCTGATCAGCGGCGTGCGGCTGTTGAGGTAGATCGAGTCGCGCGCCGAAAACGCCCCCCGGCGCATCGGGTCGCTGGCACCGACGATCAGCAACTTGGCCGGATGCCGTGGGAACGCGGCCTCCACCTGCGGCCAGACGAAGGTCAGCAGCGTCAGCACATCCATGCGGCGCATGGCCTGGCCCTTGGGCGAGGCCACGGTGACTTCGGTTTCGCCCAGGCGCACGCGGCGGCTGCCGAGGGTGCCGGCGAGCATCCAGCCGGTGGGCCGGTCGAACAGGCGTGAGACGTTGTCGATGCGGAACTTGTTTTTGCCAATGCGCGGCCAGGCCGTCTCGATGCTTTTCCAGCCGGCGGGCAATTCGAACACCAGCCGCGACACCAGCTCGACGCCGTCCTGCTGGTCGAGCCGCGCGGTGGGCACCAGGTCTTCGCCGCGAAACAGCGCCCAACTCGGCGTCATGCGCGCTTCGTAGAGGCCTGCCTTACGCGCGTGGGTGAGGCGTACGCGGTAGGTCAGGCTGGCCTTGTCGGCGCTGGGTTGCCACAGGCCACGGCTGTCGTTGACCTGCCACTGGCCGTCGG
Organism: Pseudomonas sp. Marseille-Q1929; assembly: GCF_017316265.1. Classification (NCBI taxonomy): domain Bacteria; kingdom Pseudomonadati; phylum Pseudomonadota; class Gammaproteobacteria; order Pseudomonadales; family Pseudomonadaceae; genus Pseudomonas; species Pseudomonas sp. Marseille-Q1929. The sequence goes on from NZ_JAFLWU010000019.1 coordinate 1,171, forward strand.
CCTTGAAGTCGCTGTAGTCGCCGTCGTGGCCCAGGTCAAAGTCCAGGCTGCGCACCGCCGAACCCTGGGACAGGCTCACCCGCACTTCGGCCTGATCGCTCTGGGGCAGCAACTTGACGTGATAATCCAGATCGACTTTCTTCGCGCACCAGCCCGGCCCGCTCAGCGCCAGCAACACCAGGGTGGCGGCCAGCTTGACTGCGATCGTCATGGCGACTCCTTTATCAGCCTGCGCGGAAGATCAGGTAATCCTCCCAGTCGTCTTCGGGCACGCTGCCTTCGGCGAGCATGCGCCCGGACTGGGAAATACGTTCGTGGTGCACCGCGTCGCGGTCGCCACAGACCAGGTGGTGCCACAGCGGCAGGTCCTTGCGCTCGCTGACCAGGCGGTAGCCGCAGGTTGGCGGCAGCCATTTGAACTGGTCTGCCTGGCCGGGCGTGAGCTGGATGCAATCGGGCACCGAGTCGCGGCGGTTGGGGTAGTCCGTGCACTGGCAGGTTTTCAGGTCGAGCAGTTTGCAGGCGATGCGCGTGTAATAGACGCTGTTGTCGTCTTCATCCTCAAGCTTTTGCAGGCAGCACAGGCCACAGCCGTCGCACAACGACTCCCACTCCTCCTGATCGAGGTGTTCAAGGGTTTTGCGTATCCAGAAAGGTTCGACTTTGGCGGCCATGGCTCTACATCAGTATCGGTAGGTGAAAAGGCCGCCAGTCTAGTGCCCAAGCCCCCGGGAACCAAGCGCTTACGACTGGCGGTGTAACAACACTTGTCAGTCTAGTGGCCGCGCAGTAGCTTTGAACGCCGAATTGACCCTCAGGAACCGCCCATGACACGTGTTGCCGATTACCCGATCCACACCCAGTTCACCGACCGCTGGTCGCCCCGCGCCTTTACCGGCGAGAGCATCCCGCAAGAAACCCTGCTGAGCTTCTTCGAAGCCGCGCGCTGGGCGCCGTCGGCCTACAACTCGCAGCCATGGCGGTTTCTCTACGCGCGCCGCGACACGCCGAACTGGGAACGTTTCCTCGGCCTGCTCAATGAATTCAACCGTGGCTGGGCGCAACACGCCTCGGCGCTGGTGATCATCGCCTCGAAGACCGACTTCACCGCCCCCGGCGCCAGCGAAGAAACCCCAGCGCTGTGGCACACCTTCGACACCGGTTCGGCCTGGGGCCACCTGGCGCTGCAAGCCAGCCTCAGCGGTTATCACACCCACGGCATGGCCGGCTTCGATCAGGAACTGACCCGCAAAGAACTGAAAATCCCGGAAGGTTATGCACTGCATGCCGCCGTGGCGGTGGGCAAGCTGGGGGACAAGTCGACCTTGCCGGAGTACCTGCAAGGTCGTGAAGTGCCAAGCCCGCGTCGGCCGTTGAGCGAGTTGGTGTCTGAAGGTGATTTCAGCCTCTAAGGGCCTCCCGACGGTGGATCAATCGTGAATCACCGTCGGCGCATCACCGGGGAGTTACGCTGATTTCAACAGCTTGTTGAAATCGTTATACAAGTCAGCTTTATACAGTTCGTAGTCATCCATAAGATCATCCGGCAGCGGGTCGCCGACAGTGAGGTCGCTACGCGAGTTAGGGCTGATATCCACCGGATAAATTTTCTTGTCTCGCGCAGAGTACAAAAAATTCCCCAGATGCAAATCACCCTGGAAGATATTTTTCTCCTCCAGGGATCTGAAGGCATCATCCAAAAGACTGCGTGCTTGCACCGGTAAGCTATCGGGTTGAACACTTGCAAGGCTGACACCATCGAGTTTTTTCATCTTGATATAGGCGTCGCCCATGCTGGTAAACGCCTCTGCAAAACCCTCGCCGTAGTATAAATTCAGGGCATCGGCCTGATTGATGACGGCATTGATATCAAATGACTCGACATCGGCGTCGAAGCATTTATACACACTGGCGCCATCGCGACTCTCATACAGTACAGCCTCCGCACCCGAACCAATCTCGCGTCCACAATCACTGTTCACTCGCGCTGGATGACCGCCCTTGGCGCCCAGACGTTGCCATTGGTCACCCTGGACATGCTGCACCAGCAACTCGGTTTGTCGATTGTTGTGATAAATCCGCGCCTGGGTCATCCCGTCTTCGCTGCGCGCGACTTGCCGAACCTCATATACGGCCTGCTGCCCCAGTTGATCGGTGTGGCGTATATACGATTGATGCCCGTTCGCCGCGGTATAAACGCTTTGGCTGTTACGCGACAGCCCGGTGATCGTCGATTCCGGCACTTTGAAGGCGCTATGCAGCGCATTGTCTAACTGAGCGCCCTGCGGAATTTCCTTCGCGCGGATCACCCCTTTCACTGCATGGGTGTTAGGCACAAACGCTGCAAGCGGACTGCCATAGGGCTGCAGTTTTTCCACATCCAGCGCATACCACTGGCCCTTGTGTAACACCGCCGCACCGTCAACGGTTTCTCCTGCCACCTTGAAGGTGCCTATTGCTGCGGCGCCATGTTGCTGGCTTGCAGCTTTGAGCAAGTCGTAGCTGGCGCTTGCCCCCTTGAGCCGGTTGACCCCATCAGTACTTTTGGAAATCAAGCGGCTGGCGCCTTTTTGGATAAGCCTGCCAACGCCCTGGGCCAGGTCACCGGCACCACTTAAGGGGTTGAATACCTCGATAACCGTCGCGCCGACAAATCGCATGGCCTTGGCGGCTCCGCGCACGCTGGAAATACCCTTTGAAAAAGCCTTGCCCGCCTGCGCCACCTTGCCCGCACCCAAGGTAACCAGGCCGATGAAATCCATGCCCAAGTCGAACAAACCGGCACCAATATCACCCTTGGAGAAGTTGACAATGGCCGACCGCAAGGGAATCAGGTTGAGGAAAAACTCGCCGGCCGCCTTGAGGCTGGCCGCCTCCTTGTCAAAGGACGTCACACCGCGGGCCTGGCCCGACAAGTCCTGGTTGCGCAAATCCAGGGATTCGGCAAACACCCTGCCGATGTATTCACTGCGCGCCGAACCGAAGGTCAGCTTGCCGGTGCTGGCGTTTGGCTGGGCCTTGGCCAGGTCCGGCTGTTCATCCTTGAAGGGCTTGAACAGCACGGTTTTATGGATGATGTCCCCGTGCTCCTCGCGCAGTTTTTTATCCGTGTAGGGCGGCGTGTAGCGTCTGATCAAGAAGTTTTGTTTTTCAACCGTGCCCGCCTTGGTATCGATCTCATAAATGTTCACCTCGCCCCCCAGCGTGGTTTTCACCCGCAGGGTGTGCCCCCTGCGCTTCAAGGTTTCCGACGGCGCAATGACCATGCCAAAGCCCATTTTGTACTCGTTGGTATGAAAGAACTCCAACTCACCGTACTCAAGGTTCTTGCGATCTTGCGGCGGTAACGTCGCCAGCAGGGCCTGGGTCAAGCCTTGATGGCCTTTTTTTGCCGCCGTGATCGCCTGCTCATAGTCGCTGGCAAAGGTTTCGGCGACCTCCAGCTTGCCGCTGTCACGCAACGTACAAAACGCTAAGGCAGGAATACGCGGGTCCGCAGACATCCAGTGTTCATGGTCACCCAGCTTTTTACCGTGCATGACAATGTCCAGCATGGAACGCGGGCCATCGACCCTGCCAGCCCTGCCGGGAATCCGAAACACCCCGACCACGCTCTCAACCTCAAATAGCGCGGGGTCAACGTCTGGAAAAGCCGCCTTGAGCGCGTCCAGCGCCATCTCCCGGCGGCTCGGGATAGGCGTCTTCGCCTGGCTGCTGGCCGTGGTCAAGGCGAGCATCTGCCGGTTGTACTCGACCCGCACGGTCTCCAGCTCGGTGTCCGTGGGCGTGGCGTGGGTGAGCAAGTCGTTCGCCACAGCCCAGTCCGCCATGGCTTTGTATTGAATGCCTTGGAGCACCGCGTTGCCGGTATTGAGCTCGGCGGCATACGCCAGCACTTCGGCATAGCTCATCGAGAGCGCACGGCCGGGCGTGTCCGCCTCGATCCTGGCGGCAGCAATCGCCAGTTGGGCCCAGGTGAGGCTGCCGTAGGTGACACTGCGCGGGATGCCTTTGACCAGAAACTCCGGGGCTGCTTTGGCCAGCAGCAGGCGCGCGCCCAGGCTGGCTGTTTGTGCCGTGACCCGGCCTTTATCCAGCAAGTGCTGGGCGAGGTTGTCGATGACCGCCTGCGCCCCTTGCCCTCTGTGTGCTTCACGCGCCAGGTCAAAGCCGGCGACGCTGCTCGGCGCCGGGGCCTCCAGCAACTCCGGGTCCAGGCCCAGGTGGATAGCCGCCAGCAGGTATTCATTGAGGCTACTGTTCGTCGCATAACCGCCCAGTTGCGTCTGTATCGCCTGCCCCAGCGCCTGGGCCTTGGCCGATCCGAGCAGTTTTTCGATGGCGACTGTGGGCTTTTTCAAGTCGGATTCCGACACCGCACTGCCACTGAGCAGATAACCCAAGGTGCCTTTTCGCTCATCCGCCAATGGCAGGCCAGGCAATTGCGCGGTGGTACCTTGCAACAGCGCCACCATCGAGCGCTGGTCCTCGGGGCTGGGCGGCACAGGCCAAGACAGCGCGCCGCTGAAATTCCCCAACGGATGGGCTTGCGCTTGTAGCAGAACCCGTTGATTCAGGCTGGCCAGCTCTGCAGGGTTGGTGGGCACACTCAGGCCCTTGCCTTGAATAAAGGCGTCGAGGCTTACCCGCTCGTTGGGCGCCAGACCATGTTCACGGGAATACGACGAATCTTCGCACACGCTCATCAACGTACTTTTCAAGCGGGTCGCCAGGACGACGTCCGCAGAGCGAGGATCGTCATTGAGCGTTTGAAGGATTGCCTGCAAGTGCTTGAGCAACGCTTGCCAATCGCAGCTGTCACCGAATGCAAGCTTCAACGCCGCCGGGTTGTCGAGAGTCTGCGTGGGGTTGGCTGAGTTTGATCGCGCCACTTGGCTTGTCGTCGGGGCGGGCTTGGTATGCAGCTCGGGGTTGGCGTTGGGGGTTATCGAAGGGATATAGGCGCGCGAAGGCGAAATGACCGTCATGAAGTTACCTGTCCATAGCTGAGAAAGTCGTCCTGCGAGGGCTCCTGTGGGTGCCCCCGTTTTCAATGAGTGTAAAAACCCAATGACGAGGTTCCAGCTTGATTGTCAGGGTTTGAGTCAGCGGCTGGTGCACCCACGGCATGGCGGGCTTCGATCAGGCGCTGAAAATCCCGCAAGGGGATGCACTGCATCCCGAAGGATGCAGCTTCAGCCCGTACGGTTCAGGCGTCGGGATCGGGCTTGATCGCGATGTTGGGAACTGGCTGGTAGAACGGGCCATAGTCCAGCAACAATTCATCACCGGCCTTGATGTCCTTGAGCGACACGTAGAACGTCAGGTTTTTACCGACCGAGATCGACGCCACGTTATTCGCCTGCCACGCCGGCCCATTACGCAGTTGCGAGGTGTTCACCAGACTTAAGGTATTGCCGCTGTTCAACGCACTCACCGTACGCTGACCCGAGCGAGTGCCGAACAGGTAAGTCAACACGGCCCGCGAACCGTGCTTGCGCTGCTCCTGAAACAACGACGCCTCCGATGCGTGGTATTTGCCCGAGTACGGGCCGAGCACTTCAAATTGGGCAATATCGCGCTTCGCCCACACCGAAGCCCCCCGCGCTGGCCCGCCATCGTCCAGCGGTGTGACCACTTCCAGCATTTCATCGAATTTCGACCCGTGGCTGCCTTCGGTGCGCAGCCAGTCCTTGATCGAGGCTTTGATACGGTCGCCGACTGACTTTTTCTGCGCCGTATCGAGCCCTTCCAACAGGCCGTTCCAGCTAGTAATCCGGATGTCCTCGATAGGTCCTTCCAGCGCTTGGGTCAGGCTGACCTTCGGGTCCAGCGGGTCTTGCAGGATTGGCAGCGAATTATCCACCTGATGAGGCGCGAGCGTGCGCAGCGGTGGTGCATCCGGCTCGATCTTGATGATCGGTGTGACAGATGAAGAGGGCCCAGGGATCTGTACGCCCGGCGTCGTACTTGATTGGGGGGTGGACAGGTCCAGCGGCTCCTTTTGTGGCGGGTTGATGGGGTCAGGCGCCGGCCGTTTGCGGGACGGGTTCGCGGTGGAAGGGCGCGGTTGTAGCGTGCTGATACGTTTTAACGCCTCCGGCTTCAACGAACCGTCAACGAACATCCACTGGCTCCAATCCACTGGATTGAGGTTGTGTTGGCGCCGATACAGCGCTGGCGTAACCCGGTTGTTCGGCTGCTGGACAAGCTGGCTCCACTCCTGCAAATGGTAGCCGTCGATCCGCGAATAGTCCCCTCCTGCAGCCCGGAACAAAAACGCCTCCCCAGGCCCCAACAGGTCTCCGTTTTGCTTCACATAGCCTTTGAAGTCCCGGATATCGAGATTATGGACGCTGGCAAAGCCTTCCATCGTGGTTGCATCACGCGCTTGCTGCGTCATCGCCTGCCAGTCGCGAATACGCGACGGTGTGATCGGGCTCAGTGGCACACCTGCGGCGCGGTCCCGCAGCAAGATGCCTGCCGCGCTCAGCCGCCCGTCAGCCTGCACGTAATGCGCCAAGGTGGGGGGATTAAGCCGATGCCGCCTGGCGAAACCCGCCACGGTGAGCTTGTGCTGTTCCCGGATGGGCAATGCCTCCCACGCCCGCAGGTGATCGGCATTGATATGGACGCCCCCCATCGCCCCCAGACGTTGCCACTGGTCTCCCTCGACATGCTGGAGCAACCACTCGGTTTGCCGGTTATTGTGATAAATCCGCGCCTGGGTCACGCCGTCTTCCGTGCGGGTCACCTGGCGCACTTCATACACCGCCGATTGGCCGGCACTGTCAATGTGGCGGATATGGGATGAGTGCCCATCCACGCCGACATACACGCCCTGGCTGTTACGGGATAAGCCGTGGATGGTCGCCTCAGGTACCTTGAATCGGCCAGACACTGCATTGCTCAGTTCACTCGCCGGCTCGATGGACGCCTTGCCGAGCACACCGTCCACGGCGTGGGTGTCAGCAATGAATCCTTCAAGCGGCCCGCCGTAAGGGCGCATCTGGTCCGCATCAAAGGCATACCATTGGCCTTTGTGCAAAACCGCCGCCCCTTCAACAGGTTCGCCCGCCACCTTCAAGATCCCGGTGGCCACTGCCTCGTGGCTCTTGCTCGCCGCTTTCAATACGTCATAACTGCCACTCGTGCCCCTGAGCTTGCGGACCGCTTCCTTGCCCTTGGCCAGCACCCGCCTGCCGCCTTGTTTGATCAGGCGGCCCGCACCTACCGTCAAATCCCCCATTCCACTCAACGGGTTGAACGCTTCGATCGCCGTCGTGCCAACGAACCGCGCGACCTTGGACACTCCGCGCAGGCTGCTGATGCCCTTCGAGAACGCTTTGCCAGCTTGCGCCGCCTTGCCCGCGCCCAAGGTAACCAGGCCGATGAAATCCATGCCCAAGTCGAACAAACCGGCACCAATATCACCCTTGGAGAAGTTGACGATGGCCGACCGCAGGGGAATCAGGTTGAGGAAAAACTCTCCGGCAGCCTTGAGGCTGTCTGACTCATCGTCGTAGGCCGTCTGCCCACGGGCCTGCGCCAATAAGTCTTCATTACGCAAATCCAGAGACTCGGCAAACACCCTGCCGATATATTCACTGCGCGCCGAACCGAAGGTCAGCTTGCCGGTGCTGGCGCTTGGCTGGGCCTTGGCCAGGTCCGGCTGTTCATCCTTGAAGGGCTTGAACAGCACGGTTTTATGGATGATGTCCCCGTGCTCCTCGCGCAGTTTTTTATCCGTGTAGGGCGGCGTGTAGCGTCTGATCAAGAAGTTTTGTTTTTCAACCGTGCCCGCCTTGGTATCGATCTCATAAATGTTCACCTCGCCCCCCAGCGTGGTTTTCACCCGCAGGGTGTGCCCCCTGCGCTTCAAGGTTTCCGACGGCGCAATGACCATGCCAAAGCCCATTTTGTACTCGTTGGTATGAAAGAACTCCAACTCACCGTACTCAAGGTTCTTGCGATCTTGCGGCGGTAACGTCGCCAGCAGGGCCTGGGTCAAGCCTTGATGGCCTTTTTTTGCCGCCGTGATCGCCTGCTCATAGTCGCTGGCAAAGGTTTCGGCGACCTCCAGCTTGCCGCTGTCACGCAACGTACAAAACGCTAAGGCAGGAATACGCGGGTCCGCAGACATCCAGTGTTCATGGTCACCCAGCTTTTTACCGTGCATGACAATGTCCAGCATGGAACGCGGGCCATCGACCCTGCCAGCCCTGCCGGGAATCCGAAACACCCCGACCACGCTCTCAACCTCAAATAGCGCGGGGTCGACGTCTGGAAAAGCCGCCTTTAGCGCATCCAACGCCATCTCCCGGCGACTGGGAATGGGCGTCTTCGCCAGGCTGCTGGCCGTGGTCAGGGCGAGCATCTGGCGGTTGTACTCGACCCGTACGGGCTCGAGCTCCGCATCCGTAGGCGTGGCGCTGCTCAGCAGGCCGTTCGCCACTGCCCAATCCGTCATGGCTTTTTTCTGGATGTCCTGGAGCAAGGGCTCCGGGGTATCGACCTCTTCGGCACTCGCCAGCGCTTGCGCGTAGCTCAGGTTGAGCGCGCGCCCCGGTGAATCGGCCTCTATCCGCGCAGTGGCAATCGTCAGTTGGGCCCAAGCGAGGCTGCCATACGTCACGCCTGGCGGGATGTCTTTGACCAGAAACTGCGGCGCGGCCTTCGCCAGCACCAGGCGAGCCCCCAACAGCGCCGTTTGTTCGGTGACCCGGCCCTTGTCCAACAAATGCCGGCGCAGCCCTTCAATCACCGTCGACGGCCGTTGCCCCCAATGTGCCGGTTGCGCCAAGTCGAACCCGGCGACATGGGTACGCTCGGGCGCCTGGCACGACTCCGGGTCCAGGCCCAATTGGATCGCGGCCAGCACGTACTCATTCAGGCTGCTGTCGGTGGCAAAACCACCCAACGCAGTCTGTATGGCCTGCCCTAGCGCTTGCGCCTTGGGCGAGCCGAGCAGTTTCTCGATGGCCAGGGACGGGGTGCGCAAGTCGGCATCGGACACCGCACTGCCACTGAGCAGATACCCCAGGGCACCTTTGTGCTCATCCACCAGCGGCAACCCTGGCAACCCGGAGCTGGCGCTTTTCAGTAGCGCGATAATTGAACGCTGGTCCTCATTGCCCAGCGGTATGGGCCACGCCAATGCGCCGCTGAAATTACCCAGTGGGTGGACCTGCGCGCGCAGCGTGGTGTGCTGGTTCAAATCGACCAACTCCGCCCAGGTTGTCGGCACGCTCAAACCACAACCCTGCAGATAGGCCTGAAGGCTGACCTGGCTTTGCGGCGTCAGCGCATGCTGGCGATAGTAGGTGGAATCCTCACACACAGGGATGGAAATACGGTTCAGACACAGCGCCAGGTCGGCGGCAAAGGATGTGGGGTCTGGGTACGCGCCTTGGGCGAAGCGCTGGCTCAAGGACTCCAGGATTGTCTGGAGTTTTTGCGTGAGGGTTTTCCAGTTGCAACTGTCGCCAAAGGCCGTTTTCAGCGCTGCCGGGTTATCGGGGCTGACGGGGTTGTCTTGCACAAGAGACGGCTGGCGCTGAGGGTCAACCGGCAATGAAGACTGGATCTCAGGTGCCGATGAAGGCGTGGAGCGAAATGCACCTGGGGCACTGATAGCGTTCATATGAATACCTGTCCATAGCTGAAAAATTCGTCCCGAGGGAGGCGCTTGTCGGCGTCTCCCTGAGTGCCTGAGTATCAAAACCCAGGGACGAAGTTCCAGCATGGAGTGTCAGGCATTATGTCAATGGCGAAAGGCTGAAGAGTGCCTCAGTAACCGCGCTCGAAATCCACGTTGCCGCGCAAGTCTTGCTTGGCCTGATACGCCCGCAGGTTGTGCACGAACAACTCCACCATCAATGCCGGCGATGTCGGCGCCGAGCTATGCCCGGTCAACAGCAGGCCCCAGGCGGTCCAGAACGGATGCCGCTGGGGCAAGGGCTCCTGGCGGCACACATCAATCACCGCACCGGCCAGATGCCCCTCCTTCAAGGCCTCCACCAGATCGGCATCCACTACCGACACACCGCGACCCACGTTGATAAACAACCCGGTCGGCTTGAATTGCTTGAACAGCGCCGCGTCGTACAGGTCATGGGTGGCTGGGGTGTTAGGCAGCAGGTTGATCACGTAGTCCACCTCCCCCACCAAGCGGCCCAACTGGTCCAGGCCGGCCACCTCGACAAACGGCGCCTGCTCCCGCGCCGTGCTGGCGATGCCATACAGCTTGACGCCAAACGGCACCAGGAACTCGGCGACGCTTTGGCCGATATTGCCAGTGCCGACAATCAGCACCTTGCGCCCCGCCAGGCTTTGGCCCATGCGGCTGTCCCACTTGCGCTCCACCTGGCTGACCAGCCGCGCCAGCACTTCGCGCTCGTGGCCGAGCATGTAGGTGAGGACAAATTCGGCCATGACCTGGCCATAAATACCCACCGCGCGAGTCAGGCGATAGTGGCGCGGCAAACCGTCGGCCAGCAGCGGCGTGATGCCCGCCCAGGTCGATTGCAGCCACTGCGGCTGATGGCCTTGGCGCAACAGGGTGGCCAGCAGGTCAGGCTGGCCCAGCCAGACCGGGCAATCGGCGGCCAGGCGTGACAGTTCGGCCGAGTCGCCGCTGGTCAACACCTCAAGGTCCGGTGCCGCTTCGCCCAGCAATTGGGCGTAGAGCGGGTGATCCTGTTCAGCAATCAGAACACGCATGCTTAAAACCTTTCAAAAACAGTGCAGACGGCCGCCCGCATCCTTACGGCCACCGCCCACCAATACGATTGCATTGAAAAATGTGCCCCGAATGGGGCACTGACCGATCACATCGGGTCGTTGCGGCGCAGCAGTTCTTCGGGCAAGTGTTCGATGTACTCGTCCTCGGGCGGCGGCATTTGCAGGTGGTAGCCCTGCTTGTCGAGGTTTTCCAGGACCTGTGCGATGTCTTCCTGTTGCAGCTTGCGCTCGGGCGTCAGCACCAGATTGAACGCGAGCAGCGGTTTGCCGAATACAGCAAGCAGGCCTTCGGGCACCCGTTCCAGCTCGTCGCTTTTCAGCACGTAGAGGTACATGCCGGCGCGTTTGGAGCTGCGGTAGATGGAGCAAATACGTTTCAAGGCTGTTCTCCGGCAGTGGCCAGGCTGTCGAGCAGCGCCTGGCCCATCAACTCGCGGCGCCAGCCACGCAGCGAGTCTGGCAATTTATAAGGCCCATCGGGGTAGCCACTTTTGACCAGGGCTTCGAGGGTTTTCTTGCGCAGCATCAGTTCCGGGGCCATGTCCAGGCGCTCGGCTTCGGCCTGGCCCAGGGCACGCAGTTGCTTGATCAGCGTGGCGGCGTCCACCGGCAACGGTTCGGCGACAGCCGGCGGCCATTGGTCGATGGACACACTGCCGGCACGCTTGATCAGGTCCAGCAGGAACTGGCCGTCCTGACGCACGGTGCGCGGGTGCATGTCTTCGATCTTGCCCAGGGCGGCGAGGTTATCCGGCTGGGTCTTGGCCAGGGGCCACAACGAATGCTCGCGAATGATGCGGTTGCGCGGCAGGTCACGGGCACGGGCTTGCTGCTCGCGCCAGGCGCACAGTTCACGCAATACGGCGAGCTGGGCGCGGGACAGTTTCCACGCCAGCTTGGCGTCGCGGTACACCTCGTACGGGTCGGTTTCGCGGCGCAGGTTGGCCACCAGCTCCGCACCGTCTTCCAGCACCCAGGCGTATTTCTCGTCGGACAGCTGCGGGCGCAGGCGCACGTAGACTTCGGCCAGGTGCACCGCGTCTTCGGCGGCGTAGCTGATCTGCGTCTCCGACAACGGCCGCTGCAACCAGTCCGAGCGGGTCTCGCCCTTGGGCAGTTCGATATCCAGTACCGCTTGCACCAGGCGCGAATAGCCCATGGAGAACCCGAGGTTCAGGTACGCGGCAGCCAATTGGGTGTCGAACAATGGCACCGGCAAGCTGCCGGTCAGGCGCAGCAACACTTCCAGGTCTTCGCTACAGGCGTGCACCACCTTGATCACTGCCGGGTTCTCCAGCAAAGCGGCCAAGGGTTGCCAGTTGTCGATGGTCAGGGGATCGATCAGGTAAGCGCGCACGCCATCACCAATCTGGATCAGCCCGGCAATGGGATAAAAGGTGTCGACCCGCATGAATTCGGTGTCGAGGGCGACGAATGGCAACTGCTGCCATTCGGCGCAATGCTGGCCGAGGCTATCGTTGTCGCAGATCCAGTGAATATCGATGGCCACACGGCTCTCCCTTGAAGAATGGCGCGCAGTATATATCGCGAAAGGGCCTCGCGAGCACCCGCAGTACACCCGCCATCATGAAAACTCCGACAAGAGACGAAAGAATAGTCCGACAGGCGGCAGTTATCCTCTCTTACGCAGCACGTAGACCCGCCACAGCTTGGAGCCGGGCATGAATTCCTGGTGATTGAGCACGCTGAAACCGGCCTGACGAAATTCATCCTCCACGGCCACCGCCGAAGTGACCGAGACAATCACCGTGTCGCGGCTGACCCGGTGAAACTCGCGCAGCAAGGCCAGGCGCCCTTCGCTGCTGGGCACATGGCGAAACAGCTCCAGGCAGAAAATGCAGTCCACCGCATTCGCCGACAAGCCGATGGAAAACGCCGAGCCCTGGAACGTCTTAATGCGCTTGAGCAGCGCCGCCGGATGGTGGGTGCGGGCGTGGTCGAGCATGGCCTGGGAATTGTCCGAGGCCAGGATCACCCGGTTGACGTGCTCGGCCAACACCGGCCAGAAGCGCCCGGAGCCGCACGCCAGGTCGAGGATCAACCCCGGCTCGCCCGCCACCTTCAGCGCATGGCGTACCAACCGCTCATCACGCCACGCCGTCAGGCGCTGCAACAGGCCAGGCGGACGCGTGTCGCCGCAGACCCGTGCGTGCTCACGATCACAGCGCTCGGCGTATTCGATCTCGATGGAGGATGGAGGTTGTGGCGACATCACGGGCCCATATGAATGAAACGGTAGTGAACGACCTTATGCCGCAGCTTAACCACTGCAACGTGAAAAAAAGGTTGAAGCCTTCACTACCGCCAACCCGATCAGGCTTGATGCAGATACCAGCGCCAATCCTGCTCGCCGACCTCGCCCATGAACTGGCGATATTCGGCGCGTTTGACCGCGAGGTAGACGTTGAGGAACTCGCTGCCAAACGCGTCCCGCGCCCAGCTGGAACCTTCCAGCGCGCGCAAGGTGGTCAACCAATCGGTGGGCAACAATTCCTTGGCCTGGGCGTAGCCGTTGCCTTCCACCGGCGCACCGGGGTCGCGCTGTTCGCGGATGCCGCGATGGATGCCGGCGAGGATCGCGGCGGCCGCCAGGTAGGGGTTGGCGTCGGCGCCGCAGATGCGGTGTTCGATGTGCCGGGAGTTGGCCGGGCCGCCGGGCACGCGCAGGCTGACGGTGCGGTTGTCCACGCCCCAGGTGGCGGCCAGCGGCGCGTAGCTGTTGGTCTGGAAGCGCCGATAGGAGTTGGCGTTGGGGCAGAACAGCAGCAGCGAGTCGAGCAAGGTGCTGAGCATGCCACCCACCGCCTGGCGCAGCAGCGGCGTGCCATCGGCGGCCTCGCTGGCGAACAGGTTGCGGCCCTCGGCGTCCGCCAGGCTGACGTGCATGTGCATACCGGTGCCGGCCAGGTCGTCGAACGGTTTGGCCATGAAGCAGGCGGTCATCCCGTGTTTGTGCGCCACGCCCTTGACCAGGCGCTTGTAGCGCACGGCTTCGTCCATCGCTTGCAGGGCGTCGGCGCGGTGCTCCAGGGTGATTTCCACCTGGCCCGGGGCGTATTCGGAAATCGCCGTGCGCGCCGGGATGCCTTGCAGTTTGCAGGCACTGTAGAGGTCGGCGAGGAACGGCTCGATCTGCTCCAGCTCACGCAGGCCGTAGACCTGGGTGGAGCGCGGGCGACCGCCGTCCACATCCCGCGCGGGTTGCGGGCGGCCATGGCTGTCGGGCTTCTGGTCGAGCAGGTAGAACTCCAGCTCGGCCGCCATCACCGGGTAATAACCGTCGGCCTTGAGCCCGTCGATCACCTTGGCCAGCAAATGCCGGGGATCGGCCACGGTGGCGGGCAACCCTTCTGTCGGATGCATGCTGACTTGCACCGCTGCCGTCGGTATCAGCCGCCACGGCATGCGCTGCAGACTGCCGCTGATCGGGTAGGCGCGGCAGTCGATATCGCCAACGTCCCAGACCAGCCCGGAGTTTTCCACGTCATCGCCATTGATGGTCAGGCCGAGGATGGTGCTGGGCAATGGCCGCCCACTTTCGTACACCGCCAACAGCTCATCGCGGTGCAGCAGTTTGCCGCGCGGCACGCCGTTGTTGTCGAGGATAAACAGCTCGAACATCTCGATGTCCGGGTGTTGCGCAAGGAAGGTGTGGGCTTCGTGCAGGCAGGCAAAATCACTCATGGGAATTCTCATACGTGTGTGTCAGGCAGGCGCGCAAGTGCACGCCCTACGGGGGGCGGATCAACGTAGGAGAACGGTGTCTGGTGGGCGCGCGTGCCGGCAGTGGAACAGTGCCCAGAAAGCCAGCTCGGGAAGCGTGTCGGGGGAACCGTCCATGGGGGATCACAGTGAGGTCGATGCCCGGCAGCGTCACACGCGCGGATAGTTGGATAAATTCAGGGTTGACGGAGTTTGGTTGCAGTTTGGCTAAACATTCGCCATCGCCTTGATCAGTTCGACAAACGCCGTGCAGGCAGCGCTGCGATAGGCGCCCTGGCGACTCAACAATGCCACCGTGCGCTGCGGCAATGCTGGGCTGATCGCCACCGCCTGCAAACCCGAATGGGCCGAGGCAATCGCACTGGGCAGGATGGTGGCCAACGCGGTATGGCGCACGATTTCAATGATCGCGCTGATGGAATTGGCCTCCATCGCGATGTGTGGTTTCACCCCCTGCTGGCGGCAATAGTCATCGATATAGCGGCGGGTCGCGAAGCCTGGGTTCAACAACACCATGGGCTGTTCAAGCCACGATGGCGCATGCAACGCCGGATGGCTGGCGCTGACGACCACGCTGAGCGCCTCGACAAACAGCGCTTCGCAGGCGATATCCGGCAGGTGCTCGCCGGTAAAGCCGATGCCGATGTCCAGCAGGTCCTCGGTCAGCGCGGTTTCCATGCGGTCTTGGGTCAACTCTTCAACACTGATCGTGATGCCCGGGTACAAGGCGTTGAAGCGCGCCAGCAGCGGGCCGATCAGGTACGCGGTGAACGTCGGCGTCATCGCCAGGCGCAGGCTGCCGCGGCTGAGGTCTTGCACGTCATGCATGGCGCGGGTGCCGGCCTGCAAGTCCTGCAAGGCCAGGCGCGCAAAACGCACATAGGCCTGCCCCGCGTCGGTCAGGCTGACGCTGCGCCCGGAGCGGTCCAGCAGCGGCGCGCCGAGGGTTTCTTCAAGCTGCTTGATCTGTTGCGACAAGGTCGGCTGCGATACGTGCAGCGCTTCGGCGGCGCGGGTGAAATTGCGATGCTCGGCAACGGCCAGCAGGTAACGGATATGGCGCAACAACATCGACGGCGCTCCAACTATAGGCATGACTTATAGGAACCATAATAAGCCGGTCTTGGACGCTATAGCTGAAAACTTCCATCCTTGCCCCATCAGCGACGCAAGGAGAACCACCATGCAGCATCTCATCGACGGCTTCCGCAAATTCCAGAGCGAAGCCTTTGCCCAACGCAGCGACCTGTTCAAACACCTGGCGACCACCCAAAGCCCCGGCACCTTGTTTGTGTCCTGCTCCGACAGCCGTGTAGTCCCGGAGCTGCTGACCCAGCAGGAACCTGGCGACCTGTTTGTAATCCGCAACGCCGGCAACATTGTGCCGTCCTACGGCCCGGAGCCTGGCGGCGTGTCGGCCACTGTCGAATACGCGGTGGCGGTGCTGAGGGTCAGCGACATTGTGATCTGCGGCCATTCGGACTGCGGCGCGATGACCGCCATCTCCACCTGCAAATGCCTGGATCACCTGCCGGCCGTGGCCAATTGGTTGCGCCACGCCGAGTCGGCCAAGGTGATCAACGCCGCCCGTGACCACCTCTCGGACGCCGCACGCTTGAACGCATTGGTGCGCGAAAACGTGGTGGCGCAACTGGCCAACCTCAAGACCCATCCCTCGGTCGCCTTGGCGCTTGAACAGGGCCGGCTGACCCTGCATGGCTGGGTCTATGACATCGAAACCGGCGCCATCGACGCCCTCGACCACCGCAGCGGGCGCTTCGTCGCGCTGCTGGATCAACCCCAGGTTCACGCCTGACACCTTTCCAAACCCAGAGGACATCACCATGTTGCAAGCTCAATTCGCGCAAACCCCACGCCTGGCCCTGGCCGATACCGTTATCGACCTCAAGGCGCGCAAGAACCTGTCCTGGCAGGACCTCACCGACGGCACCGGCCTGAGCCTGGCGTTCGTCACCGCCGCCCTGCTCGGCCAGCATCCATTGCCTAAAGAAGCCGCCGACGTGGTCTGCGCCAAGCTCGGCCTGGACCAGCACGCCAGCCGCCTGCTGCAAAGCGTGCCCCTGCGCGGCAGCTTCCCCGCTGGCGTGCCGACCGACCCGACGATGTACCGTTTCTACGAAATGCTGCAGGTCTACGGTTCCACCCTCAAGGCCCTGGTGCATGAGCAATTTGGCGACGGCATCATCAGCGCGATCAACTTCAAGCTGGACATCAAGAAAGTCGCAGACCCGGACGGCGGCTCCCGCGCGGTGATCACCCTGGATGGCAAGTACCTGCCCACCAAACCCTTCTGAATCGGCGCCGACCGTCTACGCTCTTGGCACACAAACAAGAACGAGGGACGGATCATGAAGGCAATGCTGCGCATCACCTGGCTGCTGCTGTTGTGTTTCAGCCAGGTACACGCCGCAACCGTTGAGGAAGCGGACGCGCAAGCCGCCAAGGCTTTGCTGGAAAAAGCCTTGGCGTATTACCAGACCCAGGGCGACAAGGCGTTCGCGGCCTTCAGTCGCCAGGGCGAATTCATCGACCAGGACCGCTATGTGTTCGTGGTCGATACCCAGGGCGTGCTGCTGGCCAGCGGTGGGCCTTCTTCCGCGTTGATCGGGCGTGATGTGAGTGAAGTGCTCGGGCCGGATCTGCGCCAGTCGTTCAAGGATGCGCTCAAGGTGCCCGAAGGCCAAGGCATCCAGCAGGCCGACTACCGTTGGCAGAACTGGAACGACGGCAAGGTCGAGCACAAGCATGTGTTCTACCAGCGTATCGGCGAACGCATCCTCGCGGTGGGTTACTACCTGCCACGGGCTACCCCGGAACAGGCGCGGGCGCTGCGCAACAAGGCGGTGGACGCGCTGGTCAAGGACGAGGCCGGTACGCTCAAGGCGATCAATTCATTGCAGGGCGGTTTCCTGCAGGATGACCTGTATGTGTTCGTGGTCGATCTCAGCACCGGGCGCTACGTGGCCCATGGCACCAACCTGCGGCTGATCAACACCGACTTCAGCAAGATCAAGGACCCCGACGGCAAGCCGGTGGGCGAGCCGATCCTCAAGCTGATGAGCGAGCAGGACCAGGGGGAATACAAGTACCGCTGGAAGAATCCGGTGACTGGCAAGGTGGAGAACAAGCATGCTTACTTGCGCAAGAGTGGGCATTACATGGTGGCGGTCGGGTACTACAGCCCCTGAGGATGAAATACGGTCAAAAACTGTGGGAGCGGGCTTGCTCGCGAATGCGGTGGATCAATCGAAATAGCTTTGACTGACACACAGCATTCGCGAGCAAGCCCGCTCCCACAGGGGGCCATGTTCCTACAGTTGGAATGTTGGTTATTCGATGGCTTCGTAGGGCAGTCCGACATAATTCTCGGCAATGGTCCTACGCCCAGCCTCGGAATGAATGAAGTACTCCAACTCACTCTCGGCAATGCGCTGGCTAAACCCATCCGCCTCGGGAAACTGATGCAACATCGAAGTCATCCACCAGGAAAACCGCTCCGCCTTCCACACCCGCCGCAGGCAGATTGCCGAGTATTTCTCCAGCAGGTCCACGCGCCCCTCGCCATACACCTTGAGCAAAATGCGGTACAAGGTGCTCACGTCACTCGCCGCCAGGTTCAAGCCCTTGGCCCCGGTGGGTGGCACGATGTGTGCCGCATCGCCGAGCAGGAACAGGCGCCCGTACTGCATCGGTTCCACTACGAAGCTGCGCAAGGGCGCGATGCTTTTCTCGATGGACGGCCCGGTCACCAGTTGCTCGGCCAATTCGCCGGGCAGGCGGGTTTTCAGTTCATCCCAGAAACGTGCGTCCGACCATTCATCCAGCGCTTCCTCCACCGGCACTTGCAGGTAATAGCGGCTGCGGGTCGGCGAGCGCATGCTGCACAGGGCAAAGCCACGTGGGTGCTTGGCGTAGACCAGTTCAGCGTGCACCGGCGGGGTATCGGCGAGGATGCCGAGCCAGCCGAAGGGGTACACGCGCTCGAAGATTTTCAGCGACTCTTGCGGAATCGACTGACGGGCAACGCCGTGAAATCCATCGCAACCAGCGATGTAGTCGCACTCCAGGCGAAAGGCTTCGCCCTGATGTTCAAAGGTGAGCCACGGCCGATCACTTTTCACATCGTGGGGCTGCACGTCGCGCGCTTCGTAGAGGGTGCTGGCGCCTGCTGCGGCGCGGGCGTGCATCAGGTCGCGGGTAACTTCGGTCTGGCCGTAGATCATCACCGACTGGCCGCCGGTCAAGGCCTTGAGGTCGATGTGGGTGAGTTGGCCGTTCAGGGCCAGTTCAAAACCATCGTGCACCAGCCCTTCGCGGTCCATGCGCTGGCTCACGCCCGCCTCGCGCAGCAGATCGACCATGCCTTGCTCCAGCACCCCGGCACGGATGCGGCCTTGCACGTAATCGGCACTTTGCCGCTCGACAATCAGGGTTTGGATACCGGCGTTATGCAGCAGTTGGCCAAGCAACAGCCCAGAGGGACCGGCGCCAATAATGGCGACTTGGGTTTTCAGGATTTTCATTATTGTTATCGCCTGCAGATTCCACCCGAACGGATTGAGTGAAAGAGTTGTCATTGGTCTTGTGGCTGACATTTTTCACTTGAGTCGCCGGTATAAGAAGGTGAAAACTGAGCCAAAGCCTGCGCTTTTTGCCAATCGGGGCGATTACCGCACCACTTTCCTGGGTATCGGATTGAAACCATGACCAAAACCGCGATTCCGGTCTTCAAGCTTTACGGGGAGGACCAGCAATGGCCGACCCCCGATTTGTTGCACTGCGAAACCATTTCCCGGCGCAGTCGGGAATACCAGTGGGAAATCCAGCCCCACCGGCACGCGGATCTGTGCCAATTGTTGTATGTGCACAAAGGCCAGGCTCACCTGGAAATCGAAGGCCAACGCACCACGATCAACGAAGCGACGCTGCAAGTACTGCCGCCGCTGTGTGTGCATGGGTTTCGGTTTGCCGAAGACGTCGAAGGTTATGTGGTGACCCTGGCGGCGCCACTGGTCAGCCACTTGCAGGCGCAACTGGGGGACACGGTAGATGGCCTGCACGCGCTGGGAAATTATCCGGCAGGCAAGGACAGCGACTACCTCAACCACCAATTCGCCCGCCTGCAGGACGAATACGCCGATGAACAACCGGCGCGAGACATGATGATGCACGCCCTGGTCAGCGTGCTGCTGGTGTGGATCAGCCGCCAGGCGATCCAGCGCCGCCACCCACGGGCGCCGCGCGGGCGCGAGTATTTCCGGCGGTTTACCCAACTGGTCGAGCAGCATTACCGCGAGCATCCGAAGATCGAGGACCTGGCCCACAAGCTGGGGATCTCGGTCTCACACCTGAACGGCACGTGTCGGGAATTGGGCGGCCAACCGGCGTTGCAGATCATGCATGACCGCCAGTTGCTGGAAGCCAAGCGCCTGCTGACTTACACCAGCATGAGCATCAATGAAATGTCCGAGGTGTTGGGGTTCTCCGACCCGACCAACTTCTCGCGGTTGTTTCGTCGACGGGTGGGGTTTTCGCCGAAAGCGTTTCGTGAGCAATTGAAGGCCGAAGCAACGCAAATCTAAAAGGTGAAACAGGCCTATGTGGGAGCGGGCTTGCCCGCGATAGCGGTATTTCAGTTGGAGCAGCGTCGACTGGCACACCGCAATCGCGGGCAAGCCCGCTCCCACAGTATGGAGTGCTGCATCACCCCGGTTTTAGCGCAACGCGCTGAAACTGCCGGTATGCGGAACACATTGGTCCTGATGACAGCTGATCGCAAAGCTCGGCTGCATGCGGGTTTGCTCGACGCGGTAGGCGGCAGTGCCGTACAGCGCGCTGGCAACCGCGCAGAGGGAGAAAATCATCAGGTACTTTCTGGTTTTGATGCTCATGGCACAGACCTCTGAGCGGGACTACAAGGTGCTGTTTAAAGCATAGGCCAGCCAGGGCAAGTTGCCATTATTGGGCGACATTCAACCGGTTTATATCGGCCTACAAACCGACGTCCCACGCCGGTTCCTGCGGAAACCTCACCACCAGAAAATCCAACAGGCTGCGCAACGCCGACGGCATGTGCTTGCGCGAGGCGTACACCGCGTAGATGTTCATCTGCCGGGGCTCGGCCTCGGGCAGCAGGCGCACCAGTTCGCCACGGCGGATGTGATCGCCCGCCTGATAGCTGGGCAGCATGCCCACACCGGCCCCGGCCAGCGTCACGCGCAACAGGGTGCTGGCCTCGTTGGCGGTGATATTGCCGTGCACCGGCACCGACACGTGCTCACCGCCCTCTTCGAAATGCCACAGGCTTTTACCGAAGTAGGAATGGGTGAGGCAGTTGTGCCGCGCGAGGTCTTCGACTTTCTGCGGCGCCGGATGCGCCAGCAGGTACGCGGGGCTGGCGCACACCACCGAACGACAGACGGTCAGGCGCCGGGCGATCAGGTTGGGGTCCAGGTCCGTGCTGGTGCGAATGGCCAGGTCGATCCGTTCATCCACCAGGTTCACCGTGCGGTCGAGCATTTGCATGTCCACCGTCACCAGCGGGTAGCGCTGCACGTACTCGGCGATGGCGTCGGCCAACTGCGCCTGGCCGAACGAGGTGCTCACGCTCAGGCGCAACAGGCCACGGGGCGCGTCATCGGGTTCGCTGACGGCGGCCTGCATGTCGCAACTCAACTCCAGCAGTTGCCGGCAACGCGGCAGGGTTTCGCTGCCGGCGGCGGTCAGGCTGAGCTTGCGCGTGGTGCGGTGCAGCAGGCGTGCGCCGACCCAGTCTTCCAGCTCCGCCAGGTAGCGCGAGACCACCGGGCGCGACAGGTCCAGATGATCGGCGGCGGCGGACTGGCTGCCCAGGTCCACCACGGTGACAAACACGCGCATTGCTTGAAGACGATCCATGATCTGCCCGATTTTAGAAACAAACTATGTCCCAGCATCGCATTTTTAGTTGCGTTTGGTGCAACTAAGCTCTGTGCATCCTTTGAATCGACTGCTGGAGCTGCCCGATGCTGTCCACCCTCAAGCGCTTGACCCTGGCCACCGCCGCCCTGGCCTTCGCCGCCCATGCGGCCGCGGCCGACCTGACCCTCGACGTGTACAACCCCGGTGAAGCCGCGATTTTCCCGGTCAGCTCGGTGCTGGTCAGCGGCGCGAAAGACGCGATCCTGGTGGACGCGCAATTCGGCAAGGCCCAGGCCGAACAGCTGGTGCAGAAGATCCGCGCCAGCGGCAAGCACCTGACCACCATCTACATCAGCCACGGCGACCCGGACTACTACTTCGGCCTCGACACCCTCACCGCCGCCTTCCCCGACGCCAAGGTGCTGGCGCCACAACCGGTGGTCGATCACATCAAGGCCACCGTCGCCGGAAAACTGGAATTCTGGGGCCCGAAAATGGGCGCCGACAAGCCGGCTAAAACCATCGTGCCGGACGTGCTGCCAGGCCACAGCCTGACCCTGGAAGGCCAGCAACTGGAGGTCATCGGCCTCGACGGCGCGCAGCCGGACCGCAGCTTTGTGTGGATTCCGTCGATCAAGGCCGTGGTCGGTGGCGTGGTCGTCGCCGAGAACATCCACCTGTGGATGGCCGACACCCAGAGCGCACAGTCCCATAAAGACTGGCTGGCGACACTGCAACGCATCCAACAGCTGAAACCGCAGACGGTGATCCCGGGCCACTACCTCGGCACACCGACGCTGAAATCGGTGGCCTTTACCGCCGACTACATCAGGGCCTTCGACATCGAAACCGCCAAGGCCAAGGATGCCGCCGCCCTGATCGCGGCCATGAAAAAGCGTTACCCGACCCTCGCCGACGAAAGCTCGCTGGAACTGAGCGCCAAAGTCGCCAAGGGCGAAATGAAGTGGTGAATGGTTTTAAACCCTTAACGAACTGGAGAACGTCATGAGCAAGATTGCAATCATCGGTGCCACCGGCCGTGCCGGTAGCCAACTGCTGGAAGAAGCGCTGCGTCGTGGGCATACCGTCACCGCCATTGCGCGTAATACCGACAAGCTCGCCCCACGGCCGGGCGTCACCGTCAAACAAGCCGATGCGCTGGACGCCGTGGCCCTGCAACACGCGGTCAGCGGCAACGATGTGGTGATCAGCGCCGCACACTTCGCCACCCTGCCCGCCAGCGCCGTGATCGGCCCGGTGAACAAAGCCGGGGTGAAACGCCTGCTGGTGGTGGGCGGTGCGGGTTCGCTGTTGCTGCCGGATGGCAGCCGCGTGATTGACAGCCCGGGTTTCCCAGCGGAGTACAAGACTGAAGCCAGTGCGGGCGCTGATTTCCTCGCGGCGCTGCGTCAGGAGCAGGAACTGGATTGGACCTTCCTGTCGCCGTCGGCGGAGTTTGTGGAGACCGAGCGCACGGGCACATTCCGCGTGGGCCAGGATGATTTGCTGGTGAGCAGTGAAGGCCGCAGCTGGATCAGCTTTGCCGACTATGCGATTGCGTTGATCGACGAAGTGGAATCGCCAAAACACTCGCGCCAGCGTTTCACTGTGGGCTACTGACACAAAGCGGTCAAAACCTGTGGGAGCGGGTGTGACTGATACACCGCCATCGCGGGCAAGCCCGCTCCCACAGGGGATTGGGTTCACACGCCAGATCAGGTTTGCACCGCTCAAACTGTGGGAGCTGGCTTGCCTGCGATGGCGGTGGGTCAGCTGCCTCTGGGTTGACTGACAGGCCGCCATCGCGAGCAAGCCCGCTCCCACAGGGGATTGGGTTTGCAGGCCAGATCAGGTTTGCACCGCTCAAACTGTGGGAGCTGGCTTGCCTGCGATGGCGGTGGGTCAGCTGCCTCTGGGTTGGCTGACAGGCCGCCTTCGCGGGCAAGCCCGCTCCCACAGGGGATTGGGTTTGCAGGCCAGATCAGGTTTGCACCGCTCAAACTGTGGGAGCTGGCTTGCCTGCGATGGCGGTGGGTCAGCTGCCTCTGTGTTGGCTGACAGGCCGCCTTCGCGGGCAAGCCCGCTCCCACAGGGGATTGGGTTTGCAGGCCAGATCAGGTTTGCACCGCTCAAACTGTGGGAGCTGGCTTGCCTGCGATGGCGGTGTTTCAGTCACACCGCTATCGCAGGCAAGCCAGCTCCCACAAAAGCCAGTTCCCACAGTTGGATCTGCGGTGTCAGGACTGTTGTGCCTGGCTGACCAGCCAATCCATCAACGCTTCAAGCCCCTCCGACGGTGCCGTCCCCGGCGGATACACCAGGAAATACCCCATCCCCGTCGGCACCCGCAGCGCAAACGGCATCACCAACCGCCCCGCCTTCACATCCTCGCCAATCAGCGCACTGTCGCCAATCGCCACGCCCGAACCTTGGGACGCCACCGTCATTGCCAAGTCCAGGGTTTCAAAATGATGCCCCTGGGCCAGGTTGCTCAAGTGCGTGTTCGCGGCTTTCAGCCACAGCGCCCAATCCCGCTCGTCCCGCGTAGGGTGCAGCAAGACCTGCTGCTGCAAATCCAGCGGGCGCTGCAAGTCGCCGAGTAGCGCGGGGGCGCAGACCGGTGTGAGTTGCTCGTCGAACAAATGCCGCGCCTCGGCCGGTTGCTCGGCGATGGGCGCGTAGATCAGCGCCGCATCGAATTGTTCGCGGCGAAAATCCACGCTGTAGGCCACGGTGGTGGTGAGTTCCACCGGCACGTCCGGGCGTTCCTTTTGCCATTGCATCAGGCGCGGCAGCAGCCAGCGCATCACGCAGGTGGAGGCCTTGAGTTGGAGGGTCTGGCGACGGCGGCCGATCTGCTCCACGGCGTCACCGATCAGGCCAAATACCTGCTGCGCGCGCAGCGACCATTCGCGGCCTTCATCGGTGAGGCTCAAGCCGCGCGCCTGGCGTTGGAACAGGGCGTAACCCAAATGGCTTTCCAGCCCGGCGATCTGCCGGCTCACCGCACCCTGGGTGATGTGCAATTGCTCGGCGGCGCGGGTGAAGTTGCAGCACTGGGCGGTCACCCAAAAGGTGTGCAGCGCGGGCAGCGGTGGCAGGCGTTTCATCGCGGTTCAGCCATGACGTGAGGACATGGCTAGTATGACTTTTTATCGATTGTTGCCGCTACCGGCCAGCCGCTCCAATACCGCCTCGAATCCATAACAAGAGCGACCTCAATGGCGACCTGCGGCGAAGTATTGGTCAACCTCCTCGAAGGCTACGGCGTGGATCAGGTGTTTGGCATCCCCGGCGTGCACACCGTGGAGATGTATCGCGGCCTGGCCCGCTCGGGCATCCGTCACGTCACCCCGCGCCACGAACAGGGCGCCGGTTTTATGGCCGACGGCTACGCGCGCACCAGCGGCAAGCCCGGCGTGTGTTTCATCATCACCGGTCCGGGCATGACCAATATCACCACGGCCATGGGCCAGGCCCATGCCGACTCGATCCCGATGCTGGTGATTTCCAGCGTGCAATCGCGCAGCCAATTGGGCGGCGGGCGGGGCAAGTTGCATGAGCTGCCGAACCAGGGCGCGATGATGGCCGGGGTGGCGGCGTTCTCCCATACCTTGATGTCGGCGGAGGAGCTGCCCGGCGTGTTGGCGCGGGCGTTCGCGTTGTTCCAGGCTGGGCGACCGCGACCGGTGCACATCGAGATTCCACTGGATGTGCTGGTGGAAAACGCCGATGCGCTGCTGGGCAGTGAGCCGGTCAGCGTGGCGCGCGCAGGGGCCGCGCCGGCGGCGGTGAAGCAGATGAGCCAGTTGCTGGCGGCGGCCAAGCGGCCGTTGATTTTGGCCGGTGGCGGCGCCATCGATGCGGCGCCCGCGTTGACCCGGCTTGCAGAAGCGCTTGGCGCGCCGGTCGCGCTGACGATCAACGCCAAGGGCATGTTGCCGTCGACCCATCCGTTGCTGATCGGCTCGACCCAAACCCTGGTCGCCACCCGCGCGCTGGTGGCTGAAGCAGACGTGGTGCTGGCCATCGGCACCGAGCTGGCCGAGACCGACTATGACGTCACCTTCGCCGGCGGTTTCAAGATCCCCGGCGCCTTGCTGCGCATCGATATCGACGCCGACCAGACCGTGCGCAACTACCCGCCGCAGGTGGCGCTGGTGGCCGACGCGCAGATCGCTGCCGAGGCGCTGCTAGGCGAATTGACCCGCCAGCCGCTGCCTGCGCGTGATGCCGATTGGGGCGCGCCACGCGTCGCCCAACTGTGGGCCGAACTGGCGCCCACCTGGGACGCCGCCACCCGCGCGCAAACCCTGTTCCTCGACACCGTCCTGCAAGAGCTACCCACCGCCATCATTGTCGGCGACTCCACCCAGCCGGTGTACAGCGCCAACCTGACCCTGAACCTCGACCACCCGCGCCGCTGGTTCAACTCGTCCACCGGCTACGGCACCCTGGGCTACGCGTTGCCCGCCGCCATCGGCGCCTGGCTGGGGCGTGGCGACGGGCAACCGGTGGTGTGCCTGATCGGCGACGGCGGCCTGCAATTCACCCTGCCGGAACTGGCCAGCGCCGTGGAGGCACGCACGCCCATCATCGTGCTGCTGTGGAATAACCAGGGCTACGAAGAGATCAAGAAATACATGGTCAACCGCGCGATCGAACCGGTCGGCGTGGACATCTACACCCCGGACTTTATCGGCGTGGCCAAGGCACTCGGTTGCGCCGCCGAACGCATCCAAGGCATTGAACAGTTGCGCAGCGCCTTGCGCGCTGCGACGGATCGCCAGGGGCCGACGCTGATTGAAATCGACCAGACACTTTGGATGCGGGAGGTGACGCAATGAACGGTATGTATATCAACGGTGAGTGGCGTGAAGGCAGCCAAGTGCTGGAGGTGATCAACCCGGCCACCGAAGCGCTGCTGGCGCACGTCAGCGTAGGCGACGCCACAGCGGTGACACTGGCGGTGGATGCCGCCAGCGCGGCGTTTGCCGAGTGGTCGAAAAGCACCGGCCGTGATCGCGCCGCGCTGTTGCGCAAGATCGCCGAGGGCGTGGGCGCGCAGCGCGAACAGCTGATGCACCTGCAGTCGAGCAACAACGGCAAGCCGCTGTTCGAAGCGGGTATCGATGTGGACGACGTGATCGCCACGTTCGAGTACTACGCCGCTGTCGCCGAGGGCATGGACGCCGGGCAAGACCGCCCGGTCGAACTGCCCACTACGGATTTCAGTGCACGCCTGCGTCGTGAGCCGTGCGGCGTGGTCGGGCTGATCGTGCCGTGGAATTTCCCGATGGTGACCACCGCCTGGAAACTCGCCCCGGCCCTCGCCGCCGGTTGCTGCGTGGTGCTCAAACCCTCGGAAGTCACGCCGCTGGCCGAGCTGCAACTGGCGCGAATCATCGCTGAAGTGGGCTTGCCGGCCGGCGTGTTCAACCTGGTGTGCGGCACCGGTCTGGCGGTAGGCGCACCGCTGGTGGCGGACCCTCGGGTGGCGAAGATTTCCTTCACCGGCAGCAACGCGGTGGGCGTGCAGGTGATGCAACGCGCGGCCGAAACCATCAAGGGTGTGAGCCTGGAATTGGGCGGTAAATCGTCGCTGCTGGTGCTGGCGGATGCCGACCTCGACCTGGCCGTGGAGCTGGCGTGTGGCGGTGGTTTTTTCAACGCGGGGCAGATGTGTTCGGCGACCAGTCGTGTGCTCGTGGCTGACAACTTGGCGGATGAATTCCTGCGCCGCTTGCAGCTGCGCGCTGAAGGCATCCGCGTGGCTGATCCGTTTAGCGACGACGTGGAAATGGGCGCGCTGATCAACCGGGCGCAGTACCAGCGGGTGCTCGGGCATATCCGGCGTGGCATCGAGGACGGCGCACGGTTGCTGTGTGGTGGGGAGCGTCCTGCGGGGTTGGAAAAAGGCTTTTTCATTCGGCCGACGGTGTTCACCGATGTGCCGCTGGACAGTGCGCTATGGAACGAAGAGATCTTCGGCCCGGTGTTGTGTGTCAGACGTTTTGCCACTGAAGACGAGGCTGTTGCCTTGGCCAACGACAGCGATTTCGGCCTGGTGGCCAGTGTGGTCAGCGCCAATGCCCAAACCGCAGAGCGCGTGGCCAATGCCTTGCAGGCCGGGCTGGTGTGGATCAACGCGCCGCAGGTGATCTTCCCGCAGACGGCATGGGGCGGCTACAAGCAGAGCAGCATCGGCCGCGAACTGGGGCCGTGGGGGTTGGCGGCGTTTCAGGAGGTCAAGCATGTGATCAGGTCCGTCTGACACCGAAAATCCCCCTGTGAAATGGGGGACAACTGTGGGAGCTGGCTTGCCTGCGATAGCGGTGTGTCAGTCGCCGGAGATGTTGACTGATGTACCGCTATCGCAGGCAAGCCAGCTCCCACATAAGCCAGTTTCCACATTTAGAGAGGTGGTGTGTCGGCCACCTGCAATTTTTAGATAGCGCCTGCGACTTTCTCATTTGCCCCCCTGCCCCGCCCATGGCCTGATTCGCCCTCGCTCATTCAAGGCAGGCCCATGGAAAACGCTCAGGCAAAACCCACCACCGCCGTTTGGCTGATGATCAGCGTGGTGCTGGTCGCCCTTAACCTGCGTCCGTCGATGGCGGCCGTGGGCCCGTTGTTGTCGTCGATTCGCGGCGAGGTGCCGCTGAGTTTCAGCAGCGCCGCGTTGCTGACCATGTTGCCGGTGATGGCCATGGGGCTGGCGATGTTTTTCGGCATGGGCGTGGCCAGGCGCCTCGGTGAGCACCGCAGCATTGTGCTGTCGCTGGTGGTGATTGGCGTGGCGACGCTGTCGCGGTTGTTTCTGGATTCGGCGCTGGAGTTGATCGTCAGCGCGATTGCCGCCGGGGTCGGGATTGCCTTGATCCAGGCGTTGATGCCGGCGCTGATCAAATCGCGGTTCAGCGCCAACGTTTCGCTATTCATGGGTTTGTACGTCACCGCCATCATGGGCGGCGCGGCGCTGGCGGCGTCGTTCGCGCCGTTTGTGCAGGTGCAGACCGGCAGTTGGCGGATCGGCCTGGCGGTGTGGGCCGTGCTCGCCGGGTTGGCGTTGCTGTTCTGGTACGCGCAGCGCGCGGCATTGCCGCCGATGGCGCCGGCCGGTTCCACTCAGCAAGAGTCGTTTTTCGGCAACCGTCGCGCCTGGTTGCTGGCGATCTTTTTTGGTCTCGGTACAGCGTCCTACACCTGCGTACTCGCCTGGCTGGCGCCGTACTACGTGGAGCAAGGCTGGAGTGAACAGAACGCCGGTTTGCTGCTGGGCTTTTTGACCGCGATGGAAGTGGTCTCCGGCTTGGTCACCCCGGCCATCGCCAACCGGCGCCGGGATAAACGTGGGGTGGTCGCGGTACTGCTGGTGCTGATCATCCTCGGCTTCTGCGGCCTGATCCTCAGCCCGCAACACCTCAGCCTGTTGTGGCCTTGCCTGCTGGGCCTGGGCATTGGCGGCCTGTTCCCGATGAGCCTGATCCTGTCCCTCGACCACCTGGACAACCCGCGCCGCGCAGGTGGCCTGACGGCCTTTGTGCAAGGTATCGGCTACCTGATTGCAGGCTTGTCACCGCTGATTGCAGGGATGATCCGTGACCAGTTGGGCAGCTTCGAATGGGCCTGGTGGTCGTTGACGGCGGTGGTCGTGGTGATGCTGCTGATCGTCACGCGCTTCAATCCCCAGCATTACGCGCGGCATATCCGCTGACGTCGTGTTGCTAACAGTATTTGTCCCACACCCAACATAGAAACGACCTACAGATTATTCTAATGGCACGGCCGTTCCGTTAAGCTTTTGCGCTGTCTTGTACTGAGTTCGGTACAACGGGTTTACGGACGAAACCGATGTTAAACAGTAACTTGCTCAGAAAGCTCGATATGCAGGACCTGATGGTGTTTATCGCCGTCTACGACCAGAGCAGCGTTACCGACGTGTCAGAAACGTTGTTCGTCAGCCAGTCCACCGTGAGCTATAGCCTGAAGAAACTGCGCACCAGTTTTGAAGATGAGCTGTTTATCAACACGCGGGCGGGCATGCGTCCGACGTACAAGGCCACCAGCATGTATGGCCATGTGCAGAAAATTCTTGAAAGCATCAACCTGTGCCACGCCGGTGGCCAGGCGTTCGATCCGACGCAAAAGGCGGTGACCTTCAATGTGTGCGCGCCGGAATACTTCGAACAGTTGATCCTGCCGCGCCTGCTGAAGACTTTCGACCGTGCCGACCTGCCGGTGATCGTCAATGTGCAGAAGCTGGAGACCGACATCCCCGCCGACGACCTGCGCGAAGGCCGCCTGGACCTGGTGATCTGCTTCGGCCCGCACTTTCACCGCGCCCATAAAGATTTCAAGACGCAGATGCTGCTGGAAGACGACCTGGTGTGTGTGTTCGACAAGCGCTCAGCGCCGAGGGAGCCGGCGTTCAGCCTGCAATCCTTTGTCGAACGGCGCCATGTGTTCCCCACGCCGTGGACGTCCGACACCAACATGATCGACGGCTGGCTAGGGCGTCAGGCCCACAAGCGCCAAGTGATCGCCCGCGCCAACAGCTACGGCGCGGCGCTGAAGATGATTACCGGCACTGACTTTATCGTGACCCTGCCGCGCCGTGTGCAAAAACTGCTGGCACCGGCCAGCGTGTTTGGCCATTGCGAAGCGCCCAACGGCTTGCCGGGGTTCACCCTGGATATGCAGTGGAATGAAACCAGTGAACAGGACAGTGCCAATACCTGGTTTCGTGAGCAGGTGGTGAAGGTGTGCGCGGATCAGGGCTTGTTGTAGTCCATCAGCCGATGGCGACTTTGCTGTAGGTGTCGCGGTCCATATCCCGCACTTCGACGCTCAGTTGCACCTGCACACCGTCCGGCCAGTCGCCCAGATCTTGCAGCACGGACAGCAGGCTCTCCGACAGTTGCTTCTTGATCTGCGGCGAGCGCCCGCTGAGCAACGCCAAGCGCACCGCGACAAACCCACGCTCGTTCAGGCCGGTGCCTACACGAAAACTGTCGATTTCTATTGCACGGCTTTTGATATCAAACTCGGCGCCGAACTGACCGGAGGCCACCAGCGCATGGTTCAGGCGCAAAAGGGCCTTATCGGTGTCCAGTTGCGTCAGGTTGGCGGTGTATTCCAGGTGCAGGTGTGGCATGGGTGGCTCCGAGACAAACATAGGAAGATTCCTAGGTATATCACGGATAAAACCCTCAGGCTTGGGTTGCCTGCCCTCGGTCACTCATAAACGCTTCCAGCCGCGAGCGCACCCAGCGCTCGGCCGGGTCGGTGTCCACATGACTGAGCCAGACCATGGATAAATCCAGGGTCGGCGTTTCGAACGGAAACGGCTCACAAAACAGGTGGCCCGACACGGCCATGGCCTCGGCGGTGTAGTCCGGCAGGCTGGCAATCAGGTCGGTGCCGGCCAGCAGCGCCGGCAATGCGCTGTATTGCGGCACCGACAACACCACCTGGCGCTTGCGGCCGATTTCCGCCAGCCACTCATCGGCAAACCCCGACACGTTGGCCGTGTGGGACACCAGCACATGGGGGCGTGAGCAATATTCATCGAGGGTCAGCGGTGTGTCGGACGCATCGGCACGCAGGATGCGCGGCAGGATATGGCGCAACAGCTTGCGCTTGGCATTCGCCGGCAGGCCACGGGTCTGGGTGATGCCGACGGTGATGTCGCCGGACGCGAGCAGGTCGGGAATGCGCCAGTAGTCCACATGCTGCACCACGAAGACCACGTTCGGCGCTTCCCGGCGCAAGCTGCGCAACAACGGTGGCAAGAGGCCAAATTCGACATCATCGGACAGGCCGATGCGAAAGGTCATGGTGCTGATGGACGGGTCGAAGTCGTGGGTCAGGCTCAAGGCTGACGACAGCGAATCCAGGGCGGGCGACAGGTGCTGGATGATTTCCTCGGCGCGCGCCGTGGGTTCCATGCGGTGGCCGACGCGAATGAACAGCGGGTCGTTGAACAAGGTGCGCAGGCGGTTGAGCGCCGAACTGATGGTGGGCTGGCCGAGAAACAGCTTTTCGGCAACCCGCGTGACGTTGCGCTCCAGCATCAGTGCTTCGAAGACCACCATCAGGTTGATGTCGGCCTTGCGTAATTCATTGCGATTCATCGGCGCCTGCCCCTTCCCCAAGACAAGCCGCAGTTTAGAAAGCCCGTGGGGCTGCGTCTATGTGCACACTGTTCATCGGAGGGCTTTGGGACTATAAATCAGCTTTCCAGGGTCACAGGAACACCATCGTGCTGGTCATTCTCGCCTTGGCCATTGTCGTGGCCGGGTTCTGCCTATGGGTTATCCGATTTGTCGCACACCCCACGGTGAGGACGTTGCTGCGGGTGTTTGTCGGTTTGTGCCTGGCGGCGGCGGTGGCTTTCCTGGTGCTGGCCTGGGGGTTTCCCATTGCGCTGCTGGTCTCGTAATCCAACGTACAGTCATTCTTTGAGCAAGGACCGCTGAATCATGAAATTTGCCTACACCATCATCTACGTGCCCGACGTGGCCGCCTCCCTGGAGTTCTTCGAAAAGGCCTTCGGTTTCAGTCGCCGTTTCCTGCATGAATCGGGGACGTACGGTGAGCTGGAAACCGGTGAGACCACCCTTTCGTTTGCCGCGCATGAATTGGGCGAGATGAATTTCCAGGGTGGACATGTGCAGGCGCATGGGTCCAAACAACCGCTGGGGATGGAAGTGGGGTTTGTGACTGAAGATGTGCTTGTCGCCCATGCCAAGGCGCTTGCGCAGGGCGCGACCGAGCTGTCGGCGCCGAGCGCCAAGCCTTGGGGGCAGGTGGTGTCTTATGTGCGTTGCCCGGATGGCACATTGGTGGAACTGTGCACCCCAATCCAGGGCTGAACATTGAACCCATGTGGGAGCTGGCTTGCCTGCGATGGCGGAGGGCCAGTCAATGAATTTGTTTCTGACCCGCCGCCATCGCGGGCAAGCCCGCTCCCACATTTGATCATGGGTACCTTTAGAGTCAGGGCTTGAGCGGCCGCTCCTGATCCCGCTCGGAAAGCTCTGTGCCGTCGTCTGGATGCTTCCAGGTCTGTGGCTTTTCTTCCTCACGTCGCCGGGGTTGCTCACCCTTTGGCGCTTCCCGTGGTTTCTGTTCGTCAGTCATGTCCACCTCCTGTCCTTAAGAATGGGTCGCACCTTCAAGCATAGAACAGCGCCGGCATTTTCGACGGGCTCGCCGATTGATAGACAACACGCATCAATCCATCCAAATTTGTCACTTATCATTTCTAAATGTGTCAGCCACTATCCTAGGTCTTAGGCGAAACAAGCACTTTAAAAAGAACGCTGGAGACACAAAACCATGACTAGCCCTACCAGGCCCGACGCTGCCCGCTCGAAAGTTGGCGCGGTATTTCGCGTTACTTCGGGCAACTTCCTCGAACAGTTCGATTTCTTCCTGTTCGGTTTCTACGCCACCTACATCGCTGCCGCGTTCTTCCCCGCCGCTAATGAGTTTGCGTCATTAATGATGACCTTCGCCGTGTTCGGTGCGGGCTTCCTGATGCGTCCACTGGGCGCGATCATTCTGGGTGCCTACATCGATGACGTCGGCCGCCGCAAAGGGTTGATCGTGACCCTGTCGATCATGGCCAGCGGTACGCTGCTGATCGTGCTGGTGCCGGGTTATCACACCATTGGCTTGTGGGCCCCGGCCCTGGTGCTGCTGGGCCGCTTGCTGCAAGGCTTCTCAGCCGGTGCGGAACTGGGCGGTGTGTCGGTGTACCTGGCAGAAATGGCCACCCCGGGCCGCAAAGGCTTCTACACCAGCTGGCAATCGGGCAGCCAACAGATCTCCATCGTGGTCGCCGCCGCGCTGGGTTATGGCCTGAACGTGTGGATGGAACCTGCCGTGGTCGCCGATTGGGGCTGGCGCATTCCGTTTGCCGTCGGCTGCGTGATCATTCCGTTTATCTTTGTGCTGCGACGCAACCTGCAGGAAACCGAAGAGTTCGCCAACCGCAAGCATCGTCCGACCATGCGTGAAGTGCTGGCCACCCTGGTGACGAACTGGACCGTGGTCATCGGCGGCATGCTCATGGTGGCGATGACCACCACCGCGTTCTACCTGATCACCGTGTACGCGCCGACCTTCGGCAAGACCGTGCTGCAACTGAGCACCTCCGACGCGCTGCTGGTGACCTTGCTGGTGGCCGTGTCGAACTTTGTCTGGCTGCCCATCGGCGGCACCCTGAGCGACCGCTTCGGCCGCAAGCCGGTGCTGCTCGCCATGACCACGCTGACTGTTCTGACGGCTTATCCAGCACTGTCCTACGTGGTCAACGCGCCCAGCTTCGCCCATATGCTGGAAACCCTGCTGTGGTTCTCCTTCCTCTACGGCATGTACAACGGCGCGATGATCCCGGCGCTTACCGAGATCATGCCGGTGGAAGTGCGCGTGGCGGGCTTCTCCCTGGCCTATAGCCTGGCGACCGCGATCTTTGGCGGGTTCACCCCGGCGATCTCCACCTGGTTCATCCACATCACCGAAGACAAGGCCTCGCCGGCGTACTGGATGATGTTCGCGGCGGCCTGCGCCCTGTGTTCGACCCTGGCTCTGTATCGCCGCGCCAACACGCGCGGGCAGGTGATGCAGGAGGCTGCGTAATGAAGCCGCTGCTGAACACCCTGACGGCCCTGGCTCTCGGCGCGTTGGCGCTGACGGCCCAGGCCGAAGAGCTCAAGGTGATGACCTCTGGCGGCTTCACCGCTGCCTATAAACTGCTGGGCCCGCAATACGCCCAGCAGAGTGGCGACACCCTGGACACCATCCTCGGCCCGTCGATGGGCAAGGCGCCGGAAGCGATTCCCAACCGCCTTGCCCGTGGCGAACATGCGGACGTGGTGATCATGGTCGGCTATGCCCTCGATGAGTTGATCAAACAAGGCAAGGTTGACAAGGCCTCCCGCGTGGAACTGGCGGACTCGCGCATCGGCCTGGTGGTGAAGGCCGGCGCGGCCAAACCGGCGATCAGCACGGATGACGAGCTCAAGGCCGTGCTGAGCCAGGCTAAGTCCGTGGCGTATTCGGACAGCGCGAGCGGCGTATACGTGGAGAAGGAGTTGTTCCACAAACTCGGCATGCCGGCCAAGGGCAACATGATCGAACGCATCCCGGTGGCCTCCGTGGTCGCCAAGGGTGACTACGAAGTCGGGCTGCAACAGGTCGCGGAATTGTTACCGGTGCCGGGGGTGACTTACGTCGGCAAAATCCCGGAAGACGTGCAATCGGTGACGCGTTTTGCGGCGGGTATTCCGGTCAACGCCGAACACCCGGCCGAGGCCAAGGCGTTGCTGCAATTCCTCGCCTCGCCCGCGGCGCAACCGGTGGTGCAAGCCACCGGCCTGGACTCGGTGTCACGCTGAGCGAAACGGCATCTCCCGCACCAACCGCTCCAACTCCAGCGCCGCCGGTGGCAATGTCCGCCCGCGGCGCTTGATCAAACCCACATTGCGCATCACCTGCGGCTCCACCAGCGGCACGCTGACCAGAATCGGGTGCTCGTTCGCCGGCATGGCAATCGATGGCACCATCGCCACCCCGAGCCCCGCCTCCACCAGGCCGATCATGGTGGTCACGTGGTGCGTCTCGCAGATGCTCGGCTTTTTCACCCGCACGCCACGCAGCGCCTGGTCCAGCAGGAAACGGTTGCCGGAGGTCTTGTCCACGGTGATGTAGTCGTGCTCGTAGGCTTCGGCCCAAGGCACGCTCTCGCGCCCCGCCAACGGGTGATCGCGGCGACAGGCCAGCACGTAGCGCTCCTGCAACAGCAACTCGAACTCCACTTCGTCGGCCAGGCTGCCGCTGAAACTCACGCCGAAATCCGCCTCGCCACTTTCCACCGCATTGCACACCTCGCCGGCACTGGCATCCAGCACACGCAGGCGAATCTTCGGATACAGCTTGTGGAATTCGGAGATCACGTGGGGCATGAAGTAGTACGCGGTAGACGGCACACAGGCGATGGTGACATTGCCCATGCGCGTGGAGGCCACGTTGCTGATGCCCATCAGGGCGATGTCGAGGTCGTCGAGCATGCGCTCCACCTGCGGCAGGAATGCACGACCGACCATGGTCAGGCTGACCCGGCGCGTGGTGCGCTCGAACAGCTTGACGTCGAGGGCGGACTCCAGTTTTTCGATGCGCCGGCTGAGGGCTGGCTGCGAAATCCGGATGGCCTCGGCGGCGCCGCGAAAACTGCCCTTGTCTACCACGGCGCGGAAGGCTTGGAGGTCGTTGAGGTCGAAGTTGATGATCACGAGGAGGGGCCAGTGAGGTCGATTTGCCGGACATTATCGTACGAATGTAACGGCAACAGGCCTACGCGCATTTAAAAAACACCCTCACCTGCGTAGTCTGCATGCCGAATCCAATCGACTGAGCGATCAATGACCACCCCATCCAATAACAAAAACCCATTGCGTTTCTGGCGCCTCGGGGCCTGCCTCGTAGGCGCTCCGGTGATCGCCGCCCTCGGCTTCTTCGCCTGGCAAAGCTTCTACCCCGTGAGTGCGGCGACCGGTTGGAGCGTGCAAGTGGTACACCGCGACGTGGCGAAAGCGGCATCGCTGATGCCGTTGTCGGACGGTTCGCTGGTGGTCAGCCAGGAACTCGACAAGGGCAAGGGCAGCATCGTGCGCATCCACCTCGACGGCTCGCGTGAGGTGGTGGTGGCCAACCTGTCAAAACCCGACGGCATGGTGCCAACCCGTGGTGGCTGGGTGTTCAGCCAGGAGTCCGCCGACTTGCCCGTGAGTTTCTACAAGGACGGCGTGGTCACCGAACTGTTCAAGGGTGACAGCGTGCAAGGCTTGTGGGTTGAGGGCGACGACCTCTACGCCATCGAAGATCGCAAGCCAGCCGGACGCCTGCTGCGTTACCGCTGGAGCGACCAGTCGTTGACCGTGTTGCGCGACCAGGTGCAGGAAGGCGAAGCCATCGTGCGCTGCACGGACGGGCGCCTGCTCTACAACGAGAAGCAAAAGGGCGTGGTGCGCGAGCTGACCGCCGACGGCAGCGACCCGGTGGTGCTGAGCCATTTGAACCAGCCGACCTTCCTGATGTGCGACGAGCGCGGGCTGTGGATCAATGAAGATGCCACGCACCGGGCGCGGTTGTTGCTGATTGATAAGCAGGGGCGCCAGCAGACGATTCTGTCGTTCCTCAAAGCACCCCAGTCGATTGTGCCGAGCGGGCGTGGGACGTATCTGGTGGCTGAGGGTGGGAGAAGTCGGGTGTTGGAGCTGACGCCGGAGTAGCGTCTACCCCGACGCAGATCACGGCGGCTGACATTGCGACGCTGGCGAACGACAATTTTGAGAACGCTAAAACATTCCCCCAAGTCGGTTTGAAATGGAAAAAATTCTAATCGCCTGCGTAATGATCGCCTGCCTGGCCGGCTGTGTCGGTGCGCAACTTTCACTGCCAGATGAAAAACACGAGACTGTTTCAGATCAGCGGGATTCAACCGCGAAAGAAGCTGCACGCGAATGGTGTGGGATGACGCTTTGGATTGGGTTGCCACTGCCGCTGAAACTTCCCGTCTGCCAGTCACGCCCTCCTCCGTCATACCTTTATGCATGCGGTCCTTTCATGTTTCTGGGACCGATCATGCATAGCTATGAGGGGAATGCCTTATGTGGGAAGTTTCTTTAATCGCCACTGGCGTACAAGAAAACTAACGGTTGCATGGGGCAAGCCCTATGCCAGACGCGTCGCATCGATAGCACTGATGATTACTATCGAAACGAGCGCCTGCTCGATATCCGCAACCGATTCATATAATCCTCGCCTGACTCCCTCCCCTCGCCTGGCTTCAGGCGACATGCACCTTGGAACCCCGACACCATGCCAAGCGCCAGCCAGGCCCCTAGCGGCCTTCCCGAACATAATCAACAAAGCGTCAAACAGCAGTGGCTGGCCATTCTCTCGGTAGCCGTGGGCGCGTTCGCCTTGGTCACTAGTGAATTTCTACCGGTGGGCGTGCTCAACGACGTCGCCAGCGATCTGGGCATCAGCGCCGGCCATGCAGGCCTGATGGTGACCCTGCCCGGCATCATGGCCGCCCTCGCCGCGCCTTTGCTGTCGGTGTTTATTGGCACCATGGACCGTCGTTACCTGCTGATAAGCCTGACGCTGATCATGATCATCGCCAACTCGGTCGTGGCCTTCGCCAGCGACTTCAACCTGCTGCTGTTCGGACGCGTGCTGCTGGGCATCAGCATCGGCGGCTTCTGGGCGACAGCCATCGCCCTCAGCGGCCGCCTGGCGCCCAAGGGCGTGGGTGTCGCGAAGGCTACCTCGATCATCATGATGGGCGTGACCCTGGCCACCGTACTGGGCGTGCCCGTCGGCACCTGGCTAAGTGGGCTGATGGGCTGGCGCATGACCTTCCTGGTCACCGCGCTGGTGGGTGTGCCAGTGCTGCTGGCGCAGGTGTTCCTGCTGCCCCGGCTTACCCCGGAAAAGGCCATTCGCGTCAGTGACCTGCCCGCGTTGTTTATCAACCCCCAAGCGCGGGTAGGATTGATCGCGGTGTTGCTCATCGGCCTGGCGCACTTTGCCGCCTACACCTACGTCGCGCCGTTCTTCAAACAGAGCGCCGGCTTCGATGGGCCAACGATTGGTTCGCTGCTGCTGCTCTACGGCGTGGCTGGGGTATTGGGCAATATCTTTGCCGGTTTCGCCGCCAACCGCAGCGTGCGCAATACCTTGCTGCTGGTGGCCCTGATGATCGGCACCAGCACCGCTCTGTTCCCGCACTTCGCCACCGGCATGACCGGCGCCGCAATGCTGATCGCACTCTGGGGCTTCGCCTTCGGCGCCTTCCCGGCGTGCGCCAGCATCTGGATGTTTGTCGTCGCACCCAAGGACGTCGAACGCGGCATGCCGCTGTTCGTCGCCTTGTTCCAGGTGATTATTGCCTTGGGCTCGTTCTTTGGCGGGCGCATCGTCGACCAGATGGGCAGCGCGGTGCTGCTGAGCCTGGCCACGGTGTTGGTGGGGGCGGGGTTTGTGACGGTGTTGGTGTTGGGGCGCAAGGTGAGTAATAGCTTGGTGGCTCAGCCGGCCTAAGCAGAACGTTACCGTCCAAAAAAGCCTGCTGAGCATTGAGCCCAGCAGGCTTTTTCAGTTTTAGGCCGGAGCATCATTTCGGCAATCGCGGTTTCGGCAAATCGTTCGTAATGAGCCCTCACACAATGGAAGGTGTAAGCCCAAGCGCCTGAACTAGCCTTGAAAGAGTCGCTGACGTGGCGACAGGCTGATAAGGAGCTTATATGCCAACGAAGTATCGCGATGCAGTCACCGGCGAGTACGTGACAGAGGGCGAAGCAAAGAAAAGACCGAGGGAGACGGTAAAGGAGACGGATAAAAAACCTTCGCCAAAGCCGAAGGATAAG
Source organism: Pseudomonas sp. Marseille-Q1929 (assembly GCF_017316265.1). NCBI lineage: Bacteria > Pseudomonadati > Pseudomonadota > Gammaproteobacteria > Pseudomonadales > Pseudomonadaceae > Pseudomonas > Pseudomonas sp. Marseille-Q1929. The sequence goes on from NZ_JAFLWU010000019.1 coordinate 40,020, forward strand.
AAGTAGGTTCGCGCGGGAGACGTGGACGCCATATGTCGAATCAGACTTGAAACCCTGACACTCTTGATCCAATGTAATGACAAACGTCATTACATGAGGAGTCTTCCATGGCATCCATAAACATTCGAATCGACGACGACCTGAAAGCTCGCGCCTATCTGGAGCTTGAGAGACTCGGCGTCACGCCTTCCGAACTGATGCGCCAGGCCCTGCAATACGTGGCAGATCGCGGTCAATTGCCTTTCAAGCCGGTCCTCATGACTGAAGACGATGAAGCCTTGATGGCCACCGTGCGGGAACGTTTGGCATCCCCCCAACGAGTAAGGGTTTCGATAGATGACCTATAGCCTTGATTTTGATGCGCGCGCATTGAAGGAATGGCAGAAACTCGGCAACACCATCCGTCAGCAGTTGAAGAAGAAGTTAGTGGAGATACTGAACAATCCACGGATTGAAGCCAATCGCCTGCATGGGCTGCCGGACTGCTACAAGATCAAGCTGCGCAGCAGCGGTTACCGGTTGGTCTATCAAGTCATTGATCAGGAAATCACGGTGGTAGTGGTGGCCGTTGATAAGCGCGAGCATGATCAGGCTTATCAAAAGGCGGCAGAGCGTTTGAGCTAGTCATGCAATGGGTGGCCAATTACAAAAATCACCAAAACAAAAAAGCCCCGTAGCTTATTCAGCTACGGGGCTTTTTCTATGTAATGGCGGAGAGATAGGGACTCTCTGAAAACGGGCATAATCCCCAATAAAACCAAGCATAGCAACGTTACCATAGACATTTGGGTAGAATATTTGGGTAGAATACCCTCCAGAATCCGCTCCCCTATGGTGAAACTATGGCTGACAATTTGGTGTTGAAATCTGGAATGTGGCACGTCCGGTTCGACCTACCCGCTGATGTCAGACCATATTTTGGCAACCGGAAAATCCTTAGCCAATCTTTGAAGACAGGTTCTCGAACTGAGGCGATGCGGCTTCGGCACCCTATCCTCTCAGACTGGAAAAATCAGGTAGTGAACGCAAGGCGCACCAAGGCAGAAGCCGGGGATCGCTGGAAAGAACAACTCTTTGAAGACGCTGCGAGGCACCATGCCCAAGCGGACACTGTCCTCTTATCTGCTGCCAAAGGGATGTTTATACCGAGCAATCGTCCTAAGCCCACCGTTGATAGCGTTCGTAAGGGTCTGAAGAAACTAGAAACTGACCTATACGATTTCTACCGCGATGTTCTGAAGGTAGAGGCTGAATATTCCATTCCCAATCTGTTCGATGACATCAGTAGCACGATGGCCAACGATGACATCCCTATTACTCAACGGTTGCTCAAATTTTCTGAGTTTCAACAACGAATTTTGGTGTACACCGCGAAGAAAGAGAATTACCTATCTGATACCGAGCGAAGTGAAGCGGAGGAAATTGCAGCCTCTCCTGCCACCTACACACCAAAGAGCCCAATCACCAAGTCGATGCTCGATCAGTGGCACAAGCAGCTTGAACATCAGGTTAAGTCAGAGAAGACACGAGACAGTCACCTCAGCAGGGTTCAGCGTCTGTCTGACTATCTGACATCTGAGAGCAAGCCGCTGACATTTGATTCTGTACACGATTTTCTTGAATCAGTGTCTGAAGCAAGGAAAACACGACAGCAGTACCTATGGAGCGGGAGAGATTTCTGGCAGTGGGCTTGTAAATATCACAAAGGCTTCAGGGGGCAATTCGCGAACGCGGTTTCGCCGTTTGATGGTCACTCACTCCCGAAGGTTGGTGCTGCCGCTGGGGAAAGCTACGTCCCCTTCACAAAGGAAGAGGTTGAGGCACTGCACGCCAAAGCTCTGGCTAAAGAAGACATTCCGCTCGCTAATCTCATCGCTTTCGGCGCTTTCACCGGATGCAGGCTAGAAGAGATGGGACGTCTCAAGCCTGAAGATACAATTCTGGAAAAAGAAAAGCCTGTGGGATTCCGAATCACTGAGGCTAAAACGGCAGCAGGCGTTAGAGAGATACCAATTCACCTTGACCTCCTACCGCTATACGAACACCTCACAAAGCAGGCCCCCTTAAATGATGGGTTTCTGTTTCCAGGTGGGAAGAACAAATACGGCAATCGACTAGATGGCTTATCAAAACGATTCGGACGTTTGAAAAGCTCTTCTTTTTCGGAGCTACACACCTTTCACTCAATCCGAAAAACCATGGTTACGGAATTACATCAGCGAGGCGTGACGCTAGAGATTTTACCGTACCTAGTAGGCCATGAGTCCAAAGCGTTCACCCTCGACATTTACAGTTCAGGTCCCAGCTTCAAGCAAAAGAAAGTGGCTATAGGAAAACTGAAATTTTCTTTCACCGGGATTTACAGCGCTTAGTAACAGCGACGTCGCTGCCTCTCAAACGACGGTATTCCGGTAACTCGACGGTGTTTTTGGGTGCCAAATCGCCGTTCTCTGAAAAGAGCTACCTATTGTAGCCTCTAATGACTACTGCCCCTGCAAGAGTTTTAAAGCCAGTACTACTACTTCCAGTAAAAACGCAAAACTATGATTGAGGTAGTTAGATTTGTACTGTAGAATAGATACCCTCTTGTAAAAAATATAAGATCGGATTGTCCCTAATCAGGCTAAGTGGTCGGCTAGTGTGGTGGATTTGTGTCTTCCTGCACGAACTGGCAGCAACAATCTTAAATAAGCGACCTACTGTGAGATGGGAAAGGTCGATAGGCGAGCTTCAAGTCAACGCCTCCCAGCGGCCCTGCTAAGGCCGTGTGAACTCTAATTGACTAGGTTAGGCATTAACAGTGTCCTAATCCCAAAGGCAGCTACCCACCCGTGTAGACTGTATGAATCTGAATACTCAGACTCAACTCACCTCGTCCCAATTTTGATGGCATCTAATGCTTCACGGGTAATGGAATAGGTAGGGCTTTCGGTTAACGCTCCTGCTCGGTCTTAGGCAGATTCATTCTGTATGACCTGGGTAAGGGTAGCTTTAACCAAAGTTTCTTCCTGAACCCATTTTGATTTTATAAGCATTACAGACAAATATAGATTTAATCAGTAGATCACTACATACAGACGGAATTACATTCTTGTTAAATATCAAATAAGTTATGAAGAAACAAGTAATATCAAGCACGACCCGCAACAAGTAATAAGTTGTTACATATATATAACTAAATAGTCTTAATTACTTTTCCAAAAGCTTGCAATTTGAACATAAAGCTTGCTAAAATCTATCAATAAGAAAAGAACTATTAGTTAAGATTTTCACCAGCTCTACCATCTCGCATACCCCTCGTTAAAAGAACATTTGATCCGATGATGCTTAAATAAGAGTTTGCTCTCATCTGGTCAGTGTAGGCGGTTACTGTTTTCCTTCTTTACAGTAGCCACCATAAAAAACCTATGAAGTTTCAAACACAATTCGCGCTAGAGATTTAGTCCGTGTTGTGTTTGTTTTTTGATTAAAATCTTTTATTCCACCCACAATTTAATTCACCAATCACCTTTGGAGGTGTTCCCGTGGCCGTTACGATTCGCCCTTGTATTGTTTGCCGCTGCCCAATGAAGTGCAACCGCAGTAATAAATACTGCTGTTCAAACCTTTGCCATTCCCGTCTGCATAAACGCCGTGTAAAGCTTGGATTAACAACCAAGGAAATAATCGATCTGTATCGAGAAGAAATAGAAACCACCACTAATCAACAACCAGAGGAAATTTTATGAAGCAGTGCCAAGTATGTCAGCGTGATTTTGAACCAAGTCACAATGGCAATTTTATGTGCAGTAATACGTGCTCTGTACGGCTATTCGCTGCAAGACAGAAAGTCCGCCTAAGCATCAAGGCGGCTTTGAAGGCCCTTAAAACCCCGGAAGATGTAAATAATTTCAATCTATCACTCACAACTATTATTGAAAAGGTAGCCCAATGAAAATGGAAACTCGCTTGGTGAAGGTATTCCTTCCATTAGACCTAATTGAACTGCTCGAAGCCGAGTCTAATGACTATGCATCGTTTAACAAGATGATGACGGCTGTCTGTCGTAGGTATTTCTTGCATCGCGAGCTTAAAGCAGAGTTCGCGAAGCTCAAGTAGTCATTACAAGAGTCCTCTTTAATTAGCTACAGCCCTTGATACTAAAGGCTTTCAAACATCCAGTAGGTGATAAGTATGTCAAAGATAAAGGTCAGTTTGTCTCAAGAGGCAAGCAAGCTCCTATTAGAGCTTATGGAGATGTACGGCCATACATCACCGACCCATACAGCAAACGTCGCTATATTCAATCTAATGCGCCTATTAAAACAACAACCTCCGAGTGAAGGTAACAATGACCAAGACCAAATCAAAGCTCACCAGATTCTATAACTGTTCAGTATGCAATCAAGAATATACAGCAGTAAGAATTAGCCCTAAGAAATACTGTTCTGATAAGTGTCGTAAATCCGCAGGTCGCCTCAGTACTGCTGAAAAGCGAATAGTAAAGCTACCCGTGTCAGAAGAGTGGCTATGGGTTGCTAGAGAAGTTCGACGTGCTGGCACTGTGGAATGCTTACACTCCCACAGTGTTGAAACACTGGAGCAGCTATTTCAGCTACGGAATTATAAATACAAAACCTATGACTTCAACTTTGAAAAGAGGGTAAGCCGCTATCACCTCTGCCACATATCTCCAGTACGAGGTCAAAGCTCGGTAGGTCTACTTCATCCGCATAATCTGTTCATCGGTCCGAGCTTAGCTAATCAAGTTCATGGCACTAAGTGCTACCAGGGCGCAGGATTGAGTATTAGTCGCTTCAATCTGCAATCTCGTTGGTTGATCCCTGATGATATGCCAGATTCGAAGATCTTGGAAAAAGTGAAAAAGTATCTTGGTTCCGTTCTGCTCGACTATGCGAAGGTAAATGCTATTGGTTTGAGCAAGCGGCTGTCTCTCGCTAAGTGGATAAACAAGAACGTCCCAAACTGCGAACATCCACTATCAAAGCTTGAACGTATGGGTATGACAGAGCTACGGAAGATCAGAGCAACTTTCGAAGAAAAAGAGGTCTACCAGATGGACCTATCTACCAAGCGTTCCATTGTGGTGGCTCTGGATGAGGCTGTGAGGCTTTCTAATCAGTTGCCGGACGGTCAGCATCAGTCTGACATAGCTTTCCTAATCCCGGTCCTTACAGTCGCTGGAGCGTGGCTAAGCCGGCAAGACGAGCAAGAGGGGTTATCCTCGATTCTTGATCGCCCTTATGGTGTACGTTGGAACCCTGTAGCGCTACGGAATGACATGGATGAATCAACGTTCCGAGATTTTATTTCTTTTACAACGTTCCAAACCATGCAGGGATGTCCCTTGGACAGGAAGATGGTTCTAAACACCATTCGCAAATATCTGCATGTACCTTCTATGACTCCTGATTACAGCCATAGTAACAGCAGCATACAAGCCTATCATCAGGAGCAATATACAAACTTCTACAAACAGGTTCCAGTAATCCAGAAGGCAATCTTGGCAGTGGGCGTATGCAGCTCTATTCAAGAGTACGAATATCTTGAAAGGGTAAAAGAGGCTGATAGAGAAATTGCCATCTTTGAAAGCTTTGGGTATGAAACGTGTAAAGACGAATATGATTACTCAACGCTCAATATTCAAGTCGAAGAAGATTATACACCCAATCCGAACAATCCACGAATTAGAAGATACGTAGAGCCCATTTACGTTGATTTCTGATAAAGCTATGTAGTTACTACAGCAGTCCGCTTTAAACGCTATACATCAAGCACTACGGCACTCTCAGCCCTTTCAATATTAAAAGAATCTGCTCCTTCAACAAGAGCGATACAAGGCAATCCCTTGCCTTACACAAAGCCAATACGGCATCAATAATAAAAGGAAATAACAATGAAAGAAATGTTTGTATCAAATGCAGGCTTCACAAGCCTTGCTCTTCTCGATGACCAGTCAGTGGAAATGCTTCAACTCAATAACATCAATGTCGTAAAAGCTGATGGTGTAGATATCGTCGCCTACAAGCTATTGAAGAAATTCAGTACAACAGGTGATGTAAAAACCAAAGATCTAATCAAGTCCAGCCCTATCCTCAAATCACAAATCAACGCCCAATAAGGAAAAATAATTATGACTACTCCACAACACGTATCCCTGCAAACCTTTGCTTTCTCTAAAGAAGCACTGGACAAACGATTGGCTAATGCCGAATTCACCTTCCTACGTAGCTACAACGCAGTTGACCGATTCTCTGGCCCTACCTCGATTCTAATGCCGCAACTGGAAAAACTATTCAAAGAAGGTCGTAGTTTGTCCGAACATCACAAACCGGAATCGACAATTTCACTAACTGTCTATCTGCTCAAAACAAATATTGATGAATTGCTGGCTGATTTGGCTAAGCAAACCGAAGCTCTGTACCTCAGCGAATTGGAGGAGGAGAAGAAACGTCAGCAAAGTATTCTTGAGCAGCAGTTGTATCAAGCCCAGAAGGACAAGGAGGCTAAGAAAGAATCAGATAAAGAAGCAAAGCTTCGAGCTGATGCAGCACAGCAAGCCGCAGAATACTTTCAAAACCTCAACACCAATTAATCTAATAAGTACGGAGCTACAATATGATGAAGAACGTTCTATTTCCAAAGACCCGCGAAGAGAAACTTCTAAGCGCCCAGTATTTCAGCAAGACTGCAAAGGCCACAAAGCCTGCTGAACCTGAAGTATCGACAAAGCTATCGGAGGACGAGATTCAGTCTTACATTGACATCCTCCTTGAAGCTTCACCTCCGACTCCTAAGGGGCAAGGTGGCACAGACTTCACTCGTAAGATCCTTGAAGAAAGATATGGTATCAAAACGAACGCGTAGCAGGATAACTAATTAGGGGGTGTTTGAGGACTAAATATCCTCCCATCCCTTGCGAGGCCGATGTTTACTGATCGGATTACTGGTTCCGTTAAACGCGATGCGTTCCTTCGCCAATAATGTAATATTATAACGCCTGGCGGAATAATAAGTTAAAACGATAAAAAATAAGAAGGTTTAAAGATTGAATAATGTTGCAATTGCCGTCCTAGGTCTGTTCGGACTCATAGGTGTTATCTGTATTTCATTGCTGACATTTGCTTTGATCACAACGAAGGCTGACCATAGTAGTGATGATACGATCCGGCAGAGACTGGACTCACTGGTTAACTACACTGAACAGAAAATAAATAATACTACTGAAAGACAAGACAGGATAAATAACGAAGTGGAAGCACACGCAAGAATCTTAGATGCTCGGCTCAAATTACTACAGGGACGTACCCAATGACTTATTTCTATTGGTTTATCTTGAAGGCTTCGGTAGACAATCTAGACAGCAGCACAAAGCCTTCTATTAGCTCGTTCTCGCCACTTAGAGAGCACTGGCAATACTTAGAAAGGTCTGGACGCTGGTCAGTGCAGATAGAATCTGAAGTCACTCCCAGCGAAGCCGTAGGTTTATATAGAGACTTAACTGCCGTTTCCCGTAGTTGGGTAAATGGTGCGGTACTCGTTAAAGGTGAGGCAGTCGGCGGACCTTGGAGCGAAGAGGCGTTTCCTGCATTTGTAGACGGATATGCACTCACATATGCTCAAGCGCCCCTTACCCCGCTGTGATAATTAAACACGGTAGCGAATCAGATAGACTATGAACAAAGCGCACCAAAGCAAAACATCCGCCACAGCTAAAGCAATCGCCTGACTAAGCCATGGCTGAGCAGTTACGCGAGCATACGTAGTTACCGTAGCGAGCATAATCAATAAGACGGGACCACATATTATCGCCAGCCATTGCCAGAAGCTGGATAGGCACTCCCATCTAAATTTCAAATCCGTGAGGAGCGGTAAGCGAGTATTTGTGAATTCTTTTTTCGTTATTTCATAGGCGAGGCTTCGCTCTTCAGCTTCCTTTGCAGCGAGTTGAAGATACGCTTGTTGTTTGGCCAGCTTTTCTTGTAAAAGGTTTACGGCAGCGGTTTGTTCGCGAAGGGAGTCTTGAATGCTCTTGGGAGATGATCCGTAAGCATTTATCAAATCTCTCAGCTCCCGGAATTTGTCAGCATAACCTGAGTGAGCCAAGGCGGACCATGCATAACCAGGTCCCGCGATTTGCAATTCCACTTGTCGCGTGTCTACTTGTTGGACGTGGGTGCTAACCTTGTTTTTCCGTGTCGCGAGCACGCCAGCGGCAGCCCCCAATGGCCCAAAAACTAGGCCGCCGACAATGCCGCCTCCTAACCCGCTCTTGCTGGTGCTGCTAACATTGCTCACATGTTGCAGACTGCCATGCATTGTCATTTCAGCTTTTGCCTTCTGAATACTCCCTTGATAACCGGGGATACTCAGCCAAAACTCAAAAACTTCTATGTTAGGCGCTGAAGCAAGCTTCTTTCCTCTACCGGATTTAAGCTCATCTAAGCGATTGGCCGCATACTTCAGCTCTTCACGTAGCGCCGCCACTGTGCTGGTGATTTCACGATGTTTTGAATTGGCTTCCTTGAGGTTGATCTTCTTCGAACGCATATCTGTGCGAAGCAGCATTGCAGAGTCTTGCCGAAGCTCAATTTCTTGGCTGTCCATCAATCAATTCCTTGTGTCTTGACTAACGCAATCCCTTCGATGCAGTAATTTTCTTCAGCTCGTCATAAATCCCGCTAAGGACAAGCCAGAACCCAGCCATCACCGCCCCAGCTATAAATCCACCGATTGCCCCCCATTCGCCATAGATTCCGTAACCCGCAAATGCAACGGCAACAATGGCAAAGTAACAAAGGTAATCGTTAAGTCTAATGATGCCGTCCTTCATCCCTGTTTTTCCTTCATCTGGTGACTGAGTAGCAGGTGATCTATTCAGCCAATGTCACGATTAGTGTGTTCACGATTAGATCACATCAGCACACGATACGGGAATGCCTTCTCCCTCCCTCCGCCATCGCTTCGGCCATCGAATTCGTGAGCTTCGTCTTGCTACCGGCATGACTCAAGAAGCCTTCGCGGACAAGTGCGGGTTCGCCAGAACCTACATGAGCCGTATTGAGACTGGTGGAGCCAACCCTAGCTTAGACGCAATCCAAACTTTGGCAGACGCATTGAAGGTTGACCTGTCGGTCTTGTTTACTGATATCTAAATCCCCGTCCCCCCTGAAGGTGAAAACTCTACAAACAGATCGACGAATGACAGCATAACAAATCTAGAACGAACGTTGTAGAAGTGTTAATATGGATTCCTAGCCCAGACATTCTGCTGCCAAGGAGCCAAGACGATGAACAAGCCAGTACGTGTGATTGCCTACTACCGTGTTTCTACAAAGTCTCAAGGCGACAGTGGATTGGGTCTCGACTCTCAAAAGGAATACATCGAGCGTGCTGCGCTAGCGAACAATTGGGAAGTGGTCGGTTCCTTCACCGATGTGGTGTCAGGCAAGCTCGCTATCGAGGATCGTCCTGAAGGTGCAAAGGCTTTGGCAGCGTGTAAGAAGGAAGGCGCTGTGCTCGCAGTAGCCAAACTGGACCGTCTATCCCGTTCGGTGCATCACATTGCCCGTCTGATGGAACAGACAAGCTTCAAGGTAGCAACGATGCCAGACGCAACCCCGTTCCAACTGCATTTGTTCGCAGCCCTTGCTGAACAGGAACGCAAGTTCATCAGCGACCGTACAAAAGACACCCTAGCGACTCTGAAGGCCAAGGCGGACAGTGGCAATGCCGAAGCCATGCAAAGTGTTCAGAACAGAGCAGATGCGTTAGCCAAGGGCCGTACAGACGCTAACCGGGCAAAAGCTCAAGACTCTGTTCAGGCGCGTGTAACCGCCTTTACGGCGTCACTCCACGACCCAATCGAACTTTGCATCCGTCGTGGCGCTACTTCGCTACAACAAGTCGCTGAATGCTTGAATGGCAAGAAGGTTGCCACTGCGCGTGGCGGTGAGTGGTCAGCGATGCAGGTAAGCCGTGTTATGCGGACACTTGGACTGACTTTCGCCTGATGCATTCTTCCTTGTTGATGTGTATGACACCGCACCGGATGAAGACTGCCAAAGCATAAGGTGGAATCCCCTCAAGAACCGTCTTTACAAGGCGGTTTCGGGCCCTCTGAAGCGTCCTAGCCCTACTTCCGTCTCTGAGTCAGGGGTAGCTAGTGAGCCACCCCAAGGCTCTCAATATTTCCAGAACGTATCTCATCTATACGTTCTCAGCTGTAGGTGTGCTTGAAAGCTCATCGGCCGCGCTGAGGAAATTGAAGAATTGACGCCTGATACTCTGTCTTTTGGATTTTGCAAAAGGAATAGCCTTCCAGTTCCAGAGTGGGTGGGCTAGTGCGACCAAATTTAAACACAGCATTTCCGATCACATATACGTCGCCGGGCATGTCATCGAATCCGTCTGGCACGTAGCAAAGCTCATCCTCAAAATTGGTTACTACGACCCCCTCAGTGTTGGCGACTTCCCGCAAAGCTCGCTCCAGTCCAAACCGTTGTAAAACGACTTCAACGTCTGTTGTCGCGAATGGAGGTGGTATTCCAAGGTCAATCTGACCCTCTCCTTCCCGACCGTCGAAGCTGTACGAGTAATAAAAAGTCTGACGTTCCAGGGTTTCTCCGTTCATGAGCCGCGCCTCCACAGTGACTGGTCAATGCACTGCATTCAGGTATAGCAGGTCCCTCCCTATGGGGATGTACTGTGCATATTTCCCTTCTATGCAATGGATTTTGCGTAGAAAACTGGTCCATCGATTTCTAGGGGGATGGTGCGGTTGCCCGAAACCAAGACTCGCCTACGCTTCACGCTGGACATGGTGTCCGCTTGAACGAAGGGAGAGAGAAATGGCTGACGTAACTTACCCCTGCTACTGGCAGAAGAAAGACCGCTCGGGGCAGTGGTACTGGATTTACTATGCAAAGAATAAGGAGGAGATAGCTCGCAGCAGTGAGAGCTATGTGGCGCGGGCGGATTGCAAGAATTCGATAACCCTGATGCAAAACTCCGCTGATTCAGCCGTGTTTTACGATAAAGAGTAGAAATATGAGGGGTAGAAACACTGGGTAGAATCGGAAAACAAAAAGCCCCGTAACTCATTGAATTACGGGGCTTTTTCAATAATGGCGGAGAGATAGGGATTCGAACCCTAGGTACCGGTGAAGGTACAACGGATTTCGAATCCGTCCCATTCGGCCACTCTGGCATCTCTCCAACGGCGCGCATCATAACAGTGTGATTCAGGAAAGCAAAGCTCGAAACGAGATTTTTTTCCGTGCTATCAGATGCTTGCGTCGATTAAAGCGGTACGCCGAGACGATTGGCGACTTCTTCGTAAGCTTCGATGACGTCACCGAGGCCCTGGCGGAAGCGGTCTTTGTCCATCTTCTTCTTGGTGTCCTTGTCCCACAGGCGGCAGCCGTCCGGGCTGAATTCGTCGCCCAGGACGATGGAGCCGTCGTGGAATACACCGAATTCGAGTTTGAAGTCCACCAGCAGCAGGCCGGCGTCGTCGAACAGCTTGTTCAGCACGTCGTTGACCTTGAGGGACAACTCCTTCATGCGCGCCAGTTGCTCAGCGGTGCCCCAGCCGAACGCCACGACGTGGGATTCGTTGATGAACGGGTCGCCCTTGGCGTCGTCCTTCAGGAACAGTTCGAACGTGTAAGGATTGAGCTTGAGGCCCTCTTCCACGCCCAGGCGCTTGACCAGGCTGCCGGCGGCGTAGTTACGCACGACGCATTCGACCGGGATCATGTCGAGCTTCTTCACCAGGCACTCGTTGTCGCCCAGCAGTTTGTCGAATTGGGTCGGAATACCGGCCTCTTCGAGTTTCTGCATGATGAAGGCGTTGAACTTGTTGTTCACCATGCCCTTGCGGTCCAGCTGTTCGATGCGCTTGCCGTCGAACGCCGAGGTGTCGTTGCGAAACAGCAGGATCAGGCGGTTGGCGTCGTCGGTCTTGTACACCGACTTGGCTTTGCCGCGGTAGAGTTCTTCACGTTTTTCCATGATGGGCTCCGCTTTGAGTGAGGTGGGCTAGGCGATGTGTCGCCAGTCGAGCCCTGAATCTTGATCGGCCAGTTGCAGCCAGTCCGGGTCGCACCCGAGGGTGTCGACAAAACATTGCCGGGCAAGCGTCGGCAGGTTGTTCTTGCTGCTCAAGTGGGCCAGGACCAGGTGTTGCAGGTCTTGCCAGCCCAACTCGTACACCAGGTACGCCGCCTGGTGGTTGTTCAAATGTCCCAGTTCGCCGCCCACCCGCTGCTTGAGAAAGCGAGGGTAATGACCACGCGCCAGCAGGTCTCGGCAGTGGTTGGACTCGATCATCAACGCATCGAGGTCGCGGTAACCGTCCAGTACCTTGGAGCAGTAGGAACCCAGGTCGGTGAGCACGCCGAAACGTCGCTCTCCGCCACTGAATACATACTGCGTCGGTTCATGGGCATCGTGGGCGACGGCAATCACATCGACGCTCAAGGCACCGATTTGCAGTTGCTCGCCACCGGCCAGGAAACCTGCGGGCTCTATAGGTTTGCGCATCCCGCGCAAGGTGCCGCGACTGAGGTACACCGGAAGATTGTAGCGCCGAGACAGCAAACCCACGCCATGCACGTGGTCGGCATGTTCGTGGGTCACCAGTATCGCGCTCAGCTGCGCGGGGTGAACCCCCAGGCGCAGCAGGCGCCGCTCGGTTTCTTTTAACGAGAAACCACAATCCACCAGCACATACGTGTCGTCATGTGCGACCAGCGTGCCGTTCCCTTGGCTACCGCTGCCGAGAACGGCAAAACGCATCGGATCAGCCCAGGTTGTCCTGAATCACGCCCAACACTTTGCGCGCTGTTTCAGCTGGCGCAACGGTGTTGATGTTCTTCTCGACGGTGACTTGCACGCTTTCGCCAACCTTGCTCAAACGAACCTGGTAACGCTCGGCACGGGTCTCGATCTCTTCTTTGGTCGGCGCACTGCCAAACAATTTGCTGAAGAAACCTGGCTCTTCATCTTTACGCTCAGCTTTTTCAGCCACGTTGATGTAGTAGAGGCCCAGGCTGCGGTTGATGTCTTCAACACGCCAAGGGCCCTGCTCCAAGGCACGACCAACGCTGGCCCATGCACGGTCCAGGTCTTCGCCGAGGTTCAGCACCACGTTGCCGCTGCCGTCTTCAGTGAGGCTGACGCGGCTTGGGGTGTCGTAATCACGTGCCGCAAGCAGGGAAACCGAACCGCCCTTCTCGGAGATACGGCTCATGCTGGCCAGCATCTCGTCGACCAATGCCGAGTCAACACCGGTGTTGACCGAACGGTTGGTGAAATCAACGTTGGCCGCGCTGCCGGCAGGACGCTCGGCGCTGACCACATAGACTTCACTGGTATTACGCTGCACGCCTGGCTCGATGCGTACACGCACACGGGCTTCGCTGTCGGCGGCTACACCACCGGCTTGCAGGCGCTTGGCCATGGTGGCGGACAGTTCGCTGCCCTGCTGCCATGCCGTGGTGAACTCACCAGTCTGCGGGCGCTGTTGGTCGATGCGAAAACCGTTGTCCTGGAAGAACTGCACGGCCACCGGCCAGACTTCGGCAGGTGGGCGCTGCGCTACGATCCAGCGCGAATCACCGCTTTTTTGCAGGCTGTAGTCGCTGGCATCCGCCACGGCCGAGATCGGCTGTGGACGTGGCACGACGTACTCACCCTTGGTGGTGTCGTCGGCAACGTTGCGCGGGATCGGCAGCAACGGGTCAAGGCGCTTGGCGACGTTGACGTCCGGCGGCAGTTGCATCGGTTTGGTTGCTTGTGCTTCCAGGTAATCGCTGCCGCGGTCACGGAAGTAGCCTTCCGGGCCCCAGATCCAACCGCAGCCACTGGTGCTGGAGATAATCAAGGCAAGTGCGGAAAGTCCGGCCAATCGCTTCATGCGTAGTGCTTCCTCAATTAAACCAGGACGCCGGACTGGCGCAGGGCCTGTCGCAGCGGTTCGTGACAGGCTTCGCTGAGACGGGTGAGCGGCAGACGGATACCGTCCGGCATCATGCCCATTTCAGTCAGCGCCCATTTCACGGGAATAGGGTTGGATTCGATAAACAGTGTCTTGTTGAGCGGCATCAGCTTCTCGTGGATCGCACGCGCGGTCACGGCGTCACCGGCGATGGCGGCGGCGCACATTTCGCTCATGGCACGCGGGGCCACGTTGGCGGTCACGGAGATGTTGCCCTTGCCGCCCAGCAGGATCAGCTCGACCGCAGTAGCGTCGTCACCGGAATACAGCAGGAAATCGCTGCTCACGCCGGCCAGGATGTCCTTGGCGCGCTGCAGGTCGCCGGTGGCTTCCTTGATCCCGATGATGTTCGGCACGGTGGACAGGCGGATCACGGTCGCGGCCTGCATGTCGCACGCGGTGCGGCCCGGCACGTTGTAGAGGATCTGCGGGATATCAACGGCTTCGGCAATGGTGCGGAAGTGTTGGTACAGGCCTTCCTGGGTCGGCTTGTTGTAGTACGGGGTCACCAGCAGGCAGGCATCGGCGCCGGCCTTCTTGGCGTTCTTGGTCAGCTCGATCGCTTCACGCGTCGAGTTGGCGCCCGTACCGGCGATCACGGCAATACGGCCCGCAACGCGCTTGACCACGAATTCGATGACCTGGATGTGTTCTTCCACATCGAGGGTGGCCGACTCACCCGTGGTGCCGACGGCCACAATGGCGTTGGTGCCTTCTTGCAGGTGGAAGTCCACCAGTTTGCCCAGGCTGTCCCAGTCGAGATGACCTTGTGCATCCATGGGTGTGACCAGTGCCACCATACTGCCCGCAATCATGCAACCGCTCCTGCCGGAAAAAGAGAGCCGTAATGGTACTGGCGCCAAGATGCTTGCACAAGCGAAGTACCGCCTGAGGATGCGTTCTGGCGCAACTAAACGACGGGCAATGCCATCATTGGGCCAAAGCCTGCCTTCAAGCGGGGCAAAAACCAGCCGTTCACGCAATGAAAACGCCACCTCCTAGCCCTTGGCTGCGCTTTTCGCTACCCTTCAGCCTTTGATCGATACAGCCCACGCGGTATCGACCGCTCATCGCTTTAGGAAGGCTGCATGTCCACCCCCACAGTTCGCGAACAATTCCTTGTTATCAGTGCCCTCGGCGCCAACCCCATGGAGCTGACCAACGTCCTGTGCCGCGCCAGCCATGAGAACCGCTGCGCCGTCGTGACCTCCCGCCTGACCCGCCACGGCGAGTGCAGTGCACTGGTCTTGCAGATCTCCGGTTCCTGGGACGCGCTGGCGCGCCTGGAAACCGGCCTGCCTGGCCTGGCCAAGAAACATAATTTCACCGTCAACGTGGTGCGCAGCGCCGCCCTGGAAAACCGCCCGCAGGCCCTGCCCTATGTGGCCTATGTCAGCTCAGCCTACCGCTCGGACATCGTCAACGAGCTGTGCCAGTTCTTTATCGACCACAACGTCGAACTGGAGAACCTGACCTGCGACACCTACCAGGCGCCACAAACCGGCGGCACCATGCTCAATGCGACGTTCACCGTAACCTTGCCGGCCGGCGTGCAGATCAGTTGGTTGCGCGACCAGTTCCTGGACTTCGCCGATGCGCTGAACCTCGACGCACTGATCGAACCTTGGCGCCCACAGAACCCAATGTAAGGAACGCTCCATGCCGGTTGTCATCGACACACCCGTAGCCGATTTCGAAGCCCAGGCCACCAGCGGCCAGACCTTCAGCCTCGCCGCCCTCAAGGGCAAGCAAGTGGTGATCTACTTCTACCCGAAGGACAGCACGCCGGGCTGCACCACCGAAGGCCAGGGTTTCCGCGACCAGTACGCGGCGTTCAAGGCCGCCAACACCGAAGTGTTTGGCGTATCGCGAGACAGCGTGAAGTCCCACGAGAACTTCAAGGCCAAGCAGGAATTCCCCTTCGAGCTGATCAGCGACAAGGACGAGGCGGTTTGCCAGCTGTTTGATGTGATCAAACTGAAGAAACTGTATGGCAAGGAATACCTGGGTGTGGATCGCAGCACATTCCTGATCGACAAGGACGGCGTGCTGCGTCAGGAATGGCGCGGTGTGAAAGTGCCTGGGCATGTGGATGCCGTCTTGGCGGCAGCCCAGGCGTTGAACAAGGCATAAATTGTGGTGAGGGAGCTTGCTCCCTCACCACAGAAGGCCCTACAGCTACAACAGCGGTGCTACCACTGGCTCTTGCCGAGGCCACGCATCCAGCACCGCCTTGAACAGCGTCGCCAGGGGAATCGCAAAGAACACGCCCCAGAATCCCCACAACCCGCCAAACAACAACACCGCACAGATGATCGCTACCGGATGCAGGTTGACCGCCTCCGAGAACAGCAGCGGCACGAGCACGTTGCCGTCCAGGGTCTGGATAATCCCGTAGACCGCCATCAGGTAGATGAACTGATCGCTCCAGCCCCACTGGAACAACGCGATCAACGTCACCGGCACCGTCACCACCACGGCGCCGACATAGGGCACCACCACCGACAACCCCACCAGCAAGGCCAGCAGCGCGGCGTAGTTCAAGTCCAGGGCGATGAAGGCGATGTAGGTCACGCCTCCACAGATAATGATTTCGATGACCTTGCCACGGATGTAGTTGGCGATCTGTCGATTCATCTCTTCGGCTACCCGGGTAATCAACGCCCGTTCGCGCGGCAGGTAGCCACGCACCCAGCGCCCGATCATGGCACGGTCCTTGAGGAAGAAAAACACCAGGATCGGCACCAGCACCAGGTAGATCATGATGTTGACCAGCAACGGCAGACTGGACAGGGAAAAGGTCAGCGCCCATTGCCCGAACTTTCCGATCTCGCCGCGCGCCACCTCAATGGCCTGCAACACTTGCTCATCCGACACCAGGTGCGGGTAACGCTCCGGCAACAGCAGCAGCAACGACTGCCACTTGGCGAGCATACCGGGCAGCTCGTTGAACAGGGTGATCAGTTGGTGCCACAGCAACGGCAGCACCACCACGATAAACAGCACCAGCAGCCCCATGAACAACGCGAACACCAACCCCACCGCCGCGCCGCCCGGCAAGCGCAAGCGCTCCAGGGTGGTGACCAGACCCTGCATCAGGTAGGCCAGCACCATCCCCGCCAGCACGGGCGCCAGCATGCCGCCCAAGGTGAGCACCGCCGTAAAGGCGAGAAACAGCAGGACCGCCAGCACCACTGCTTCTTCATCGGAGAAATAGCGCTGAATCCAGTCTCGTAACACTTTGAACATCAATCAACCTCGGCGTGGTGGGGCTAGTTTTTCAGGCCTTGCGCAACCAGTAACGGTACACACCGGCGGCGTCTTCTTCGTGCAACAGGGTATGACCGGCCAACCTGGCAAACGTCCGGAAATCACGCTGGGAGCCTGCGTCCGTGGCAATCACCTTGAGCACCGCGCCGCTGGCCAATCGGTTGAGTTCCAGCTTGGCCTTGAGCAAAGGCAACGGGCAATTGAGGCCGCTGGCATCGAGTTCGGCATCGAAGGCTACAGCGTCGGTCATGGTTTTACTCCGGGCATCCGTTTGGGCTGCTTAGAATATCTGGTCCGAAGCTCAGTGTCCGGCTACAGTAAGCTCTTTGTCGAAAGGCTCTGTGCATGACTTTTTTGCGCCCCACCCTGCTGACGCTGGCTTGCCTGCTGGCCTCCCCAGGCTTCGCTGACGACCTGCCGTCACTTGGCGACGCCAGTTCTGCCATTGTCTCGCCTCAACAGGAATACCAACTGGGCCGTGCGTGGCTGGCCTACCTGCGCGGCCAGGTCTCACAGCTCAACGACCCGCAGCTCAAGGATTACGTCGAAACCAGCGTCTACAAATTGGTGGAGACCAGCCAGGTCAATGACCGGCGCCTGGAGTTCATCCTGATCAACAGCCCGCAGCTCAACGCCTTTGCCGCACCCGGCGGGATCGTCGGGGTCAACGGTGGCCTGTTCCTCAACGCGCAGACCGAAGGCGAGTACGCCTCGGTACTGGCCCACGAGTTGGCGCACTTGTCGCAACGCCACTTCGCACGTGGCGTTGAAGCCCAGCAACGCATGCAGATCCCGATGATGGCCGCCCTCCTCGGCGGCATCATCGCCGCCGCCGCCGGTGCAGGTGACGCCGGCATAGCCGCAATTGCCGGCACCCAGGCCGCCGCCATCCAGGAACAACGCCGCTTTTCGCGCCAGAACGAGCAAGAGGCTGACCGCATCGGCATCCTCAACCTGGAAAAAGCCGGCTACGACCCGCGGTCCATGCCGTCCATGTTCGAACGCTTGGGGCGCCAATACCGCTTTGACGCCAAGCCGCCGGAATTCCTGCTGACGCACCCGGTAACCGAATCGCGGATCGCCGACACTCGCAACCGTGCCGAGCAAGCCAAGCCTGGCGGCAAGGAAGACAGCCTGCGCTATCAATTGATTCGTGCACGGGTGCAGTTGCAGTACGAGGACACATCAGGCCTCGCCGCCAAACGGTTCCAGGCGCAATTGGACGAGAACCCGAAAAACGATGTGGCGCGCTACGGGCTGGCCATTGCGCAGATCAAAGGCTCCCAGTTCAAACAAGCGCGGGAGAACCTGACGGCACTGCTTGCCAAGGCGCCGAACGACATTACTTACAACCTGGCGCTGATCCAGCTGGAAATCGACAACAACCATCTGCCCGATGCCCAGCAGCGTACCGATCGAATGCTGACCCAGTATCCCGGTAACTACCCGCTGAATCAGATCCGGGTAGACCTGCTGCTCAAGCAAAACCGCACCGCCGAGGCGGAGAAGGCCTTGGACGGCCTGCTTAAATCCCGTCCCGATGATCCCGATGTCTGGTATCAGGTCGCCGAAACGCGCGGTTTGTCCGGCAATATCATCGGCCTGCACCAGGCACGCGCCGAGTACTTTGCACTGGTGGGCGACTTCCAGCAGGCCATTCAACAGCTGGACTTCGCCAAACGCAGGGCGGGCAGCAACTTCCCGCTGTCGTCACGCATCGACGCACGCCAGCGTGAGCTGATCGAACAGGAACGCCTGGTGAAAGGGATGATGAGCTAAACCCATCGCCCACAAAAAAGCCCCGCCTTCGTTAACCGAAGGCGGGGCTTTTTATTGAGCTAGCGGATTACTCGGCCAGCTTGAAGGTAATGAAGCTGGCACGCCCCTGACGCAACACACGCATCGACACCGAGCGATTCTTCGGCAGCGCCTTGGCGATGTCGGTGAACTGCTTGGTGCTGTCGATCGCCTGATTGTTCAGGTGGGTGATGACGTCACCTGGCTGCAGGCCAATCAGGGAAGCAGGACCATCCTGCACTTCCTTGATTACTACGCCACTCTTGAGGTCGAAGCTCTTCTTCTGCTCATCGGTCAGCTCGACCACGGCAATGCCCAGGCGGTTGCTGCTGCGCTCAGCGCCCGACTTGGCGTTGCCCAGGGCATCCAACGTGGCGCCTTCTTCGGGAATGGCACCGACAGTCAGCTCAACGGTCTGGCGCTTGCCTTCGCGGATCACTTCCAGCTTGGCCTTGCTGCCGGCCTTGAGTGCGCCGACCAGATGAGGCAGATCCGCCGACATGACGATCGGCTGACCGTTCATGCTCAGGATCACGTCACCGACCTGCAAACCACCTTTGGCCGCTGGGCCGTCGTCCTGGATCTGTGCAACCAGGGCACCCGCCGGTTTGTCGAGACCAAACGACTCAGCCAGATCCTTGTTCACTTCCTGGATCACCACGCCCAACCAGCCACGGCTGACCTTGCCACCGCTTTTCAGCTGGTTGGAAACGTCCATGGCCACGTCGATCGGGATGGCGAACGACACGCCCATGAAACCACCGGAACGGGTGTAGATCTGCGAGTTGATGCCCACGACTTCGCCGGCCAGGTTGAACAGCGGACCACCGGAGTTGCCCGGGTTGATCGGCACGTCGGTCTGGATGAACGGCACGTAGTTCTCGTTCGGCAAGCTGCGGCCAATGGCGCTGACGATGCCTTGGGTCACAGTGTGGTCAAAGCCGAACGGTGAACCGATGGCGACAACCCACTGCCCGGCTTTCAAGTCCTGGGATTTACCCAGCTTCAGCACGGGCAGGTCTTTGCCTTCGATCTTCAGCAAGGCCACGTCGGAGCGCGGGTCAGTGCCCACCAACTTGGCTTTCAGCTCACTGCGATCCGCCAGGCGTACGAGGATCTCGTCAGCGTCGGCAATCACGTGGTTGTTGGTGAGGATGTAGCCATCCGGCGAGATGATGAAACCCGACCCCAGGGACTGGGCCTCACGCTGGCCACCGCCACCGCGCGGGGAACGCTGTTGCGGCATGCCGCGCTCGAAGAACTCGCGCAACATCGGCGGCAGGCCTTCCAGGTCTGGCATCTGCTGGTTGGAGACTTTGCGATCCGGCAGTTTCTGCGTGGTACTGATGTTCACCACCGCTGGCGAGGCCTGTTCAACCAATTGGGTGAAGTCAGGCAGCTCGGCCGCTTGCGCAGGCAAGGCCTGGCCCAGCACCAATACCGTGGCGACGATGGATAGGTAAGACTTCAAACGTGGTATCGACATACAGCTCCCGTTACGACGAGCAGGGTTGAGCGACAGGGTTCAAGAAACGCCGGAAACTGCGACCGACATTTTTGTTCCGCGAACAAAACAAGGCCAGGGCCGACAAGCCCTGACCTATAAAAAACATGGGGGATTTTTGCAAGTGAAAATGCTGATCCATTCATTTCATGCTCTCGGCAACCGACCCGGCATGGGCTTCACAGTGAAAGCTCAGGATGAACATAGGATTAACAACTCACGGCTGGGCGGTGGTCTTTTTTTCACCGCGCACAGATAGCGCGATGCGTTCGGCGGTACCGATGGGGATTTCGCCAACCACCGTCACCATCATCTCGCCATCCACCGTATTCAGGCGGCGCGAGACGGCAACCGTAGGGCCCAGCTGGGTGCGGGTCTCAGTCACGCTTGCGTCGTTGATCGGCTCAAGGAACACCGAGAAACGCGCCAGCCCGTCTTCATACATCAGACTGTCGACTGTGGCTTTAGTCTGGGTGTCTGTGCGAGCACTGCTGTTGGTCAGCTGGAAACCTGGCGGCAACCATTCCATATGCCAGCGCTCGGTTGGCGCGACATCTGGCGCGTTACCCTTGGCTGCGGCAATAGGCGTGCATTCGCTGCTGGGCTGCAAATCCCGATCCTCGGGCACGGCCGACGTGTTCAAGCGCGTGAACTGGAAACGCTCCAGCAACTGGCCCTGGTCATTGAGCAACAGGGATTTGAGCGGCAAGGCGGTTTCACGGTCCAGGTGCAGCTCAAAGCCGTAACGGTATTGATCACGCGGCGTGATTGAAACGATCACCGCATTACGACCGGCCACGCGGGATTTGCCGATGACGGCCAGTTCATAGAATTCATTGAGTTTTTGCGGATCAAGCGCACGTGATGGAGCATCACGGGAATTGCCCAGGCCTGCGACAAGGGCGCCGCTGACACACTGGGTGCGGCCATCCAACCGCACGACTTCCTGGGCAGAGCCATCGAGCTGCAAGAGCCGCTCACGGACCTGACCGTCCTGGACACGATGCCAGATGTCATGGGTAGAAAAACTGCCATTACGCTCGTAGACGAACGTACCTTGAAAGCTTTGCTGCTGCTCTGCACGCCCAAGTCGATTCAGCCAGTCTTGGGCTTCATCGGCGTGGGCGGGGAGTGCAAACCAACTACTGAGCAAAAGCGTAAGGAGCGGTATGGCGCGCATAAAGCTCCTTACGGATTAGCGGTTTTCCAGGCTTGCTGCGCGAGCATAGGGCAGAGCGGTTTCAGTGCCTTTCAGAGCTGATTCCTGAGCGTGTTGGCGCAGGTAGCCTGGAAGACGCTGGTCCTGCCAGCCGGATTGCCCTTGCAGAACACCATTGGCCATCGGGCCGGTGGTGTCAGAGCTTTCCTTGTAGCCGGCCAGTACCGCTGGGCCTTTGACCTGGGGTCCAGCCATCACCGGTTGCTGAGTCTGCTGGGCCAGTTCGGCGCCGGCGATTTCGTCCTGGTTGTACAGGCGAACACCTGCCAACACAGCAACGGTCACCGAGGCAGCGACTGCCAGGCGACCCAGGCTACGCCATGGACCACGAGCAGCTTTTGCCGGAACGGCTTCATCAGCCAGAGCGGCAGAAACGGCCGCAGCAATATCCAGACGAGGGATTAGAAGATCCTTGTGCATCACCGCCCGAGCGACTTGGTAACGAGACCAGGTATCACGGGTTTCGGCATCATCAAATGCGTTGAGCACTCGACGAAGTTCCAGTTCATCCGCTTCGTTATCCATCACTGCGGACAGCGATTCCTGCAGGGCATCACGACTCATGGCGGTTCCTCTCTTGGCTGTCGCCGCTGTCTTTAGTTTTCCTGCAACAACGGTTGCAAGGCTTTATCGATGGCTTCCCGGGCCCGGAAAATCCGTGACCTTACAGTCCCCACCGGACACTGCATGACGCTCGCAATGTCTTCGTAACTCAGACCGTCGAATTCACGTAAAGTTAACGCCGTACGTAAATCTTCTGGCAGTTGCTGAATAGTGCGATGAACGGTGCCTTCGATCTCGTCGCGCAGCAATGCACGCTCCGGCGACTCGAGATCCTTGAGGCCGTGATCACCATCGTAAAATTCAGCATCTTCTGAACTAACATCGCTATCCGGTGGGCGGCGTCCGCGAGACACCAGATAGTTCTTCGCCGTGTTGATGGCGATGCGGTACAGCCACGTATAAAACGCACTGTCACCGCGGAAATTGCCAAGTGCACGGTACGCCTTGATAAAGGCTTCCTGTGCAACGTCCTGCGCTTCATGGGTGTCGTGCACAAACCGCACGATCAACCCGAGAATTTTGTGCTGGTATTTCAGCACTAGCAGATCAAATGCGCGCTTGTCGCCGCGCTGAACGCGCTCGACCAGCTGCTGATCCTCTTCCTGGGTTAGCATGAACACTCCTCGTTGTACTTGAAGGAGGCTTGCATAACTAAACGATCAGGCTTGCAAACATAGACTAGGACTTTTCGCAAAAGTTCTCCCCCTTCAAGCAAGTTTCCGGCATGCACTGATTTGGCACACACGAAAAACGCAGCACGGGCAACGCCGGCTGCGCGAATAATCTTGTCGCCGGTTTTCTGACGCGTCCAATGCACCCGACGGGCCAATAAACTCAACGTTTTCCCAGCTTTCGGGCAACCTGCTATTGAGTCGGGGCTTATGCAAAAAGTTCCCACTTCAATAACCGGCCGATTTTACCCACGCCGTGCACCGTAATCTCACATTGCCACGAATGCCCGGCTATTGTGCCGCTCCCCCCCTCTATATACTAGTGGTCCGTGTGACCCTTTGATTCGCCGATCCAGGCGTCCTGTTTGCGCCAGCCCTTTGGATCGCTTTTTGCGGAATCCTTCAAATGAGCCAACAGTTTCAACACGATGTTCTGGTGATCGGTAGCGGCGCGGCCGGCTTGAGCCTGGCGCTGACCCTCCCCAGCCACCTGCGAATTGCCGTACTGAGCAAAGGCAACCTGGCCAACGGCTCGACATTCTGGGCCCAGGGCGGCGTCGCCGCCGTGCTGGACGACACCGACACGGTGCAATCCCACGTCGAAGACACCCTCAACGCCGGCGGCGGCCTGTGTGACGAAGACGCCGTGCGCTTCACCGTCGAGCATAGCCGCGAGGCCATCCAATGGCTGATCGACCAGGGCGTGCCGTTCACCCGCGATGAACACGCGGGCAGTGACGATGGCGGTTTCGAGTTCCACCTGACCCGCGAGGGCGGCCACAGCCACCGTCGCATCATCCACGCCGCCGACGCCACCGGCGCCGCGATCTTCACGACCCTGCTCGAACAAGCGCGCCAACGCCCCAACATCGAACTGCTGGAGCAACGCGTCGCCGTCGACCTGATCACCGAAAAACGCCTGGGCCTGGACGGCGAGCGCTGCCTCGGCGCCTACGTGCTCAACCGCGCCAGCGGCGAAGTCGATACCTACGGCGCACGTTTCACCATCCTGGCCTCAGGCGGCGCCGCCAAGGTCTACCTCTATACCAGCAACCCCGACGGCGCCTGCGGCGACGGCATCGCCATGGCCTGGCGCTCGGGCTGCCGGGTGGCCAACCTGGAATTCAACCAGTTCCACCCGACCTGCCTGTATCACCCGCAGGCCAAGAGCTTCCTGATCACCGAAGCCCTGCGCGGCGAAGGCGCCCACCTGAAACTGCCGAACGGCGAGCGTTTCATGCAGCGCTTCGACCCCCGCGCCGAACTGGCGCCACGGGACATCGTCGCCCGCGCCATCGACCATGAAATGAAGCGCCTGGGCATCGACTGCGTCTACCTGGACATCAGCCACAAGCCCGAAGCCTTCATCAAGACGCACTTCCCAACCGTCTACGAGCGTTGCCTGACGTTCAACATCGACATCACCAAAGGCCCGATCCCCGTGGTCCCGGCCGCGCACTACACCTGCGGCGGCGTGATGGTCGACCAACACGGCCGTACCGACGTGCCCGGCCTGTATGCGATTGGCGAAACCAGCTTCACCGGCCTGCACGGCGCCAACCGCATGGCCAGCAATTCTCTGCTCGAATGCTTCGTCTACGCCCGCTCGGCGGCGGCGGACATCCTTGAACAACTGCCGCGCATCGCCGTGCCAGACGCCCTGCCCCGCTGGGATGCGAGCCAGGTCACCGATTCGGACGAAGACGTGATCATCGCCCACAACTGGGACGAGCTGCGGCGTTTCATGTGGGACTACGTGGGGATCGTGCGCACCAACAAGCGCCTGCAACGCGCGCAACACCGCGTGCGGCTGCTGCTGGATGAGATCGACGAGTTCTACAGCAACTACCGAGTAAGCAGAGACCTGATTGAATTGAGGAACCTTGCTCAAGTAGCGGAACTGATGATCAGGTCTGCCATGGAACGTAAGGAATCTCGGGGTCTGCACTACACGCTGGACTATCCAGGGATGCTGCCAGAGGCGAAGGATACGATCCTTACACCGACCTGATGAGGCACGTTAGGAGCCCATAGCGTAGCACCATAGGACCCCGATTTGTAACAGCTTTGGCTCACATTTGTCCCAACGCTGGGGTCCTTATCGCCTGCCCGCAAGGGTCCTTATCGTGCGCCTGAGCGAGCGTGCGAGGGCCTACGGGGGTAAGCGCGCAGGTTAGCTATGACAGGTGGTCTCACAGAAATTTGTGTCATTTTCGTTAGGTGCTGCGCCTTGACGTACGCGGGAGTCACTGAAACGGGCCACGGTGGAACCCTCAACGACCGAGTCAACGTGCATACGGTCAGGCATGGCGAAACGGTCACGGGCGTCACGGTGGTCAGTGTTGCGGTTAATGGTGCCGGTTGCTTGGTTCAGGTTGACTTTAGACATGTGGGAATCTCCTTTAGGGAATCAACAGGGTCCTCATCTGGTGAGGGGTTTTAATCCCAGTCCCTAAAGTGAGCCTTACGGCCAACCCTCAGCGGGACCCATTACGGCCTCAAGCGGGAGCTGACAGTAGAAGCTGGTCACGTTGGCGAACTCGCCATGCTCCTCAAGGATTGCCTCAAGGGCAGCACGACACATTGCGTTGAGCTGTGCGCCGTCATGGTCACGGTCAAGCATGAAACTTTTGCGCAGGCTGTAGCCCTCGACACAGCCAGTCACGCGCCCGGTCTTGGCGTTGAGGTAGACCCCTTTAGGGAAGAACCCTCCACGGCCTGGGGTGTTGCGTGCGTTCTGGCGATTGGTGCAGGCCCGTAGGTTGCTGGCCTTGTTGTAGCCTGGGTCACCGTCCTTATGGTCGATGTACAGGCCTTGGGGATCAGTGCCGGTGGTCAGTGCATACACGACCCGGTGAACTGCCAGCCCTTGGAATGACCAATAGCCATCGGGGCGCTTTGTGCCCACGGGTTGACCTTCAAGGGTCGCAAGGCCCGAAGGGCTCAGGGAGTCGGCCTTGTAGGAAGCGGAAAGGGTCTTAACGTCGATCTGAATGTTTTGCATGTGGTGGTACTCCTTGTGGTCTCTTGGTTGGTGGTTCTCCTGGGTGACCCGTGGTGTGGGTCTTATAGGTGCGTGTAGTTGCTCAGTGATCCCCTAAAGGTTGCTCAGTGACGTTGGTCAGTATGTGGTCGGTAGACCCA
The DNA here is from genome assembly GCF_017316265.1 of Pseudomonas sp. Marseille-Q1929. Classification (NCBI taxonomy): domain Bacteria; kingdom Pseudomonadati; phylum Pseudomonadota; class Gammaproteobacteria; order Pseudomonadales; family Pseudomonadaceae; genus Pseudomonas; species Pseudomonas sp. Marseille-Q1929. Next base: position 66,191 of record NZ_JAFLWU010000019.1, read on the forward strand.
GGCTTTAAGCCCAGAGGGTCTAAAGGTCTCTCTCTGAGATGGGATTGCTTATCAGCAAATAATCCACATCACAAAAGGTCTCTTAGAGGGTCTTTAGTCTTGTGTCCTCATTGAGTCAGCGCCTCTTAGAGGTCGGTCCTTAGGGTTCTTCATCTTGTGTCCGCATTAAATGAGGAACGCATCAGCTCCCAGGTCCAGGCGTAGCTGTGCCATCTGGTCAGGTGCCGATTGAATGGCCGAGATGGTCTCGCGCTGGTGACCTTCAAGGCCTCCCATAGCAGCCCTCAGCCACTTAGGCCGGGACCTCATAAGCGGTTGCAAGGCGACCTCAAGGGCGCTGAGATAGCGGCGAGCCATCCGGGAGGACAGGCCCAGGTGTGCCCCAATGGTCTCTGTAGAGAACACCTCAAGGGACTCAAGCAATTCATAGAGGGTCTTAACGGGGAGCTGCTTGGTTCCGCCGTGGTCCAGCTTTGCGACTCCTGAAAGAATGTCTTCAGACCATCGGTCATACCGGTCCTGAAAATCCAGATGACTACAGAAAGGATTCTCAATGATTGTCGGAACGGTTCCTCGCTTGGGTTTCTCAGGGACAAGGCGCAGGCCTGTCAGATAGTCCGCCCGGTCGAAGGCATCGGCCAGGGTGTGGAGTAGAACAGGTGTGTGGTGGATCATGGTGGTTGTCTCCTATAGCTCGCCTTATCGACGGGCAGCGTTGAGCCTCCCGTGGTGTAGGGTGATTGGTGATGTCCTCTTGTGGGTGAGGGGTTTTAATCCGAGGTTTCTAAACGAGCCCACCTTGACCCCCATTGAGGGGATCGCAGCGGGAGACGTTAGGAGGAAACTGTGTTGTCCGTGTTCTTGTGAGGGTATCTGTTCCTAAGTATCAGAACGTGGCCCACACAGGCAGCCAGTTACTTGGCGACAGGCGCCTATCTCTCAATGGGTGAGGGGTTTTGATCCGAGGTGTCAACTCGTAGCCTTAGTGAGGGTTTCTACGCGCACAGTCAGGCGGTCAGCAGAAGAAACTGTTCGGGCCTTCCCGCGTTAGTGAGGGTTTACTCAGGGCTATGCGGCAGGCTAAGGCTATAATTTACAGGGAGCCCAGCAGGCCCTCAGAAACGATGTAGCCCAGCAGTTAAGCCAGGCTTCTATCAATACCGTGTCGCCATGCAATTTGTGCAGACCCACACATCAGTTCACTCCTTACATTTTGTAGAGCTGCGCGCTAAGTGAGTTTTGAAGGATTCAATAAAGACCGCCGCGCCGTTTGGTCGTCTATAGCGCTACCTATGGAGACCGTCAGAAAATAACAAAGCCCGGTGTGACCCACGGCGCTCCAATTTGTTGAATCGCTCTTTATTATCTGGCTTAGTGGTAGCGGCGCGTTCTGAGCGCCCGGTCGCTGAGTCACGCACGCCCGAACCTAAGCAAGGAGCATTCGCATGGAATGGCAACCGGTTTTGAGAGAATTGCATCTATACGGTGGCGGACGCATTCTGAATGGGATGGATCAAAAAGCTGATCTTCGGCCCAGTGCAATGAATGGAAAGTCCGCAACATTAACTATAAAAAGCTATGGTAGTTTTTATGCTGATGTTAAAGCTTTAGGATTCCAGATAGTCGGATGTGATTTTTTTCACACAGAAGAGCAAGCGAAAAGTTTCGTACCTCCCGAGTGGAGGTCAATTAATCCCGCAGCCTCTCCAACGTGGATATGCACAGACCAAGGTCATAATTGGTCCTTCATAGCCAATGCCGCATTTCTAAAAAAAAACGGACTATTTTACGATATAGCTTCTCGAATTTCCCATCAAATAAGAGCATGTGAATGGAGATTGAGGCAGTTATCGGAAGCATATTCAGATCAACTGAACGGGAGATTACACTCGAAATCTTTTAAACCCAACGAACGCTTTCTTGATGGCCATACCTCGTTATGTTACTTGGCCCTACAGTCGTTCCTGGTAGATTCTTGCACTTTAAGAGATTATCTTTCAGAGTTCTACTCAGAGGCAACAATAAGAAAAAATGATCCGGCCGCTCCCAAAATCACTGCTTTAAGTGGCCTATTAAAGATCTGGCGATCTCAGCCACCTCAGGATAAAGCGGGCAAGGAGTTGAAAGCCTCATCGTCGCCCGACAATTGGCTCTACGAACTCGGCGCATACCGAGACTTAGTCGTCCATGTCGCCCCTTTAGCAAATGCTGCGAAGACCCTACTGGCCTTCACGAGGACAATAGACTTTCATGGCCAGCAGTTGCCAGCCATACAGCTACCAATTCCATTAAAACCTGCTCAAGTAACTAAAATTCGGACTATTGGACAATACTTTGAAGACCCCAACGTAGACTTTGCTCGCGGCTTGAACTTTATTGAGAATATGGACTCCTCAAGAGACGCACTCGAATACGCTCATATTTCTATGCAGCAACTTGGCGCACTTTGCAATTCAATTTCGAGCATTTCCCCCTTTGCACCTGAGGTTCCGATCATCACACCAATAGACTTAAAGATCACAAAAACCCCATAAGATTACTGCAATAAATCGAACGTTTTTTTATTACTTTGGTGAATGATAGAGCATTGAGAGACAACCAACTTAAGGTTACCCTCAATGCCCTTCCTCCCTGGCGAACCTCTTCAAATCCGTTAAGGTCCAGCTTCCAGGCTTCCTACGATTCTCATCAGTGATGGCTCTCATACGTAAGGCTTCTGCATCAAGCTCTGATAGAACTTCAAGGACCTCCTTAACCAAGGGGTCCTCTTCAGGTCCTCTTAGGGTCAGGTTGTACCACTGATACAGGAGCCGTGTGGCATCAATTGCAGCCTCATAGCGAACACCTAAAAGATAGGTCTCCTGGGCAGTGTCGCGATGCTTTTTTTATAATCCGTCCAGACCCAGCCCGAACCCTCCTGATAGTCAGGACACTTAATACACTAACCGTAATAGCAACACTCATTGAGGGCTTCCAAGTGCGTCAGTGATGGGCCTCACAGCTCCCACGATATTTCGTAATTAAAGTCGTGACGGACCTTAAAGGTGGTAGTCCGAGGTGCAGCTAAACCGTTGTTCAGGAAAAGAGTTTGTATAAACCGAATAAGCCGAGGGCTACGAAGATATAGAAGGCTATCTGCACACCCTTTTTGGTGACCTTGCGATTAATGACGCCAAGCTCATCGAAAAAGTACGAAACAAACGCATTTGAGTCTACGTCCATCTCGTCGCCGGTCTCCCAAAAAGCAGCGATAGCCTCTCCGTGTTTAATTCGCGCAAGGTTCGAAGTTCGCTCGTTGCTGTCGTCTAAATTTACCTGGTCTTGAATGAAACATTGCCAAGCCATAATTCGAGCTGTTTTTTCACCAAGAGAGGGAATTCGATCCACTACTATCGCGCGCGCCTGTAGTTCGCTGTTGACCTTAGCAATTCCGTATAGATCAAGATTTCTCATAGCTGACTCCATTCAAATTTCAGCAATATTATAAGGCCATACGGAACGCGTTCACCAGAGCTTCAGCCATACGGCCCACCTCAACGGCACTCCCTGCCCCATACAGGTCATAACTGATAGACCCTGAAGCGTGCCCCAAGATGGACTCAGCGGTTCCCACAGGCACCTCAGCGGCCTTCAAGGCACCGGCCAGCGAGTGACGCAACGAGTGGAAGGTTAGGGTCCGATCAGCGTTCAAGCTCAAGACATCCCTAAGGGCGCCATTAAGCACGCTGGAGTACTGACCAGACCCCAACGTGAACAGTCGGGATTCGGAGCTATCTACAAACTCACGGAAGGCCTGGAGGTCGAAGCCGTAAGCGCCATCGGTCAACGGGATGACCCTCAAAGCATTCTTGGTCTTGGCCGTCTTGCCATCGTTCCTATTGATGTCTATGACCCACACGCCCCCAACTTGCTTAACGTCAGCCTTGGTCAACTGCCTCAGTTCCTCAATACGCGCCCCGGTGATGACCCCAAGTGACAACGCCCAACGCTGCCATGCGTCCGCTGGTAGTGAGTTAGCGTGAGTCATTAGGGCCTTTAGTTGACCCGTAGAGAACGCCTCACGCGAGCTGTCAGCATCCTTGGAAAGCTTCAGCCCCTTGTCAAAACTCTTGTCGAGGTAGCCGTTATTCACAGCCCAATCCATCACCGTTGATAGCCGGGTCATCAGCTTGTTCACAGTGGACCCTTTACGGCCCTTAAGGAGCTTGTCCCGAAGGTTCTTCATGTCCTCACGAGTGTGCCCCCTCATGTCCAAGTCGCCAAGGATCACGCTGATAGCCTCACACGATGACTTCACGTCACGCATGGTGCTGGCCTCAATGCTGTCCTTGCGTTCCTCCATGTACAGCGCAGAGAGGGACTTGAAGGGCAGACTTGGGGAAGCGTTTACAGATATAGGCAGGGAGAGAGCCAAAGGCACGCCACAAGACTCATCATTGAGGTCCTTAACGATCTCGACCAATTTCCCTGAACGGCCACGCATACGTTCCTGTGAGGCATCAAGGATCTCAAGTGCCTTACTCACTGCCCGTTGCTGATTGATGCTCAGGGGCAGTTTTGCGGATGCCTTACGAAGCGCCAAGTGATGCTCATCGTTGATCATCTCGTAAGCGACCAGCGAGCTATCACCGTGTGCCATCGTCAGGTTGTATTCAGCGAACTCAATCAAGCGCTCACGGAGTTCGTCCCATGACGCCTCAGGGTTGTCCAAGTGGTAAGCCTTGAGAGTCGAAAGGATGTCGTCGGAGATGGTCATTGCGGTGGCCTTGTCGGTAGTCCTGAGTGACAGCGTGAAGAAGCCCTTAAGGGTTCCTTGAGGGCGAAGGCGAAGGTAATAGCGACCAGACCGGCGATAGTGGTACGGCTTGGCGAGCGCAGTTTGTAACAGGTTTGTCCCACTTGGGGAGCGGTGGTTGACGGTCATCGGCTGAAACCCCTGTATCCATTGGGTTTAGCCTCATAGGGTCGAGTTCTACAGCAACTATAAAGTCAGCCGCGACCTGATCGAGTTGCGCAACCTGGCCCAAGTGGCGGAACTGATGATCCGCTCCGCCATGGAACGCAAGGAAAGCCGCGGCCTGCATTACACCCTCGACTACCCCGACCTGTTGCCCGAGGCCCGCGACACTATTCTGGTGCCAACCACCTACGGCGACTGAACTTCAAGCGCACCCGCAGGCGTCGATGCAGATCGGCGGCCTGCGAATCGGCAGGCACACAGATCGAGCGCACCCACCACTGCCCCGGCACCCGGTAACGCAGCACCACGATCAACGGTAATGCCAGGCTGTCGGGACGCAACTGCACACCGTGCCAGCCACGTGCGGCGCTCCACAACTGCCAGCCACTTTCATCGCGGCGCAGGCCACGAACCGACGAACGGTGAGTCAGCAGCACATGGCGCGGCAAAACCCAGGCAGCATGCGCCAGGCACACCAGCACGCCGAGGCTTGAGTAAGGCAGGTCGAGGGACAACAGCGCACCCAGCGCGAACAGCTGGGCAAGGAGATACGCCGCCAGCAACAGCCGTGAGGCCTGCCAGCGGCATTCAAAGGTATTACTTGGGCTGGACACGATCCAGAATCATCCGAACCATGCGCTGCAGCTCCGGGTCTTCAGATTCGGCGCGTTCCATGAACCAGCCGAACATGTCCTGGTCTTCGCACGTCAGCAGCCGGACGTAGAGGTCGCGGTCCACCTTGTCGAGCGTCGCGTAGACCTCTTTGGTGAAAGGCACCAACAACACATCCAACTCCAGCATGCCGCGACGGCTGTGCCAGTAGAGGCGATTGATTTCTACATCTTCGACCATGGAGCGCTCCTCAAATAGGCGGCAAGTATACAGGCCCGGCCGCACCGGAACAGTCGGCTTTGGTCGCCCCATACGGAAACTATCCATTTGCCGGGCGCCCCTCTATGATGCACCCATGACTTTTTGACCTGCGATGACCCATGGCTGACTCCGCTTTCTTCTGCTCCCTGTCCCACGAAGGCGTTCTCGCCGTCCGCGGCGCCGACGCTGCCAAGTTCCTGCAAGGGCAACTGACCTGCAACCTCAATTACCTGAGCGACACCCAGGCCAGCCTCGGCGCGCGCTGCACGCAAAAAGGGCGCATGCAGTCGAGCTTCCGCATCCTGCTGCAAGGTGACGGCGTGTTACTGGCCATGGCCAGCGAACTGCTGGAACCGCAACTGGCCGACCTGAAGAAGTACGCCGTATTCTCCAAATCCAAACTCACCGACGAAAGCGGCGCCTGGGTTCGATTCGGCCTCATCGGTGCGGATCAGGCACTCGCCGCTCTCGGCCTTGAACTGCCCTCCGACACCGACAGCGTTGCACGCACTGAACGCTTGATCGCCATTCGGGTTTCGCCCGACCGCGCCGAACTCTGGGTGCCCGTCGAACAGGCCGATACCGTACGCAGCCAATTGGCGGCACAGCTTAAAGAAGCCGGTCTAAACGAATGGCTGCTGGGGCAGATCCGCGCCGGCATCGGCCAGGTCATGCCACAAACCCGCGAGCTGTTCATCCCGCAAATGCTCAACCTGCAGGCCGTCGGCGGCGTCAGCTTCAAGAAAGGCTGCTACACCGGCCAGGAAATCGTCGCGCGCATGCAGTACCTGGGCAAGCTCAAGCGTCGTCTGTATCGCTTGCGCCTCGATAGCGCCGAGATGCCCGAGCCAGGCACCCCACTGTTTTCCCCCAGCCATAACAGCTCGATCGGCGAAGTGGTGATTGCAGCAAAAGCTGACCAGGCGGTTGAACTTTTGGCCGTGTTGCAAGCCGAAGCAGCCGACAGTGGCGATGTGCGCCTCGGCACCCTGGAAGGCCCCGGTTTGCAGCTGCTTGACCTGCCTTACACACTCGACCGTGATCGAGAGATCCAGCGTTAGTCGCCGTACCTTTTTGCAACACCCTAGAGATCATGAATGAACAAGCTGGCGGAAAAAGTCCAACAGGCTTTGATTACGGCCATCGATAACGATGACCTGGTTCTGCCGACATTACCGGAAGTGGCGCTGAAAATTCGTCAGGCCGCTGAAGACCCGGAAATCAGCATCAGCCACTTGAGCAAAGTGATCGGGCGCGACACCGCGCTGTCGGCGCGCCTGATCAAAGTGGTCAACAGCCCGTTGTTGCGCGCGACCCAGGAAGTCACCGACCTGCACACCGCCATCACCCGGCTGGGCACCAACTACAGCAGCAACCTGGCCATCGGCCTGGTGATGGAACAGATCTTCCACGCCCGCTCCGAAGCGGTCGAACAGAAGATGCGCGATGTCTGGCGCCGCAGCCTGGAAGTGGCGGGCGTCAGCTATGCGTTGTGCCGCAGCCACAGCCAGCTCAAGCCGGACCAGGCGGCCCTGGGTGGCCTGGTGCATCAGATTGGCGTGCTGCCGATCCTGACCTATGCCGAAGACCACTACGAACTGCTGTCAGACCCGGTGGCGCTCAACCATGTGATCGACAGCATCCACCCGCTGCTCGGCGACAAGCTGCTGCGCGGCTGGGATTTCCCGGAGATGCTGGCCAACCTGCCCGGCCAATACCTGGATATGGAGCGTGACTCCACCCGCCTCGACTACATCGACCTGGTGCAAATCGCCGTGTTGTATTGCTATCGTGGCACCGACCATCCCTTGGCGAATGTCTCGGCCGCCACCCTGCCGGCACTCAAGAAGCTGCGGGTCGACCCCTACAGCGAAGCCCTGCGCGCCGAGCTGGATGAAGCACGCTCGATGTTCTACTGATCAGCCGGCGATAAAGCTCACCCGTACCTTCAAGCCCGCCCGCTCGCCATCGTGCAGGCTGATCTGCGCCAGGTGCGCGCGACAGATCTCGCCGACAATCGCCAGCCCCAGGCCAGAGCCCAGGCCCTGCTGGCTGCGTCGGTAGAAGCGCTCGAATACCCGGTCGCGCTCATCCAGCGGGATGCCCGGGCCGTCATCTTCCACTTCCAGCACCGCCGGCGCCGTGACCCGCAAGATCACATTGCCACCCGGTGGCGTGTGCGCCAGGGCGTTGTCCACCAGGTTGCTCAACAGCTCGTTCAACAACGTCGGCTCGCCACGCAGCCACACCGGCTCGTCGGCCTCCAACGCCAACGCCACGCCGCGCGCATGGGCCAAGGGCGCCATGGCCATGCCCAATTCCCGCGCGAGCTGGCTGAGGTCGAGCAACTGCGCACCGCCCTCGGCAATCGCCCGCGCGCCGTTTTCGATACGCGCCAGGGACAACAGTTGGTTAGCCAGGTGGGTCAGGCGATCGGTGCCCTGGGCGGCGCTTTCCAGGGTACTGCGCCAGGTCGCCGGGTCTTCGGCACGCAGGCCCAGTTCGAGACGGGCCTTCAGCGCGGCCAACGGCGTGCGCAGCTCGTGGGCAGCGTCGGCAATAAACTGCGCCTGGCGCTCGAACTGACCGCGCAGGCGTTCGGTAAAGTGGTTGAGGGAGCGCACCAGCGGGCCAAACTCATGCTGCACTTCCACCAGCGGCAACGGCCGCAGGTCGTCGGGCTGGCGCTCTTCCACGGCGGTGCGCAAGCGCTCCAGCGGGCGCAACGCCGCGCTCACGGCGAACCACACCAGCAGCAAGGCGCCCACCGCGAGCATGCCCAGGCGCAGCAAGGTGTCGGCCATCAGGCTGCGGGCCATGCTGACGCGGGCTTCATCGGTTTCGGCCACGCGGATTTCCGCCATGCCGTTCATGTTCGGTTCGGAGACGGCCTTGAGCAGGCTGACCACGCGCACCGGCTGGCCCTGATATACCGCGTCGTAAAAGCGCGCCAACGCAGGATAATCATCGGTGCGCGGCGTACCGGGCGGCGGGCCGGGAAGGTTTTCGTAGCCGGAAATCAGCTTCTGATCAATGTCATTGACCTGGTAATAAATGCGCCCGGCGCTGTCGTAGGCGAAGGTATCCAGCGCCACATAGGGCACGTTGGCGCTGAGGGTGCCGTCGACCTGGGTCAACCCGGCGGCGATGGTCCGCGCCGAAGCGAGCAAGGTGCGGTCGTAGGCGGTGTCGGCCGCCTCGCGCCCGTTCCAGTAGGCACTCATGCCGCTGGCGAGCATCAATAACACCAGCAACAGCGCCAGGTTCCACAGCAGGCGCCAGCGCAGACTGCTGGGTTTATGCATCGCGCGCTTCCAGCAGATAGCCGAGGCCACGGAAGGTCACGATGGCGATCGGTTGGCCGTCGAGTTTCTTGCGCAGGCGGTGCACGTAGATTTCGATCGCATCGGGGCTGGCTTCTTCATCCAGGCCGAAGACCTGGGACGCCAGCTGCTCTTTACTCATGACCCGCCCCGGACGCGCAATCAGCGCTTCCAGCACGGCTTGCTCGCGGGACGTCAACGTCATCAGCTCGCCGCCCACGGTGAAACGGCGGGTGTCGAGGTCGTAGACCAGCACCCCGCACGTCTGCTGGCGCTCGCCGCCCAACACGCTGCGCCGCAGCAGCGCCTTGACCCGGGCTTCCAGTTCAGTCAACTCGAACGGTTTGGCGAGATAATCGTCCGCACCAAGATTCAGGCCATGCACACGGTCTTTCACGTCGCTGCGCGCGGTCAGCATCAACACCGGCAGATTTTTCCCACGCGCCCGCAAGCGCGCCAGCACCTCGAAACCGTCCATGCGCGGCAAGCCCACATCGAGGATTGCAGCGGCGTACTCCTCGCTGCTCAAGGCCAGGTCCGCGGCCACCCCATCGTGCAACACGTCGACGGTCAAACCCGTGCTCTTGAGCGCCTGGGCGACACTTTCGGCGAGTTGCAGGTGGTCTTCAACCAACAGGACACGCATGGATTTGTACCTCGTTCAGGGGTGGGCGACGCCACGCTGTGGCGGGCAGTTTACAGGCGCCGCCTGCCCTGTGAAGCCCGAAAACATTGAAAGGCCATTGAAAGGTTAGTGAAAGCTTCGCCCTTTAGCATCCCGTCACGGTGGTCTCTGCCCACCGCGCTGCCTGAGCCGCAGCACCCGAAAAACGCCTTGAAGCGTTTTCGTCAAAATAAGAACAATAACGGAGTACACCACGATGCTGTCGACACAGCCCCAGGCTTTCACGCCTGTGCGTTTTTCCCGCCTGACCCAGACCGCCCTTGCCAGTGCCGCTGCCCTTGCCGGCTTTTCGCCGCTTAGCCAGGCTGCCTTCTTCGAAGACAGTAGCGGCACCCTGGAAACCCGCAACATGTACTTCAACCGCGACTTTCGCGACGGCACCAGCGCGCAGCAATCCAAGCGCGACGAATGGGCCCAGGGCTTCATGCTCAACCTGCAATCGGGCTACACCGACGGCACCGTCGGCTTTGGCGTGGATGCGCTGGGCATGCTTGGCGTCAAGCTCGACTCCAGCCCCGACCGCACCGGCACCGGCCTGCTGCCGACTCACGATGACGGCCGCGCCGCCAACGAATACTCCAAGCTGGGCCTGACCGGCAAAGTGAAGATCTCGGCCACCGAGCTGAAGATCGGCTCGCTGGCCCCCGAACTGCCGATTCTCAAGCCCAACGACGGGCGCATCCTGCCGCAGACCTTCAACGGCGGCCTGATCACCTCCAAGGAATTCAAGAACCTGGTGTTCACCGGTGGCCGCCTGGACAAAGCCAAGGACCGCGACGACAGCAACTACGAAGACATCGCCCTTAACAACAAGAACAGCCGCTTCGTCAGCGGCGCCACCGGCAAGCATTTCAACTTCGGTGGCGTGGACTACAAGTTCGCCGACAAGATCACCGGCAGCTACCACTTCGCCCAACTCGACGACGTCTACCGCCAGCACTTCCTCGGCCTGGTCGCCGCCCGCCCGATGGGCCCCGGTACCTTCGCCACCGACCTGCGCCTGGCGATCAGCGATGACACCGGCAGCGCCCGTGGCGGCAAGATCGACAACACCTCCCTCAACGGCCTGTTCAGCTATGCCCTCAATGGCCATAAGCTCAGCGCCGGCTACCAGCACATGTCCGGCGACAATGCGTTTCCGTACGTGGATGGCAGCGACCCGTACCTCGTCAACTTCGTACAGATCAACGACTTTGCCGGCGCCGAAGAACGCTCCTGGCAGGCGCGCTACGACTTCGACTTCGTCAAACTGGGCATCCCCGGTCTGAGCTTCATGAGCCGTTACATCTCAGGTGACAATATCAAGCTCAAGAACGGCGACACCGGCAAAGAGTGGGAACGCAACAGCGAGATCAAGTACGTCGTGCAAAGCGGCACCTTCAAGGATGTGGCCGTGCGCCTGCGCAATGCCACGTACCGCTCCAACTATTCAGCCCGCGATGCGGATGAAATGCGCCTGCTGGTGAGCTACAGCGTCGCCCTTTGGTAAGTAGCCACTCATAACAACAAAGACGGAGATAAAACATGACCCTTTCACTGCGTAAATTGGCCCTCGCCGCCGGCTGCGTACTGTTCGCCGGCCAACTGCTGGCCGCCGAAGAACCCAAGCGCCCGGAATGCATCGCCCCGGCCTCCCCCGGCGGTGGTTTCGACCTGACCTGCAAGCTGGCGCAAAGCGCGCTGGTCAACGAGAAGTTGCTGAGCAAGCCGATGCGCGTGACCTACATGCCCGGCGGCGTCGGTGCGGTGGCCTACAACGCCGTGGTCGCCCAGCGCCCGGCGGATGCCGGCACCTTGGTGGCGTGGTCCAGCGGTTCGCTGCTGAACCTGGCCCAGGGCAAGTTCGGCCGCTTCGATGAAAGCGCCGTGCGCTGGTTGGCAGCAGTCGGCACCAGCTACGGTGCCATCGCGGTGAAAGCCGATTCGCCCTATAAGACCCTCGACGATCTCGTCAAAGCCCTGAAGAAAGATCCGGGCAGCGTAGTGATCGGTTCCGGCGGCACCGTCGGCAGCCAGGACTGGATGCAAACTGCACTGATCGCCAAGGCCGCCGGGATCAACCCGCGTGAGCTGCGCTACGTGGCGCTTGAAGGCGGCGGCGAAATCGCCACCGCCCTGCTCGGCGGCCACATCCAGGTGGGCAGTACCGACATCTCCGACTCCATGCCCCACATCCTCAGCGGTGACATGCGCCTGCTGGCGGTGTTCTCTGAAGAGCGCCTGGACGAGCCGGAAATGAAGAATATTCCGACCGCCAAAGAGCAAGGCTACGACATCGTCTGGCCAGTGGTGCGCGGTTTCTACCTCGGGCCAAAAGTCAGCGATGCCGACTACGCCTGGTGGAAAGACGCGTTCGACAAACTGCTGGCCTCCGACGAGTTCGCCAAGCTGCGTGACCAGCGCGAGCTGTTCCCGTTCGCCATGACCGGCCCGGAGCTGGACACCTACGTGAAGAAACAGGTGGCTGACTACAAAGTGCTGGCCAAAGAGTTTGGCCTGATCCAGTAACCGCCCCTGCCTGTCACATGGCCACGCCCTCTTCAACCGGGCGGCGTGGCCCAGGAGTTTCACATGCTCTTACAACGCATTTTCGCCAGCATCATGCTGCTGGTCTGTGCCGGTCTCGCGCTGATGGCGTGGCCGTACCAGGCCGCATTTTCCTACGAGCCGGTCGGGCCACGTGCCTACCCGCTGCTGATGCTCGGGCTGATGAGCCTGGGCCTGATCTACATGGTCATCCGCCCCCAGCCAACCAAACACACCGAAGAAGAACCGGCGCTGGACCGCGAAACCCTGATCAAGATCGCCATCTGCGTCGGCCTGTTGATTGTGTTCGCCGGCACCTTCGAGCCCCTGGGTTTCATCCTCAGCAGCATGCTGATCGGCATCCCCATGGCGCGCCTGTATGGCGGCCGCTGGTTGCCGAGCGTGGTGATCGTCAGCCTCATGGCCATCGGCCTGTACCTGCTGTTCGATAAAGCCATGGATGTACCGCTGCCCCTGGGCCTGCTCGACGTTCTGGAGAACTGATATGGATACTTTCGGCTATTTGGGCCAGGGCTTCGGCGTTGCACTGTCCCCGTACAACCTGGTGACCGCGTTGTGCGGCACCCTGATCGGCACCGTGGTCGGCCTGTTGCCGGGCCTGGGCCCGATCAACGGCGTGGCTCTGTTGATCCCCATCGCGTTTGCCCTGGGCCTGCCGCCGGAATCGGCGCTGATCCTGCTGGCAGCCGTGTACCTGGGCTGTGAATACGGCGGCCGGATCAGCTCGATCCTGCTAAACATCCCGGGCGAAGCCTCCACCGTGATGACCACCCTCGACGGTTACCCGATGGCCCGCAAAGGCCTGGCCGGTGTGGCGCTGTCGTTGTCGGCGTGGAGTTCGTTCATCGGTGCGTTTATCGCCACCTGCGGCATGGTGCTGTTTGCGCCGCTGTTGGCCAAATGGGCGATTGCCTTCGGCCCGGCGGAATATTTCGTACTGATGGTGTTCGCGATTGTCTGCCTGGGCGGCATGGCCGGTGACAAGCCGCTGAAGACCTTTGTCGCGGCGCTGATCGGCCTGTTCCTCTCGGCGGTCGGCATCGACGCCAACAGCGGCGTGTACCGCTTTACCGGCGACAACATCCACCTCACCGACGGCATCCAGTTTGTCGTACTGGTGCTGGGCCTGTTCTCCATCAGCGAGATCCTGTTGCTCCTGGAAAAAACCCACCGTGGCCAGGAAGCGGTGAAAGCCACCGGACGGATGATGTTCAACTTGAAGGAAGCGTCCGCTGTCTTCGTGGTGAATATCCGCTGCGGCCTGCTCGGTTTCATCATGGGCGTGTTGCCGGGTGCCGGCGCCACCTTGGCCTCGGCCGTTGCCTACATGACCGAAAAACGCCTGGCCGGTGCCAGCGGTAAATTCGGCCAGGGCGACATGCGCGGCCTCGCCGCCCCGGAAACCGCGATTGGTGCTTCTGCCTGCGGCGCCCTGGTGCCGATGCTGACCCTCGGCGTACCCGGTTCGGGCACTACGGCGGTGATGATCGGCGCGCTGTCGCTGTACAACATTACGCCCGGCCCGCTGCTGTTCCAACAGCAACCGGACATCGTCTGGGGCCTGATCGCGTCGTTGTTTATCGCCAACATCATGCTGGTGATCCTCAACATCCCGATGATCCGCATCTTCACGCGCATCCTTGCCGTGCCGAACTGGGCGCTGGTGCCGGTGATCGCCATCATCACCGCGATTGGTGTGTACGCGGTTCACGCCACCACCTTCGACCTGTTCCTGATGGTCGGCATCGGCATCTTCGGCTACATCCTGCGCAAACTCGACTTCCCGCTGTCGCCGGTGCTGCTGGGCTTTATCCTCGGTGGCCTGATGGAGCAGAACCTGCGCCGGGCGCTGTCGATTTCCAACGGTGCGCTGGACATCCTCTGGTCGAGCCCGATCACCTTTGGGGTGTGGGTCCTGACCGCGCTGATGCTGGCCTTCCCGCTGGTGCGCATCTACCGCAAACGTGCCCTGCAGCGTCGTGCCGTGGCCGATGTCTGAGGTCACCTTTAAACATTGGTGGGGAACACCGCTGGTCGGCCTGGCCGGCGGTTACCTGGCCAGCCTCGTCGGCTGGCCTTTGCCGTACATGGTCGGCTCGTTGCTGGCGATCATCCTCGTGCGTTGCCTCACGCCGTGGCAGTTGGCGGAAATTCCCGGTGGGCGCAAATGCGGCCAGTGGGTGGTGGGGATCGGCATCGGCCTGCACTTTACGCCGGTGGTGATCGAGCAAGTGATGAGCCACTTCGGGCTGATCTTCTTCGGCGCGCTGGTCACCAGTCTGTCCAGTGTGGTCGGCGTGTGGCTGATGCGGCGCAGCGGTGAAGACCGCGCCACCGCGTTTTTCTCCAGTATGCCCGGCGGTTCCGGGGAGATGGTCAACCTCGGCGCACGCAATGGCGCGGTGCTCAGCCGTGTCGCGGCGGGGCAGAGTCTGCGGGTGTTGGTGGTGGTGCTGTGTGTGCCGGCGATCTTCAAGTATGTGCTTGAAGGCGGCGCGCCGCAGTTTCATCCGGCGCCGGTGAGTTGGCCTTGGTTGTTGGCGTTGTTTCCGCTTGGCGCGTTGGTGGCCTGGGGTTGGCAGCGCTTGCGTCAGCCGAACCCGTGGCTGTTCGGGCCGTTGCTGGTGAGTGCGACGGCCAGCGTTGTGTGGGATCTGCATATCGGCCTGCCCGATGGCGGCAGCCAGATCGGCCAGTGGTTGATCGGCAGCGGTTTGGGTTGCCACTTCAACCGGCAGTTCTTTCGGCGGGCGCCGTCGTTCATGGGGCGCACGTTGATTGGTACGGCGTTGACCATGGCGCTGGCGACGTTGGCGGCGGTGGGGCTGAGCGCGCTGACTCATCTGGACTTGCGCTCGTTGACCCTGGGCATGATGCCCGGCGGGATTGCCGAGATGAGCCTTACGGCAGAGACCCTGCAATTGTCGGTGCCGTTGGTGACGGCGATGCAGGTAATGCGCTTGTTGTTTGTGTTGTTTTTGGCTGAACCACTGTTCCGACACTGGAACCGCCAGCCGGAAAAAACTTAACGTTTCAGCACTCCTCAACTGTGGGAGCTGGCTTGCCTGCGATAGCGCAATGCCTGTGACAAAGATGCCAGCTGGCCCATCGCGATCGCGGGCAAGCCCGCTCCCACAGTGTTTAGAGTGGCGGCAACCGCCACTCAATCGCCGTCTCGCCATTCTGCTCAAGAAACTTGTTGGTACGGCTGAAATGCCCGCAACCCAAGAACCCGCGATACGCCGACAACGGCGACGGGTGCACCGAGGTCAACACCAGGTGCTTGGTGGCATCGATCAGCTTCTGCTTGCCCTGGGCATGGGCGCCCCACAGCAGGAACACCAAGTGCGGCTGATGCGCGCTGACCACCTCGATAATTCGATCAGTAAAGAACTGCCAGCCCTTGCCCGCATGGGCGTTGGCGTTGGCGCGTTCCACGGTCATGGTGGTGTTGAGCATCAGCACACCCTGATCGGCCCAGCTTTGCAGGCAGCCGTGGTTGGGGATGTCGATGTTCAGGTCACGCTTGAGCTCTTTATAGATATTGAGCAGCGACGGCGGCGTGGGTATGCCCGGTTGCACCGAGAAGCACAGACCATGGGCCTGGCCGGGGCCGTGGTACGGGTCCTGGCCGAGGATCACCACCTTGACCTTGTCCAGCGGCGTGGAGTTGAGGGCGTTGAAGATCAACGGGCCTGGTGGATAGATCTCTTTGCCGGCCGCATGTTCATCGCGCAGGAACTCGCGCAACTGGGCCATGTAGGGCTGTTCGAACTCATCGCGCAGGGCGTGCTTCCAGGTGGGTTCGAGTTTGATACGGTCGCCTTCGGTCATGATGGAGTGGTCTTGTCAAAAAGAATGAGGCGAACCCTAGGAAAGCCGACCCCGCTTGTCAATTGATCTGACACACCACCGGCACTTTCCTACGAAGCGATCATACTGATCCTCTACCTTCCCGAATGAGGTCACGATGAACCTGCACTTCGAAGAGCTGACCGGCAGCGACGGTGCCCGCCTCGGTATCGCCAGCCTGGACGCAGAAAAATCCCTCAACGCCCTCTCCCTGCCGATGATCCTGGCCCTGGGCGAACGCCTGGACAGTTGGGCGAAAGACCCGAATATCGTTTGCGTACTGCTGCGTGGCAATGGGCCCAAGGCCTTTTGCGCCGGTGGCGAAGTGCGCAGCCTCGCGATGGAATGCCGTGAGCAACCCGGTGTGGTACCGGCGTTGGCCGCGCATTTCTTTGCGGCGGAATATCGCCTCGACTACCGCCTGCATACTTATCCAAAACCGGTGATCTGCTGGGGCCACGGCTACGTGCTGGGCGGTGGCATGGGCCTGTTGCAAAGTGCGGCGGTGCGCATCGTCACGCCGAGCAGCCGCCTGGCCATGCCCGAGATCAGCATCGGCCTGTACCCGGACGTCGGCGCCAGTTGGTTTTTGCCGCGCCTGCCGGGCAAGCTCGGGTTGTTCCTCGGCCTGACCGGCGCACATATCAACGGTCGCGATGCCTTGGACCTGGGCCTGGCCGACCGTTTCCTGCGCGATGACCAGCAAGATGAGCTGATCGACGGTTTGCTGCAATTGAACTGGCAGGAACAAACGCCGATGCAGCTCAACAGCCTGCTCAAGGCCCTGGCCCAGGAAGCCGTCATCCAGCAACCCGAAGCGCAGTGGCTGCCGCGCCGGGCACAGATCGACGAATGGCTGGATGTGGGTGATGTGCGCTGCGCCTGGCGCGCCTTGAGCCAATTGCGCGACCACAGCGACCCGCTGTTCAGCCGCGCCGGCAAGACCCTGAGCGAAGGCTGCCCGTTGACCGCGCACCTGGTGTGGGAACAGATCCAGCGGGGCCGCCTGTTGTCCCTCCCCCAAGTATTCCAAATGGAATACACCATGAGCCTGAACTGCTGCCGCCACCCGGAATTTGCCGAAGGGGTACGCGCGCGGCTGATCGACAAGGATCAGCAGCCCCATTGGCATTGGCCGGATGTGAATACAGTGCCCGAAGCGGTGGTGCAGGCGCATTTCCACAAAGCGTGGGAAGGCCGGCACCCCCTGGCGGATTTGTCTGAGCGTTAACGGTGCCCGCGATGGCCGCCGTCACCACGGCCGCCTCGGTCGTGGCCGCCGCGATTGTCCCAGCCCTGGTTCGGATAGGGTCGGTAGCCAGGCCTTGAGTAGTAACGCGGCGCTGGCTGGTAATAACGCGGTGCCGCCTGGTAGTAGCGTGGCGCAGGATAGTAGCGCGGTGCTGGCGTGTAATAGCTGCGCCCATAGTAGGAAGAACCGCCTCCGTAGTAATACGCTGGCGCCGGGGTGGTGTAGACCTCGGAGCGATAGTAAGTGCCGCCACCGTCGTAATAGGGCACACACGCGGATAAGGTCAGGCCGAGCAAGGCAGTGAGTAGCAGTCGTCGATACATGGCGGCCTCCTGGACCGCGGAAGAGCTCCTCCAGCGACGCTGGGGGGCGGCATTCAGCTTTCACCGAATGACGAAATATCTGACACCAAAAACCGAATCTGGTGCGTTTTTGACACAGCTTGAAACACGTAGATCAGACGACCGGAGAGCCTTGGTTTTCCCGCCCGTTTGGCACCTGACGCGGCGACGCTGTATCGTGCCACCCCACCGAGATCCAGCCTGAACCGAGCCATGACCACGCCAACCCTCTGCCCCGCCTGCGGCGCCCGCAACGACTGCACCCTGGCCGATCCACTCACTGCCGACCAAGCGTGCTGGTGCTACGGCGTCACCATCGATCCGGCCGTGCTTGAGGCGTTGCCCGATGCGTTGCGCAACCAGGCTTGCCTGTGCCCACGGTGCGCCCAGGTGGACGCGCAACTGCGCGGCGATGAACAGCCGTAATGCGCGTTGATCGGTTCCTCAGCAACCTGCCGCGTTTCAATCGCCAGCAAGTACGCGTATTGCTGGTTGAACGGCGTGTGACAGTGGATGGCATCGCGGTCAGCGATCCCCATCACGAGGTGCGCGAATTCAGCCGTGTGTGTGTCGACGATGAAGTGTTGCAGGCCGGCAAACCGGCGCGCTACTTCATGCTGCACAAGCCGCAGGGCTGTGTGAGCGCCACAGCGGACCCACAGCACCCGACCGTCCTCGACCTGCTGGATGTGCCGGACAAAGGTGAGTTGCACATCGCCGGCCGTCTGGATTTCAACACCACCGGCCTGATGCTGATCACCAATGACGGCCAGTGGTCGCGGCGCCTGACGCAACCGCAGACCAAATTGCCCAAGGTTTACCTGGTGGAGACCGAGCAAACGATCGGCCCCGAATACGCCACCACGTTTGCCGCCGGCCTGTACTTTGCCTTTGAAGACCTCACCACCCAGCCTGCCACCCTGGAGCTGCTGGGGCCGAGGACGGCGCGATTGGGCATTGTCGAAGGGCGCTATCACCAGGTGAAGCGCATGTTCGGGCATTTCGACAACAAGGTGATCGGCTTGCATCGCGAACGGATGGGGCCTTTGGTGTTGGATGCGAACCTTGCGCCGGGGGAGTATCGGGCACTGACCGACGACGAGATCCGACAGGTCTGACGACCGTTCAGCCGGTGATGGCAAAAAACCAGTTGGGCGCCTTGCGAGGTGGCGCCTGTGCTGCTTGAATCAAACCGTCAGCCGAAATATGACTGGCGAGTCGCCCATAACCTCCAAGAAACACTTTGCCCCCGCCCGCGCTTGACCTACGGGCCTTCCAGGCAAAACCGCCCGCCATAACAACAGCCGTCGACCAGCCGTCATCGGATCGACATGGGCCTCCCTTTTCCAGGCGTATGCCTACCTGTCACAAAGCTCGTGCAGAGTTATCTGCGCGCCCTACCCGCTTGCCAGGAGTCTTACGACATGAGGCCAGAAATCGCTGTGTTGGATATACAGGGTCAGTATCGGGTTTACACGGAGTTCTATCGCGCGGACGCTGCTGCAAAGACCATCATCATGGTCAATGGCTCCATGGCCACCACGGCATCCTTCGCCCAAACCGTGAAAAGCCTGCACCCCCAATTCAATGTGGTTTTGTACGACCAGCCCTACGCTGGCCGTTCCAAAATCCACAATCGCCATGAGCAAATGCTGACGAAGGACATCGAAGGCCAGATCCTCCTGGAACTCATCGACCACTTCGCCGCCGAGCACGTGCTGTCGTTCTCCTGGGGCGGCGCCGCCACCCTGGTCGCCCTCGCCCAGCGCCCGCGGCGCGTGGAGAAAGCGGTGATCAGCTCGTTCTCACCAGTCATCAACACGCCCATGCGCGACTACCTTGAACGTGGCGTTGACTACCTCGGCAACCTCGACCGCGACCGTGTCGGGCACCTCGTCAACAACACCATCGGCAAACACCTGCCGTCGTTGTTCAAGCGATTCAACTACAAGCATGTGAGCAGCCTCGCCGAGCACGAATATGGGCAGATGCACTTCCACATCAGCCAAGTGCTCAACAGCGATCGACTGTGCTACCTCAAGGCGGCCAAGCAGATCGACATTCCGGTGCTGTTCCTGAACGGCGAATGGGACGAATACACCAGCGCCCAGGACGCCAAGCTGTTCGGCCAGCATGTGACCCACAGCAGCTTCAGCACCATCCAGGCAACGGGGCACTTCCTGGACATGGAACACAAGGCCGCGTGCCGGGACAGCCGGGAGGCCGTCGTTGGGTTTCTAAAGTCGCAGCGGCCGGTCAGTCGATTGCGTTATCACCAAGGTCAGACTCAACATGCCTTTGCGATCTAATTGTGTGGGAGCTGGCTTGCCTGCTCCCACATAGGCATGTAACCCACACATTTTTGAAGAAAAACTTCAAATCCGGGTGAACATCTGGTACAAAGTCAGCCGCTCTGAGCGGGTATAGTTTAATGGTAGAACAGTAGCTTCCCAAGCTTCCGACGAGGGTTCGATTCCCTCTACCCGCTCCACTTAATTGTTGGTCCAACGTCAGGATGATTTTGACGGGGGATGCATGAAAAAACCGGCCCTGGTGGCCGGTTTTTTTATGTCTGGGATTCGGTGGTTCGACACGTGTGGCAACTTCGCACAGGCACAACCCAGGCGATTCAGATGGCCGCGTAGGCGGTTTCGCTTAATTCAACACTGCGCCTACGAGCCCATTCTCCTGGCAAATTCTGGCAACAGAAATCGTCTTTGAAACCGAAGTGTTCCCGCCCCATCCTCCGCAACCTTTGCGATCAGTCATTCTTGTTGCCAGATAGTATCCACATGGATACAGTTAGCGCCTGCGAGGTCCTGTGTATTATTCAATCCAGCAAACCCAAGTCTTCGCAGACTGGCATTCAGGTGTTCGCGACCTGAGAGCAAAGATTGCGATTGGCCGGCGTATTGAGAGAGCAAGCAAGGGTAACCTGGGCGATATCAAGGCGCTAGGAAACGGCATCTCAGAAATGCGAGTCGATGTAGGTGTCGGTTATCGCGTGTATTTCACCCTACGAGGCAGAGCGCTCGTCATCTTGCTGGTGGGCGGTGACAAGTCATCGCAAGAAGCCGATATCCGACGGGCAAAAAAAATGGCACAGGAGGTTTGAAAATGCCGCAAACACTGACGACATTCGATATGGCCGAGCTGCTCGACAGTGACGAGGCCATCAGTGAGTACCTCTCTCAGGTGCTGGCCGACGGCGATAACGAAGAGTTTCTGCGTGCCATCGGCTACGTGGCCAAAGCCCGAGGAATGACAAAGATCGCCACTGAGACGGGTATGGGTCGCGAGAGTCTTTACAAGGCGTTCTCCCCCGGCGCAAAACCGCGCTTTGAAACAGTCCTCAAAGTACTCCACTCGCTAGGCATTGATCTGTTTGCACGGCCTGGACATGTCACCAATCACCCAATTATTTGAGCACGCGGCCCGGCCGGCACTGCGACGACGCCCGTCAAGGCACTGAAACCAGCGCGGGTTTAACAGGCTTCCAACCGACCAAGGCGATGAGCAACGTCATCAACTGAAAGACGACAATCAACCCCACACACCCCGCCCAGCCCCACCGCTCCCAGATCAATGCCGGGACGATCGCCCCGCAGCTACCGCCCAGGTAATAACAGGTGAGGTAAATACCCACAGCACCCGCCTTGTTGTCGCCGGCATTGGCCGTGGTGAACGCATTGGCGGCGGCCTGTGCGAGGAACACGCCGGTGGAACTGAAGGCCAGCCCCAACACGATGCACCACAGCGTTGGCACCAAGGTAAGTACCGTGCCCGTGATGCCCAGCACGACAGCGACGCTCAGCAGTTCGCCATGGGGCCGGGCTTTGCTGAGGCGCCCCGCGATGGGGATCACGATCAACGCCAGCAGGAACACCATGTAAAGCGTGCCCAAAGCCGCAGGACCGAGGTTGAATGGCGGCAGGCCAAGGTACAAACCCACGTAGGTAAACGCCGCCACCTGGGAAAACAACACGCAAAAACCTACGGCGTAAGCGGCCAGCAATGGCTGACGAAAAACCCCCGATGAAACGGTTGCCAGCGGCGCCGTACGCGCCCGGTTAACCGGCAACAGAAACTGAATGAACCCGCCCACCATCAGGCTCAGCGCCGCGAGCAACTCGAAGGCTTCGCGCCAGCCCACGTACTCCGTCATCACCCCGGTGACGAAGCGCCCGGCAAACCCACCCAACACGGTGCCCGCCACGTACAGGCTGGTGACTTCGGTGACCGTGCCACCACTCCAACGGTCGCCGATATAGGCCACGCTGGTGGCGAACACCACCGGAATCACCATGCCCTCGACAAACCGCCACACCAGCACTTCGGTAAAACTGTCGGCATAGGCCGTCATCAACGCTGGCACGGCCAACAGCAGCGCCGCCACGCAGATCACCGTGCGTTGCTCGAAACGGCTTGTCAGGCGGCTGACAAACGGCGCCGTGATCGCGACAGCCAACGTCGTCACGGTAATGCTCCACCCCGCCGCCTTGGCGCTGATCTGAAACTGCGCGGCAAAGGTCTGGAGGATGCTCTGGGTCGCATACAGGTTGAGAAACGCCGCGCAGCCACACAGGAACAGGGCAAGACGGGCACAATGCAGGCGCGGTTTCATGAAACCTCTCGTTTTATATTGAGCGGTCTTTATAGAATGCCCGGCAGGTCTTGGACCAATACCGAATCAGGACCGATCAATACCCGAGGGCCAGGATGCTCGACCTACGCAAGCTGCGATACTTTCTGATGGTCGCCGAAGAATTGCACTTCGGCCGCGCCGCCCTTCGCCTGCACTTGGCCCAGCCACCGCTGACCCGACAGATCTCGGCGCTGGAAGCTGAGCTGGGTTTCAAGCTGTTCGATCGCACCAGCCGCACGGTGACGCTGACGGCACAAGGCCGGTCGTTCTTGCCCTATGCGCAGGGTGTGCTGGAGCAGGTGGAGCTGGCGCACGTCATCGCCGGCAAACTCGCGGCAGGTACCGCCGGGCAACTGACGCTGGGGTATGTCAGTTCGATTGCCTTGTCAGACTTGTTCAGCCAGGCGATCCAGGCATTTGCCCAACGCTTTCCCGATGTGCAACTGACCCTGGTGGAATGTGCCTCCGGCAGCCTGGGGGCGCAGGTGGCCGACGGGCGGCTGGACGTCGGGCTGAGTCGTTTACTGCCACAGAGCAAGGCCGTGCAAGCGCTGTCGCTGGGCGAGGAACGGCTGGTAGCGGCCTTATCCACTGACAGCCCGTTGGCAAGCCAGGCGCAGGTCAGCTTGGCGCAGCTCAGTGCTTATCCGCTGATCCTGTTCCCGGCGGATTACGGATCGGGGCTGAACCAATCCATCGAGCAGCTTTACCGCCACCACGGCCAGCCTTTGCGACCCGGGCCGACCGGGCGGCAGATCACCTCGATCATCGCCCTGGTCGCCGCCGGGCAAGGCGTGGCGCTGGTGCCGGAATGTACACAAAGCTTGATGAACAAAGGCGTGACCTACCGGCCGTTGGTGGAAGTGGATGCGTGTGCGCAGTTGCTGGTGCTGACGCCAACCGCATCAAAAAGTGTGTTGGTCGATGCGTTTCTCAGCGTGATGACACAGGCCCTACACACCCGGTAATACCTGGGCAAAACCTCGCAATACCTCTCTGTGGCGCCATGGCTGCGCACTCTTACACTTCAGTCACTGCCTGGCGAAATACCGGTCATCGAAGGTCGGTGGGTAGAGTGTTGATAATTTATTTTTTGTGGTTATAGTCACCACCAACACACACCACAAGGAGGTGTTGTGGATAGCCGATATTTGATAGGTCACATCGTTGCGGACGGTTGGTATCTGGTGCGTACCCGAGGCAGCCATCACCACTTCAAGCACCCGACCAAGCCGGGGCTGGTGACGATCCCTCATCCAAAAAAGGACCTGTTGGACAAGACAGCCAAGAGCATCTTGAAACAAGCTCTGCTGAGCTGACCGTCCCTGGAGGACAACACACATGCTTTACCCCATCGCAATTTCAACCGGTGACGAAAACCACGCCTGGGGTGTGGAAGTACCGGATATTCCCGGCTGCTACTCGGCCGGCGACGACCTGGACGACGCCATGGCCATGGCCCGCGAAGCCATCGAAGGGCACTTCGAGATCCTCGCGGAAGACGGTGCGCCGATTCCCAGCGCGCAGAAAGTCACCCTGCATGCCGCCAACCCACAGTACGCAGGTTGCACCTGGGCAGTGGTCGACATCGATATCACCAAGTACCTGGGCAAGGCGCAGAAACTCAACATCACCCTGCCGGGTTACCTGTTGAACCGCATCGATGACTATGTGCTGCATCATCCCGAAGAAAAAAGCCGCTCGGGTTTCCTGGCATCGGCGGCGCTCAAGGTGTTGCAACAGGACCATTAGGCGCCCTCAGCAAAATCTGACGGTGGCCAAGCGCTAACCTCTGGAAGATGTCAGCTCATGCTGCCCGAGATCGAGACAATGCCTGAATCCAAACCACGCATGCCCAAGCCCATACTGCGCGAGGTAGTGGGCTGGGTGCTGGTTTTGCCACTGCTGCTTTCGTTCGTGAAGCTGCCGTTTCTCCTCGGGTCGGTCATCGCGGCTGGATCGATCGTGGGTTCGGTGTATGGCGTGCTGCTCGCGAGACGCCATGCCAACCGACGCGTGGTCGTGTTCGCCGCTATCGTCACCCTGTTCAACATCATGTCGTTCGTTGTGTTCAGCACGGGCTCACTGCTCATGGCACTCTACTTCACGTTCAGGCTTTTTGGTTATCCGTATCTTTACGAGTGGGTCTACTGGAATTTCTGAGCGCAGGAAAATTCAACCGCAAGAAACGTAGTTTGTGGGCGGGCGTATGAAACTACCCTCGCATGGTAACGTTTGCACACTCTCAAGGAGGCCGCCCATGCCCTACGAATACAAACTCATGCCCTCCCCCGTCGGCCAACTCACGCTAGTGGCCCGCGACGGCAAACTCAGCGCGATCCTGTGGGAAACCGAACGAGCCAACCGTGTGCGCCTGGGTGAACTGCACGAGGCCAACGACAGCCCGGTGCTACTGGAGGCGCAGCGCCAATTACAGGAATACTTCGCCGGCACCCGCAATCAGTTCACGCTGGAACTGGACTTCACCGGCACTGATTTCCAGAAGCAAGTGTGGCAGGCGCTGCTGACCATTCCCTTCGGCGAAACCCGTAGCTACAGCCAGATCGCCCAGCAAATCGGCAACCCCAAAGCCGTACGCGCCGTGGGCGCAGCCAATGGGCGCAATCCGATCTCGATCATCGCGCCCTGCCATCGGGTGATTGGCGCCTCGGGTGAGTTGACCGGGTTTGCCGGTGGCCTGCAAGCCAAGCAATATTTGCTCGCACTGGAAGGTACCGGACAGGCGCAATTGGCCTTCTAGACAAGCCGCAAAAAAAACGGCGGTTGGATTTTTCCAACCGCCGTTTGGCGTTTCAGGCGACAGATTCAACCGTCACTCTGATGGTCCTTACCGTAGGTCGATGCCAGGGCGCGGGCCTTCTGCAAGCGCTCTTGCAACTTGGGCAGCGTCTCATCCACCAGCGCTTTTATTTCCGGCACATCCGAGGCAGCGCCTTCCTGTTTGAACAGGGCAATGGCCTCTTCGTTTTCCTTGACCTGTTGCGCGGTGTAGGCCGCGTCAAAGGAGTCGCCGTCCTTGAGCTCGGGCATCAGGGTCTCGGCTTTGTCGACGATCTTTTCCCTCGGCGCCACCGGCAGTTCAAGCTTCTTGGCGATAGCCGCCAGGTGTTGGTTGGCCAGGGTGCGCTCGTTGATCACCTCAATGGTGTAGTCCTTGATTTCCTGGGACGAGGTCTTGGCGTGGGCCATGCGACTGGTTTCGATATCGGCCATGCCTTTGGCCGACGCCTGCTCGATGAATTCAGCAGGCGACTGGGCGAAAGCATTGCTGGCGCCGAGGCCCAGCAGCATCGCGAAACTGGCGGTGCGTAACCGGATAGCCATGCGGCTCATGATGGGTTCCTCCAGGGCAAAAATAAGTGCGGGGGAACACTCCCCGCCCTGAATTCGAATTTTCATGGCGGCAAAGGTTTAGAAAATACTTGCCAGTGCGACGAACGGTCGTCCTGGCATGGGAATGCAATGCTGAACACACCACCAATCAAAATGTGGGAGCTGGCTTGCCTGCGATGGCGGCGGTACAGGCAATTTATGCATTGCTTGACCCACCGCTATCGCAGGCAAGCCAGCTCCCACAATTGATCTCTGTTGTTCTCCAGATTCCGCAGCTCAAGCTGGCAACTTTAGCCCTTGTATCTGCCCCATCAACCACTGCAACCCCGAATCCCCACCCCGCCGCACATGCCACGCCAACTCCACCGCAAACGAGGGGATATGAAACGGTGGCGGCACCGCCAACAGGTGTGGGTGATCAATATTGACCAAGCCCCGCGACGACACTGTCAGGATCAAATCCGTGCCCTGGATCAACTGCGGTGCCACGCCCCAATGCGGCAGGCTGACCGCCACATGTCGTCGCTCACGAATTGCGGTCAACGCCCGCTCGATTTCCGGCGTCCCACTGCCGCGCATTTCCAGCAACACATGGGGACGCGACAGGTAAGTGGGCAAGTCCAGCACGCCGTCATCCGGCAAGCTGTCGCGGTCTACCAGGCAGGTGTAGTGCTCTTCAAACAGCGGCGTAGTACGCAGTTCCACAGGCATGTCAGGAAAGACCCCGGCAGCCAAATCAAGATCGCCATTGAGCACGCCATCTACCATGCCCTCGCGGCTGGCCTGGATGATTTGCAAGTCGATACCGGGCGCTTCACGGCGCAGCATGCGCACCAGGTCCGGTAGGAAAATCGCCGCGCTGTAGTCCGACATCGCCACCCGAAAGCGGCGCTTGGCCGAGGCCGGATCAAACCGTTTGGGCGCCAACAGCGCCTGCACCTGGGCCAGCGCCTCGGCGAGCGGTGCAGCCAATTCCAACGCGCGAGCGGTGGGCACCAACGTGCCGCCCTGGCGCACCAGCAACGGGTCGCCGAGCAAGTCCCGCAACCGTGCCAGCGCATGGCTCACCGCCGGCTGGCTCAGGTGCACGCGTTCAGCGGCGCGGGTGACGTGTTGCTCGGCGAGCAAGGCGTCGAGGATCACCAGCAGGTTGAGGTCGATGCGGCGCAGATCATTCATCAACTGCATGCTCGGCATAAGAATTTGGAATTTAAATTTGCGCGACGAATACCTTAGAGTCCAGCAAAACCTCTTGGAGATTCACAATGACGACCTTGCATTGGCTGGGTTTATTGGCGCTGGCAGTGATCGCCGGGGCAGTGGTGCCGTTTCAAAGTGCGATCAACGCCAACCTCGGGCGCGGGCTCGGGCACCCGTTGTGGGCCACCTTGGCGTCGCTGCTGGTGAGCATCATCGTGTTGCTGCCGGTGATGGTGGCGCTGCGCTTGCCGTTACCGAGCCTGGGCTTTATCAGCAAAGCCCCGCTGTGGATGTGGGCCGGTGGCGCGTTTGGTGTGTGTTTTATTTCCCTGGCGTTGATGCTGCTGCCCAAGTTGGGCGCGTCGGGATTTATTGCGCTGGCCATGGCCGGGCAGGTGCTGGCGTCACTGGTGCTCGACCACTTTGGCCTGTTCGGCCTGGCGGAGCGCGAACTGACAACGCCCCGGGTGCTGGGGGCGTTGTTGTTGATCGGCGGCGTGGTGTTGATTCAGTTCAGCGCAACGCCCTCGGCGATCAGCGCGGCGACATAATCCGGTGGGGCATGCAGGTCGCAATTGCGCCCGGCCTTGACCACCTGGCCGGGTAGTTCATGGCCCAGCAGCGCTGGCAAGCGCCGGGACATCTGCAACAGATGCGGCAGGTCGATACCGGTATGAATCCCCACCTCCGCGCACAGGTTCACCAGATCCTCCGTACAAATATTGCCCGACGCCCCCGGCGCAAACGGACAGCCGCCGAGGCCACCGAGGGCCGCGTCAAAACGCCGGGCACCGGCCTCGTAGGCGGCCAGCACATTGCACAACCCCAGGCCGCGGGTGTTGTGGAAATGCAGGGTCAGGTCGGCGGCAGGCACGTGTTGCAATACGCGCTTGACCAGGCGTGCTACCTGGCGCGGGTTGGCCATGCCGGTGGTGTCGGCCAGCGTGATGCCCCGGATACCCAGCTCACGATAAGCCTCCACCATCCGCAGCACGCGGTCCTCATCGACCGCCTCTTCGAACGGGCAGCCAAATGTCGTCGCGATGCTGCCGTTGAGACGCACCGGATGGTCGGCAGCAAAGCTGACGATCTCGCCGAACGCCGCCAACGACGCCTCGCAGCGCATGCGCAGGTTGGCCAGGTTGTGGCTCTGGCTGGCGGACATCACCAGGTTCAACTCATCGGCGCAGGACGCGACGGCACGTTGGGCGCCCTTGAGATTGGGGATCAGCGCCACGTAGATGACACCCGACTTGCGCGCGATGCCCTGGAACACCTGCTCGCCATCGCGCAAGGCCGGGATGGCCTTGGGCGAGACGAACGAACCCGCTTCGATCCGCGAGAAACCGGCGCGGGAAAGCTGGTCGATCAAGGCGATCTTGTCGGCCGTCTCCACCCAGGTCGGTTCGATTTGCAAGCCATCACGCGGCGACACTTCCTGCACGATCAGCGCGTCTGAATAATCCACAATCACCGCCTGCTCCTTCAACGACGCTCGTCAGCCAAGCGATTAATCCCAGCCTGCTCCACCACCGGTTGCGGCGCGCCATGACTGGCCGCCTGCAACATCGCCCGGCCGACCGTCTCGGTGCTCACCACCCAACCCGGTTTAACCCGGCGCAGCAACGACAGCAGCGGCCCCAGCACCGAATAAAACGCCTGGTACAACGGCGTCTTCGAGCGCACGCCGTGCAACGGTTGGATCACCCCCGGCCGGAACAGGTACACCGCCTTGAACGGCAGGCGCAGCAAGGCATTTTCGGTCTTGCCCTTGACCCGCGCCCACATCGATTTGCCCGCCTCGGAACTGTCGGTACCGGCGCCGGACACGTAGATAAAGGTCATCTGCGGATTGAGCCGCACCAAGGTACTGGCCGCAACCAAAGTGAGGTCATAGGTGAGGTGGGTGTACTGGATTTCGTTCATGCCCGCCGAAGACACGCCTAGGCAGAAGAAGCACGCATCAAAGCCTTGCAGCAGGTTTTCCAGGGGTTGGAAATCAAGCATGTCGCTGTGCAGCACCTGATGCAGTTTGCCGTGTTCCTGGGTCAGTGCCGTGCGGCCGACGGCGACGACTTCCTGCACGTCGGCGGCCAGCAGGCATTCACGCAGAACACCCTGGCCGACCATGCCGGTGGCGCCGAATAACAGAACTCTCATCAAGTACCCTCCTTATCCAGCCAGTTTTGACTACTCGAGAGACAGATCTTTTAAGACTGTCGTCACATTCGATCCCTGCATTGATACCTTACTCAATCCTGTGAACTACGGCTTCATGAAATCGCACGATATCTTCCGAACCAGCTCACCACATCACTCTAAAATTTACCTCTGGAGCAGCCACCAGCCGAGCCCTAGTAGCCATCAAAAAGACATACGTTCGCCACTACTTATTGTAGGAAGTAGCCCACTTCAAAAACACTTCCCAGAGCAGTTCGACCAAGAAACATCTGACTTACTCGATAAAAAATTTCTCGCTACAGTTTTCCACCCCCCCTTCAAGGATGAAAACATGGAAAACACACAGCCAACCCACAACTATTCGAACCTTAGAAAAGTCATTGAACTCTCAAACAACGACTGGCAATCAGCGCACGCAGGGAAAATTTGCGAGCTCAATGTAACCGTAAAAAACGTAAACCTTCTCACCGATCAACACGGGCGCGAACTGCATCACTTTTGCACGACCTCCTATCTTGGCCTTGACTACCATCAGAAAATACTGGAAGGCGCCATCCAAGGGGTGATAGAAGCCAAGACGCTTCGCATTGCAAACTCAAAAAACCGATGCAAACTTGAAATACTTGAACACTATGAAACAGAACTATCATCTCTTTTCAACGCAACCTGCCTAAGCACACTCTCCTGCAGCGCGGCCAGTTCTGGTTTATTGCCTCTTATAGCCAGCGGCCTGTTTACCGGCAACTGCCCACCCACCCTGTTATTTGACAAGTTCTCTCACTATTCAATGAACCACCTGAAAGCGTTCTGTGCAGATGAAACGGAAGTGATAACCGCTCCTCACAATGACATGTGTTTTATCGAAGACTTGTGCCAAAAACGCAAGCATGTCGCTTATATCGCGGATGGTCTATATAGCATGGGTGGAGCAACGGACATTGACGGGCTACTGTACCTTAAATCCCGTTATGGACTATTTCTTTACCTGGACGATTCGCATGCGATATCCGCATTCGGAGCACGGGGCAGCGGTTTTGTAAGAACGCGCTTGCAAGCACTGGACAATCACACCGTAGTCGTAGCGTCGCTTGGCAAAGCATTCGGCGCGAGCGGAGGGATCGTGATGTTTGGTGACGATAAACATAAAAACTTAATGCATCGATATGGTGGCCCCAGCAACTGGTCCCAAAGTCTGAATTCAGCCGCCATAGGTGCAGGTTTAGCATCTATAAAAATTCACCAAACAACAGAGCTGGACATGCTTCAAGAAAAGCTCGCCGACAACATCAAATTATTTGACAGTCTTATCCATACCGAGCAATGGGGCATGAATACAGCGATCAGGCTAGTGAACTGTGGCGCTGCGGAGAAGGCGAACGCACTCTCCATACAGCTTGCCGATAGTGGCTTTTTCACTTCCGCGGTATTTTTCCCTGTCGTCCCTAAGGGCAAGGCAGCCATTCGCATAACGCTGCGAGCAGACATGAGCAGTGAAATCTTGCATGCATTCTGCAAAAAACTCACACGTCTGTTAGAAGAAACCATGACTACGTCAACGTGAATACTTGAACTGCTGGCAACTACCGAGGGTTGAATCGTTCATTCAATCGATGCGTTATTAACCGTTACAGTGACGAATTCCCCCTTTGAAAAACACTCTGTTGATATTGGCATGCTGCGCGACCTTCCTTGCCCAAGCCGGGCTCAGCAGTTACTTACCTGCTGTCCCGGCTATCGCCCACGCTTTACTGGCCGCAGAGGACACAGTAACGCCTGCCTTGGCCGTTTATCTAGTCGGCATGGCATTGCCTATGCTCTTGTGGGGGAGCCTGGGTGAACGGTTTGGCCGAAAACCTGTGATGGTGGCAGCATTAGCCGTGTACGCACTGGCAAGTGCGGCGATACCGTCGGCGTTTAACGTTGAATCCTTTCTGTCGCTGAGACTGATCCAAGGCTTGGGCGCAGGTGGTGTTTCGGTGATGGCGCGGGTTTTGATTCGGGATAGCTTCAGTGGCGCGTTGTTGGCCAAAGGGCTGTCTTGGTTGGGCATGACGTTTGTGGTCGCATTGGGTATTGGTCAATTCGTGGGCTCGGTGGCACAGGCAGCACTCGGCTGGGAGGCGATTTTTTACGGATTGGCGATTGGCGCTATCGGGCTGATCGTACTGCTGTGCAGAGAGCCATTTCCCGAACGGGTAAGCACCGATTCGTCGGTTTCTGCGTGGAGTATCTACGCCAGGTTGGTGCGGCATCCGCCGTTTCTACACCCAGTATTGGTTGGCGGGTTTGGCTATGGCGTGATCATTGCGTTCAACACCTGCGCACCCTTGATATTGCAAGGAAGTTTCGGGTGGAGCGCAACGCAATATGGCTGGCTGGGTTGGCCTATCAGTACGGCCTATCTGGTAGGGGCGATGATGGTAAATCGTTTCGTTGCTCGTGCAGGAAGGGTGAGCATGCTGGTTTGGGGCGTGGCGCTGCTGCTCATGAGTACCACCGTGATGCTGTTAGGTAGCGTATTTGCCAGCGGCATTGCGGCGCTGCTATGGCTGCCGTATTGCCTGGCCGTATTGGGCCAATCAATGAGTTACCCGATCAGTTTGTCACTTGCCAACGATGACTCACCAGTAGGCGGCGCCTACGCCATGGCCTTAAGTGGTTTTATCCACCAATTCATGGCTGCCTTGATTGGCGGCGTCGCGAGCCTGCTGGTGACTCAGCAAGCATGGCCGTTAACGCTGTTGTGCCTGACGCTGGCGGGCAGCGCATGCGTGTGCGTCACCCGCTGCAAGGCAGATCAGAACGCGTTACGGAAGATCTCCTCAATCTGACGCTGATCCGCGCGCCGTGGATTGGTTAGCCCACACGCATCCTTCAACGCATTGCTGGCGAGCAGCGGAATGTCCTGCAACTTGGCGCCAAGCTCACGCAGGCCGGCCGGGATATCTACGTCCTGGGACAGGCTGCGGATCGCCGCGATCGCCGCCTGGGCCCCCTCTTCCACGGTGACGCCTTTGACATCCGCACCCAACGCGCGGCCCACGTCGCTCAAGCGTTTGGCGCTGACGCTGGCGTTGAAGCTCTGCACATGGGGCAACAACACCGCGTTGCACACGCCGTGGGGCAAGTCATACAGGCCGCCCAACTGGTGCGCCATGGCATGGACAAAACCCAGGGACGCGTTGTTGAACGCCATGCCGGCGAGGAATTGCGCGTAGGCCATGTTTTCCCGCGCGGCCTTGTCACTGCCGTCGCGCACAGCCAGGCGCAGGTTGGCGCTGATCAGTTCGATGGCCTTGATCGCACAGGCGTCGGTGATCGGCGTGGCGGCGGTGGACACGTAGGCTTCGATGGCGTGGGTCAGGGCGTCCATGCCGGTGGCGGCGGTGAGGCCCTTGGGCATGCCGACCATCAGCGCCGGGTCGTTGACCGACAGCAGCGGCGTGACGTTACGATCGACGATGGCCATTTTTACGTGGCGGGTTTCATCGGTGATGATGCAGAACCGGGTCATCTCGCTGGCGGTGCCGGCGGTGGTGTTGATAGCCACCAGCGGCAGTTGCGGTTTGCTCGACTGGTCCACGCCTTCGTAGTCGCCAATATGCCCGCCGTTGGTGGCGCACAGCGCGATGCCCTTGGCGCAGTCATGGGGCGAACCGCCGCCCAGGGACACCACGAAATCGCAGGCGCTTTCCTGCAACAGCGCCAGGCCTTTCTCGACGTTTTCCACATTGGGGTTGGGCTTGGCGCCGTCGTAGATCACCGAATCGATGTCCTGCATCGCCAGTTTCTCGGCGATCATGCTGGCCACGCCGGCTTTGGCCAGGCCCGCGTCGGTGACGATCAGCGCCTTGTGAAAGCCGTAGTTGCGGATGGCGGTCATGGCTTCGTCGAGGCAGTCGGTGCCCATGATGTTGACGGCGGGAATAAAGAAGGTGCTGCTCATGGCTAATCCTCGTAGGCT
Organism: Pseudomonas sp. Marseille-Q1929; assembly: GCF_017316265.1. Lineage (NCBI taxonomy): Bacteria > Pseudomonadati > Pseudomonadota > Gammaproteobacteria > Pseudomonadales > Pseudomonadaceae > Pseudomonas > Pseudomonas sp. Marseille-Q1929. Next base: position 99,368 of record NZ_JAFLWU010000019.1, read on the forward strand.
TTATGCCTACAGAATCAACCGCTGACGGCCACAGCATCTTGATCAGGATCAACGCCCGCTCGTGATAAAGTCACCGCCCAGCCGATTTCGAGTAGACCCGCCGCAATGAAGGATTTCCAGGATATTGACGCCCACCTTGAAGACTGGAGCGCCCTGCGCGGCGCCATCGACTTCAGCGGGATTCTGATCGGCAACGGCGCCAGTCGTACGATTTGGGAAGACTTTGCCTACGACTCGCTGTTCGAAAACGCGCGCACCGTCGAAGAAAAACCCCTGAGTCCATCCGAACTCAGTGTGTTCGACGCCCTGCAAACCCGCAGTTTCGAGCAGGCCCTGGGCGCCCTGAAAACCACCAGCCGGGTCAACAAGGCGCTGGCGGTCAGCTCGGCGGCGCCGCGCAATCGCTACTACGCGATCAAGGAAGCGCTGATTAACACCATCCACGCCGTGCATATCCCGTGGCGCCTGGTGCAACCGTCGACACTGGAGACGATCAACCGCGAACTGGCGAGCTACTCCACGGTATTCACGAGCAACTACGACTTGCTCAACTACTGGGCGATCCTGCACACACCGGGCATCGACGACCTGTTCCGCAGCGCCGACGCCAGCTTCGACCTGCGCAACACCCACACCAGCGCCACGCGCATCCTCTACCTGCACGGCGGCCTGCACCTGGTGCGCAACCTCGACGGCACCGCGCGCAAATTGCCGACCACCGACAGCACCTTGCTCAGCAGTTTTGCGATCAACAACACGATCAAGACCCTGGATGATGTGCCGCTGTTTGTCAGCGAAGGCAAGGTGGAAGAGAAACTGAAGACCATCCGCAGCTCGGATTATCTGTCGTTCTGCTATGAGCAGTTGCTCGGCCATCAGGGCGCGCTGTGCATCTTTGGCCACGACTTGGGCGCGCAGGATAAACACTTGGTGGATGCGATTTGCCAGGCCAAGTTGAGCACCCTGGCGATCTCGGTGTCGGGGCGCAGTGATGGGTTTATTCGGCAGCAGAAGCGGCGGTATTCGGAGATGTTCGAGGGGACGGGTGTGGAGCTGAGGTTCTTTGCGGCACGTACCCATTCGCTCGGCAATCCCACACTGTCCGTCCCTGTCGAACGCTGATCAAAATGTGGGAGCGGGCTTGCTCGCGAATACGGTGGGTCAGGCAGAACATCTGTGCCTGATACACCGTATTCGCGAGCAAGCCCGCTCCCACATTGGTCGCATTTCAAGGCGCAGTCAGCGTCACTCGTCCCTGCTGTGGACAACCACCAGCAACTGCGCCTGCACCGGCCCCACCGACCTCAGCCGATGGGGCTTCTGTGCATTGAAATGCAGCGCATCGCCGCGCTCCAGAATCACCCGTTCATTCATGAAATCCACTTCCACCTGGCCTTCATGCACGAACAGAAACTCCTCCCCCAGGTGCTCCTTGAAGGTCTTATCGGTGAACTCCGCCGGCGGATAGATGATGAACGGCAGCAGGCTGCGCTCACTTACCTGATGGGCCAGCACCGCATAACCCGGCGCGGTATCGGGCCGTTCATGGCTGCGCACCAGGCTGTAGCTGTCGAGGCTGACGCTGTCTTCGCTGAACAGCTCTTCGACCTTCACGTTCAATGCCTTGGCCAGTTTCAGCGCGGCCGCAATCGACGGTGTATTGAGCCCGCGTTCAACCTTGGACAGGTAACTCTTGGTCATGCCGGACTTTTCGGCCAGCACGTCCAACGTCACGCCAAGTTTTTTTCTCAATAATTTCAAACGGATAGACATGTGCTGCGGTTAGTCCATGCAGAAAACGATAAGCTGCGCTTGCCAATGACACTTTGTGTCATATAGCATCTTTAGTGTCATTTGCGTTCACCCAACGACCTTGCGAGCAGCGGGAGACCAGCAAACCAGACGTCCATTGAACCACCCAAAGGACACCGATATGGCCAAGACATTAGCACTCCCCAAAGACCAGCTGGTCAAGCAAGCACTGATCCAGATGCAAAACACCCTGGCGGATAATACGTGGACCGACCGGCAAAAGCTGGCGCTCACGTGCCGCATCCTGTTCGAGAACGGCCACGACTCCGGCCTGGCCGGGCAGATCACCGCCCGTGGGCCAACGCCTGGCACCTATTACACTCAGCAACTGGGCCTGGGCTTTGACGAAATCACCGCCAGCAACTTGCTGCTGGTCAACGAGGACCTTGAAGTGCTGGAAGGCCATGGAATCCCCAACCCGGCCAACCGTTTCCACAGTTGGGTGTACCGTGGGCGGCCGGATGTGAATTGCATCATCCATACGCACCCCACGCACATCGCTGCGCTGTCGATGCTGGAAGTGCCGTTGCAGGTGTCCCACATGGACCTCTGCCCGCTGTACGAAGACTGTGCGTTCCTGGAAGCCTGGCCGGGGGTGCCGGTGGGTAATGAAGAAGGCGAAATCATCACGGCAGCCCTGGGCGACAAGCGCGCGATCCTGCTGTCGCACCACGGTCAACTGTCCACGGGGGCGAGCATCGAGGAGGCCTGTGTGATCGCGCAGTTGATCGAACGTGCGGCCAAGTTGCAGTTGCTGGCGATGGCGGCGGGCACCATCAAGCCGATCCTGCCGGAACTGGGTCGTGAAGCCCACGACTGGATCTCCCGGCCCAAGCGCCACGGCGCCGCGTTCAATTACTACGCCCGGCAGAACCTGCGCCAACACGCCGATTGCCTGAACTGATTGCCCTTTTTCGACCGGAGACCCTCCATGTCCAGCCCAACTATTCACGGCATCATCGGCTACACCATCACCCCTTTCAGCGCCGACGGTTCGCGCATTGACCTCGACGCCCTCGGCCGCTCCATCGACCGCTTGATCGCCAGCGGCGTGCATGCCATCGCGCCCTTGGGCAGCACCGGCGAAGGCGCCTACCTGAGCGACGCCGAATGGGATGAAGTGAGCGCCTACAGCCTGGCAAAAATCGCCCGGCGCGTGCCCACCGTCGTCAGCGTGTCCGATCTGACCACCGCCAAAGCCGTGCGCCGCGCCCGTTACGCCGAAGCCAATGGCGCCGACGTGGTGATGGTGCTGCCCGCCTCGTACTGGAAGCTCAGCGAAGCGGAAATCCTCGCCCACTACGCTGCGATTGGCGACAGCATCGGCGTGCCGATCATGCTTTACAACAACCCGGCCACCAGCGGCACCGACATGTCGGTGGAGTTGATCCTGCGCATCATCAAGCAGGTCGCCAATGTGACGATGGTCAAGGAAAGCACCGGCGATATCCAACGCATGCACCAGTTGCATCGCCAGAGTGACGTGCCGTTCTACAACGGCTGCAACCCCCTGGCGTTGGAAGCCTTCGCGGCCGGTGCCAAGGGGTGGTGCACGGCGGCGCCGAACCTGATCCCAAAGCTCAACCTGGATTTGTATGACGCGGTGCTGGCCAATGACCTGACAAAAGCACGGGCGCTGTTCTATCGCCAGTTGCCGCTGCTGGAGTTCATTCTCAAAGGGGGTTTGCCGGCGACGATCAAGGCCGGGTTGCGCTTGACCGGGTTAGAAGCGGGCGATCCGCGCTTGCCGGTATTTCCGTTGGGTGAAGCGGCGATCGAACAGCTGAAAACATTACTGAAATAAAGCCACAATCCCCTGTGGGAGCGGGCTTGCTCGCGAATGCGGTGGATCAGTTGAAATACCTGTGACTGACACACCGCCTTCGCGAGCAAGCCCGCTCCCACATTTTTGATCTCGAGCGTCCGTAATATATAGAGACAAATAGCAATGGTTCTCGATACCATTCGCGACTTTCCTCCGTCGTGCTTCGTCAAGAAGGATATCCATGTCTCGTCCCAAGCCCGACCCGTTGGCGGCCGATGCCTTTCGCGGTTTTTATACAGATATCCTGTATTTCCTGCGCAAACGCACGGACAACGCCAGCGACGCGGCGGACATGACCCAGGATGTCTTCACCCAATGGCTGGACTACCGCGACCGCGCCAAGGTCGAGCAGCCACGGGCGTTTCTGTTCCAGATGGCGCGCAACCTGCTGCGCGATCACTGGCGTAAACAGAAGGTACGGCAGACCGTCCACCAGGATCAGGCCGAAAGGGACTTGGAACCTGCCACCGACGAGCAAAACGAACCCATGGCCGCCGCGCAACGCTTGCAACGCCTGGAACAGTTGAAAGAAGTCCTCGCCGAACTCTCGCCCCGCCGACGAGAAGCCCTTATGCTGCACCGCTTCGAAGGCCTGAGCCAGGCGCAGATCGCCGAACGCATGGGCATTTCCACGAGCATGGTGGAAAAGCACATCGCCTTGGCCCTGCTGCATTGCAAACGACGCCTTCAACACGAACCCGGCACGGAGCAGCCAGAATGAACCGCCTGAGCGACATCGACATCGAGGACAGCGACTCCATCGACGCCCAAGCCGCCAGCTGGTTTGCACGCAACCACAGCGAAACCGACCGCGCCGACCGCAAGGCCTTTGCCGCCTGGCAGGCCGAGCCGGCCCATGCCCGCGCCTATGCTGAATTCGAGCAGCTGTGGGCGGACCTCGCCCAGTTGCAGCAACTGAACAAACCCGTGGCGCTGCCCCAGCGCAAACCGTCCGCGTGGCGCCCGGCCCTGGCCGTGGCGGCCGCCTTGCTGTGCGCAATCATGGCCACGCATATCGGCGCGCCCCGCGAGTTGTATCACACCCAGGTCGCAGCCCACGCCAAAGGCATGCACACCCTCAATCTGCCCGATGGCAGCACCTTGTATGTGAATGCCAACACCCGCGTGCGGGTGGAGTTCACCGCGTACCAGCGCATCGTGCACCTGGACAAAGGCCAGCTGTACCTCGAAGTGGCCGCCGACAAGGAACGCCCGCTGTTCGTGCAAGCGGGCGAGGCCAATGTGCGCGTGGTCGGCACCGGCTTCGATGTGCGGCGCAGCCAGCAGCAACTGGTGGTCAGCGTCGCCCATGGCCAGGTCGCCTTCGAGCCGGATGCCAAAAGCCCCGTCACCCTATTGGGCGCACAGCAGCGCGCGATCTTCAGCTACGCCAAGGGCACGTTGCAGCAACAGACCCTCACCGCCGAAGAGGTGGCCGACTGGCGCAGCGGTCACCTGTCGTTTCGCAACCGCGAGCTGGTCAGCCTGATCGATGAATTGAGTCTGTACCGCCCACAGGCACCGTTGCAGGTCAGTAACGCCGTGGCGCACTTGAAGGTCTCGGGCAACCTGGATGTGAATGATCCCGACGCCCTGCTCAACGCCCTGCCCGCCCTGTTACCGGTGAAAACCGTGGCGTCGGCCGATGGCATCGTACGCATCGAACCGAGCAAATAACCCTGCAAGATTCTTATTTGAGAATATTTTGCATTCGCAGGTGTGGTTTTTTCGAGCAGCCGCGTCTTCCCCCGGTCTGCGTTTGATACGCACACCTTTTCGGCCACTTGGCCACACCGGGGGATTTCATGTTTCGCGCGCCTTGCCACGCTTCGCACCTGTTTCTTCGACCGACGCTCATCGCCAGTTGCCTGGTATTCAGCCTCAGTGCACAGGCCGATTCGCTCACGCTGCAACTGCCAGCGCAATCACTGGCGACGTCCCTCAGCCAGGTGGCGCAACAGGCACAGATCCAGTTGCTGTTCGATGAAGAGCTGCTCAAGAACGTGCAAGCCCCCGCGCTCAACGGCGACTTCACGCCGGAAGTGGCGATTCGCACCCTGTTGAAAAACGGCGAGTTCACCCTGATCAAGGTCGGCAGCACCTACGTCGTGCGCCCCGATGAGGGCAAGACCACCAACAGCGGCGTTGTTCAACTGGATGCACTGAGCGTGATCGGCACCGGTAGCCAGGTCGACTCCAGCACAGTGGGCCGCTCCACCCTGAGCCAGGCGGATATCGACCGCTACCAGCCCGATAACATTCCTTCGCTGTTGCAGACCCTGCCCGGCGTCTCCATGGGTGGCTCGCCCAAGCCGGGCGGCCAGACCATGAACATCCGCGGCATGGGCGATGCCGAAGATGTGCCGATGACCGTGGATGGTGCGGCCAAAAGCGGGTTCGAGCGTTATCAACAAGGCACCATTTTCATCGAGCCCGAGTTGATCAAAAGCATTGAGGTGGAGAAAGGCCCTTACTCGCCATTCACCGGTAACGGCGGTTTTGGCGGCACGGTCAACATGATCACCAAGGACGCACCCGACCTGCTCAAGGACGGGCGCAACGCCGGGGCGATGATCAAATACGGCTACGCCAGCAACAACCACGAGCAGGTCTACACCGGCGCCGTGTATGGCCGCACCGACGACGGCCGCATGGACGGCCTGGCCTACCTGACCAAGCGCGACGGCGACGACCTCAAGCTCGCCGGCACACCGCCCGACCCGCGCAATGAATACCCGATCAACCCCAAACGGTTGCCCAACAGCGCGCAGGATGTCGACGGCCAGCTGTTCAAGTTCAACGCGTATTTCACCGATGAACACAGCATGGGCCTGTCTTACTCTCGCGCCCAAAGCCAACGTATGACGCCGTTCTCGGCTAAGTCCTACCCATCACCACCGACACAATCGGCCATCGACCGTTATGGCTACGCAACGGCGGTGTCTCGCTTCCTGGCCGACCGCGACACAGTGGACACCACCTGGTCGAGCAAGTACGAATATCACCCGTTGAACAACCCGCTGATCGACCTGAAGCTGAGCTACTCGGAGTCCAATACCGACCAGACCGATGAGCGCGCCGAGAATGCCGTCATTGGCCTGGCTACCGGTGGACGCAAGATGGATACGTCCTACACCGACCGCATCCTTGAATTGCGCAATACCAGCCTGCTGACCACCGGCCCGTTGGAGCACGCGGTGACCACGGGCGTGCAGATCCGCAAGCACAAGCGCGAAACCGAAAGCTGGATGCCGGGCGCAACCTACAACACCGCCAAATACAACTATGGGCATTTCCAGCCGTATTTCATGCCCCACGGCAAGGTCGATAGCAACGCGTTCTACATCCAGGACGCGATTACCCTGGGCGACGTGACCCTCACGCCGTCCCTGCGTTACGACCACGTGCGCAACCGCGGCGAAGCCAACGATGCGCCGTACTACAGCAACCCGGACCCGAAAGTGGGCCACGACTACAGCGACCGCACCTACACCGGATGGTCGCCGCGCCTGGCGGCGTTCTGGAACGTGACCCCGGATGTGGCCTTCTTCGCCAGTTGGAACCGTACGTGGCGCGCACCGGTGATCGATGAACAGTACGAAGTCCAGGGCGGCCTCAGCACCCGCAGCGCCACCAGCCTGAACCTCGACCCGGAGCGCATTACGGCGATTACCGCAGGCAACGTCACCAACTTCTCGGGGCTATTCACCCGCGAGGACAACCTGCAACTGCGCACCACGCTGTTCCACAACCGTATTGAAGACGAAATCATGAAAGCCACCGGCGTCGGCTGCGAACGACAGTTGACCGTGTCGGGCAGTATCGATTCGGTATGCAGTGACGCGGCAGCCAGGACCAACTATCGCAATGTGGGTGGCATGACCATCAAGGGCTTCGAGCTGGAGAGCTACTACGACTCGACCTACCTGTTCGGCTCCCTGACTTACTCCTGGGCCACAGGCAAGCGCGACAACCCCTACACCAACCCCTGGGCGACAGACCTGCACGTATGGGCGCGGGATATCCCACCGGCCAAATGGGTGGTGGTGCTGGGTACCAAGATCCCGAGCTGGGATGCGCAGGTGGGCTGGCAGGGCCAGTTCGTACGCAAGACCGATCGCGTGCCCACCGATGTTTACGCGGGCGGTTTGAACTCCAGCATCGGCGACTTCATCTACGACCAGACGGAGAACGCCAGCTACGACACACAAGGCCTGTTCGCCAATTGGAAACCACAGCAGGCCGGTCTCAAGGGCACCGAGATCAACTTCACCGTCGACAACCTCTTCAACCGCTTCTACCAACCGGCACTCAGCGGCGAAGGTGTCTACAGCCAAGGCCGCAACGCCAAGATCAGCATCACGCGCTTCTTCTGAAAAACTGTACGGATAAATCCGCACCCAGCTGTAGGCCCTTGATTGGCGGGGGGTGTGGCTAGATGGGCTTCCCTTGAAGCCCTCTAGATTCTGGTTGCCTTCCATGAGCTCGCGCGAAAACACCGGCATGGCCCTCGGCCTGCTGGGCGTCATCATCTTCAGCCTGACCCTGCCCTTCACCCGCATCGTGGTGCAGGAAATCCACCCGCTGCTCAACGGCCTCGGCCGTGCGCTGTTCGCGGCGGTGCCGGCGGCGGCGTTGTTGCTGTGGCGCCGTGAGCAATGGCCAACCTGGCGCCAGGTGCGCGGGCTGTGCCTGGTGATTGCCGGGGTGATCCTCGGCTTCCCGGTGCTGTCGGCGTGGGCCATGCAAACCCTGCCGGCGTCCCATGGCGCGCTGGTCAACGGCCTGCAACCGCTGTGCGTGGCGTTGTATGCGGCGTGGCTGTCCCACGAGCGGCCGTCCAAAGCCTTCTGGGCCTGCGCGGCGCTGGGCAGTGGCTTGGTGTTGAGTTATGCGTTGATCACCGGCGCCGGCAGCATTCAGGCGGGCGATTTGTTGATGCTCGGCGCCATCGCCGTGGGCGGCCTGGGCTATGCCGAAGGTGGCCGACTGGCCAAGGAGATGGGTGGCTGGCAGGTGATCTGCTGGGCGCTGGTGCTCTCGACGCCGGTATTGATCGGCCCGGTGTGGTACCTGGCGGCGCAGCATCAAGGGGCGATCTCCATGGGCACCTGGTGGGCGTTTGGCTATGTGTCGCTGTTCTCGCAGTTCCTCGGGTTCTTTGCCTGGTATGCCGGGTTGGCCATGGGCGGGATCGCGCGGGTGAGCCAGATCCAGTTGTTGCAGATCTTCTTTACCATCGCGTTTTCGGCGTTGTTCTTTGGTGAACAGATCGAGCCGATTACCTGGGTGTTTGCGTGTGGGGTGATTGTGACGGTGATGCTGGGGCGCAAGACCAGCGTGCAGCCAGCACCCATTCCCAAGCCGAACACAATCTAACGGTGGAAGAAGATCTGTGTGGGAGCCCGCTCCCACACAAGCCCTATCACACAGGGGATTCTGTGTTCAGCTTAAGTAGCCATCCGTCCGCAGCAGGGTTTCCAGGCAGTGTTCGGTGATGTGGTAGAACGCCTTCAGTTCCTGGATCTTCTCCAGCAACTGCGCATTGTCCATCGGCTCCGCACGCTTCACCGCCAGGATCATCTTGTTCTTGTTGGTGTGGTCCAACGAGATGAACTCAAACACCTTGGTCTCATAACCACAGGCTTCCAAAAACAACGCACGCAAACTGTCGGTGACCATCTCGGCCTGCTGGCCCAGGTGCAAACCGTATTGCAGCATCGGCTTCAACAACGCCGGGCTCTGGATCTGCAGGCGGATCTGTTTGTGGCAGCACGGCGAGCACATGATGATCGACGCACCGGAGCGGATGCCGGTGTGGATCGCATAGTCGGTGGCAATGTCGCAGGCATGCAGGGCGATCATCACGTCCAGTTCGCTGGGCGCCACGCTGCGCACGTCGCCGCACTTGAACACCAGCCCCGGATGTTCCAGGCGCGCGGCGGCGGTGTTGCACAGGGTCACCATGTCTTCACGCAGCTCGACGCCCGTCACTTCGCCCTCGGCCTTGAGGGTGTTGCGCAGGTAGTCGTGGATGGCGAACGTCAGGTAGCCCTTGCCCGAACCGAAATCGGCCACGCGCACCGGCTGGTCGAGTTTGAGCGGTGAAGTGGTCAGCGCATGGCTGAACACTTCGATGAACTTGTTGATCTGCTTCCACTTGCGCGACATCGACGGGATCAGCGCCTGCTTGGCGTCGGTCACGCCGAGGTCGGCGAGGAATGGCCGGCTGAGGTCGAGGAAGCGATTCTTCTCGCGGTTGTGCTCGGCGCTCGGCGCCTCGCGCAATTGCTGCGGCTTGCTTTTGAACAGCGAGCTTTTGTTCTTCTTGCTGTATTCCAGCTGGGCTTCGTCGGTCAGCGACAGCAGGTGCGCGTTCTTGAACTGCGCCGGCAGCAACGCGGCAATCGTCGCCACGCCCTCGGCCACGGGGAAGTTCTTGGTGATGTCACGGGTTTTATAGCGATAGACGAAGGACAGGCATGGCTGTTCCTTGACCGTCACCGCCTTGATGATCAGGCGTTGCAACTCGGCTTCGTCACCGACGTACTTGGCCAGCACCAGCTTGATAAAGGCGTTCTGCGCAAGGCTGGTGCCCAGCAGTTCGATGAACTGGGCGTGGTGGTCGCTGACGGGTTGAGCGGTGACAGACATGAACAAAAACGCCTCGGGCAGGGAATGCCGGGCATTTTAGGGGGGATGGGGCTGGAGGGCACGGGGTTATTTGACTAACGGTCGATGAACCGCCACAAACCAAATGTGAACACTGGCTTGTGTGGGAGCTGGCTTGCCTGCGATGGCGGTGGGCCAGCTTGCTTCCCTATTGCTGATACACCGCCATCGCAGGCAAGCCAGCTCCCACATGAAACATGTTTCCACATGTAGAACTGTGTTGTCTCGATTATTTGAGGACGACCAGGCGATTCGGCAGCTCGTTACGGGTCTGCGTCACCGGCACATGCACCTTCAACAACTCGCCGCACGCCTCGATGCAGTCGATAAACCCCGCCAGCGTCTGCCCCTGCTTCACCTGCTGGGTAAACGCCTGCACGATGGCATCCCAACTGCCGTCATCCAACCGCTTGGAAATCCCGTCATCCACCAGGATCTCCACATACCGCTCCGCCTCGCTGACAAAGATCAGCACGCCGGTGCTGCCCAGCGTGTGGTGCAGGTTCTGCTCCAGAAACTGCCGCCGTGCCAGGTTGGACGCGCGCCAGTGGCGCACGGAACGGGGGATCAGTCGGGTGGTGACCTTGGGCAAGCGAAACACCAGGCACAACACGATGAACGTCGCCCATTGCGCCAGCAGCAAGGTGTACATGGTCAGGTAGCCCGACAGGTAATGCACCACACCCGGCACCACCAATGCGATGAGGCTGGCCCACAGCAACGGAATATAGGCGTAGTCATCGGCGCGGGCAGCCAGCACGGTCACCAGTTCGGCGTCGGTGGTTTTTTCGACGCGGGCAATCGCTTCGGCCACTTGGCGCTGCTCGTGTTCAGTCAGTAATGCCATGGTTGTAGACGCTCTTTTCTAGTTATTGTCATTACCAGCCACCCGATGCCCCGCCGCCGCCGAAGCCTCCACCGCCGCCCCGGCAACCACCAC